>JAZPYY010000111.1:0-50170 GCA_045544375.1 Shuttleworthella sp.
CTTAGCAAGACAAACCACATGATCAACTCCTTGGCCCACAGAACGACATGGCTACGATCCGACTTATCCTTCTGACCCACGGCCACTTTGATCACGCCGGCGCGGCAGAAGAGCTGGCGGAGGAATACGAGATCCCGGTGATCGCCCACGAGGCGGAAAAAGAAACCCTGGAAGATCCCCGGCGTAACCAGTCCGGCGGCATGATGGGTCAGCCGACGGCGTACAGCGCAGATACATACGTCCGTGACGGGCAGCAGATGACCCTGGCGGGCATGACCTTCACTGTGCTGCACACCCCGGGGCACACCCCCGGCGGCTGCTGCTTCTATTTTCCCAGGGAAGGACTGCTGATCGCCGGCGATACCCTGTTTGCCGGCTCTGTAGGACGCACCGATTTCCCGGGAGGCAGCATGGCCCAGCTGGTGGCCGGCATCCGGGAAAAACTGCTGACCCTACCGGACGAAACCCAGGTTTTATGCGGCCACGGAGAATCCACCTCCATCGGTGATGAGCGCAGATGGAATCCCTATTGCGCGATGTAAAGGGCAACGCGCAGGCAGGCGCAGGAGCATGCAAAGCGGACAACGTGTTCGCGAGCATGCCCTGGGCCGCCAGCGCGAGAACTGACCTGATACACTTCCCGCAAAAACCATGGAACAATCATCCGTAATCTGCTATAGTAGACAAACGAAGCGGAAAACGCAGAACCGCATATAACCTGATATAACAAGGAGCAGCAACATGGCAAACAAAGGAAATTACTACATCACCACCGCGATTGCCTACACATCCGGCAAACCGCATATCGGAAATACATATGAAATCGTCTTAGCAGACGCCATCGCCCGCTTCCGCCGCCAGGAAGGCTACAACGTCTTCTTCCAGACCGGCAGTGACGAGCACGGCCAGAAAATCGAAGAAAAAGCCAAGGCCGCAGGCATCACGCCCAAGGAATTCGTAGATCAGACCGTGGCCGAAATCAAGCGAATCTGGGATCTGATGGACACCTCCTACGACAAGTTCATCCGCACCACAGACGCCGATCACGAGCGCCAGGTACAGAAAATCTTCAAAAAACTGTACGACCAGGGCGATATCTACAAAGGCAGCTACGAAGGCTGGTACTGTGTGCCGGACGAAAGCTTCTGGACCGAATCCCAGCTGGTGGACGGCAAGTGCCCCGACTGCGGCCGACCGGTGGTAAAAGCCAGCGAAGAAGCCTACTTCTTCCGCATGAGCAAATACGCCGACCGCCTGATCGAGCACATCAACAGCCACCCCGAGTTCATCCAGCCCGTCTCCCGCAAAAACGAGATGATGAACAACTTCCTGCTGCCGGGTCTGCAGGATCTGTGCGTATCCCGCACCTCCTTCAAGTGGGGCATTCCGGTGGACTTCGATCCCGATCACGTGGTATACGTGTGGCTTGACGCTCTGACCAACTACATCACCGGTATCGGCTACAACTGCGGCGGCGAATCCTCCCAGCAGTACAAGGATTTCTGGCCGGCGGATCTGCACTTAATCGGCAAGGATATCATCCGCTTCCATACCATTTACTGGCCCATCTTCCTGATGGCCTTAGGTGAGCCCCTGCCCAAGCAGGTGTTCGGACATCCCTGGCTGATCCAGAGCGACGGCAAGATGAGCAAATCCCGCGGAAACGTGCTGTACGCCGACGATCTGGCCGACATGTTCGGCGTAGATGCGGTGCGCTATTTCGTGCTGCACGAGATGCCATTTGAAAACGACGGCGTCATCTCCTGGGATCTGCTGGTGGAACGCTTAAACGCGGATCTGGCCAACACCATGGGCAACCTGGTGAACCGTACCGTGTCCATGAGCAACAAGTATTTCGGCGGCGTGCTGGAAAACCGGGGCGTCACCGAGCCGGTGGATGAAGAACTGAAAAGCCAGGCTGCGGCCCTTCGCGACGCGGTGGAAGCCAAGATGAAGGATCTGCGCGTGGCCGACGCCATGACGGAGATCTTCAACCTGTTCCGCCGCTGCAACAAATACATCGACGAAACCATGCCCTGGGCCCTGGCGAAGGATCCCGAAAAGCAGGATCGCCTGGCCACGGTGCTTTACAATCTGGCGGAAGGCATCGCCATCGGCGCCACGCTGCTGTCCTCCTTCATGCCCAAGACCGCAGAAAAGATTCTGGCGCAGATCGGCACGGCGGCCATCGAGTACGATGACTTAAACCGCTTCGGTCACATCGCCGACGGCACGAAGGTAACGGAAACCCCGGAAATTCTCTTCGCCCGTCTGGACCCGAAGGAAGTGCTCTCAAAGGCGGCGGAAATCGCCGAAAAGCAGGCTGCGGCCAATGCGGCTGCCGCAGGCGCGCCTGCAGCAGAGGGTGAAAAAGCTGCTTCTGCCGATACAGCCAATGAAGAAGGCGCAGCGGAAGACGAAGCCGAAGCCGGTCCCATCCACGTGGAGCCCAAGGAAGAAATCCTCTACGACGACTTCGCGAAGATGCAGTTCGTGGTGGGCACCATCGAAAAGTGCGAAGAAGTGCCCAAGTCCAAAAAACTGCTGTGCTCTCAGGTACGCATCGGCGACTCCACGCGTCAGATCGTTTCCGGCATCAAAAAGTGGTACAGCCCTGAAGATATGGTGGGACGCCAGGTCATGGTGCTGTTAAACTTAAAACCGGCAAAACTGGCGGGGCTGATGTCCGAAGGCATGATCCTGTGCGCGGAGGACGATCAGGGCAACGTCATTCTGATGCAGCCGGAAAAAGAGATCCGGGACGGCAGCGAGATCTGCTAAGACTGCCGCGGCAGGCAGGGCAGGCGACCCGGGCCGAAAAACTCATCCGGCAGGCGCCGGAAATGCATAAAAAAACAGGAAAAAGTGAACATAGTCAACATCTGGCTATTGCATATGGCCGGATGTTTTTGTTATGATGCATTTACAGTCTGTTGCGCCTGGGGAAGGAAAAAGGCGGCAGACAGAAGAGGGCTTTTGCTGAACATCACGAGTCAAAAGCCAGACACAAAACAGATGGAGGGATAAAGAATGAAAAATCAGATCAGAAAGCTGCTGGCGCTGGGTCTGGCCGGAATGATGACGGCCGCCGCGTTAGCCGGCTGCGGCGGATCCGGCAATACGTCGGAACAGCCTGCGGCCACAGAGCAGCCCGCCGCCACGGAAGAAACTCCGGCGGACGATGCTGCGGACACCCAGGAAGCTGCAACAGATGACGCTGCTGCAACGGAAGAAACGGCCTCCGCGACCGGATTATCCGCAGAAGAGCGCCAGGAACTGGGCGGTGCCGGTGGAGACACCGATTTCGGCTGGCTGCTGGCCAATGCCGACAGCACCAACTATTACGATGATTACAATGAGAACCCGGTGGTAAAGGACTGGTTCCTTCCCATGGAATGGGATGCTTACGGCACGGGAGAAGCGAAGAAGATTGATATCGACTTCACGCAGCCGCCCCCAGAAGGTGGTACCGATTACATCAACACCCTTCTGGCCACCGGCGATTATCCGGACATCCTGGATATTTCTTCCATTGGCACCACCGCCACAGCGCTTTATGAAGAAGGCATCGCGCTGGATCTGACGGATCTGGTGGAAGAGTTCATGCCCAACTACATGAAGTGGATCGAAGAGCATCCGGAATTCGGCCGTATGCTGTACAACAACGTTGACGGCGAGCCGCGCCTGCTGCAGATCTATGTGGTTCAGGATAGGCCGGACGACAGCTGGTGCGGTTTTGTGTACCGCCGCGACTGGCTGGTGAAATACGGCAAGAATCCGGAAACCGGTGAAGCCTTCACCGGCAGCTGGAATGACGACCGCACTGTCTGGACGGATGACGTGGTATTCCCCAGCGGAAATCCCGACCCGATTTACATCTCTGACTGGGAGTGGATGCTGGAGATCATGATGGAAGCCATCGAAGGCGAAGGCATCGATGATGGTTATGCCATGCAGCTTCCCAGCGGCGGTTACTGGGGCACCGGTGAAATGGTGACCGGTTTCGGCGGCGGTTCCGGCTACTATCTGGATAAGGATGGCAAGTGCCAGTACGGCTTCACGGAAGATCACTTCCGCGCCTATCTGGAGTGCGTCAGCACCTGGTCCAAGAACGGCTGGATTAACAAAGGCTTTGAAGAAAACACGGGCGTGCTGTTCTGGGCTGTAGACCAGCCGTCGGTCTTCTCCGGCAAGGTTGGCGTATGGTATGGCCGTACAAACCAGCTGGGACATGCTCTTGATCCCGATGATGGAGATGCTTCCAATCACTTAAACGGCGCGGTGATCTACGGCGCTCCCCAGCCCATCAACGATATTTACGGCACGGCGGACGACCAGGGCAAGGATCCCCAGCAGTTCTTCGCCAACGCCTACATTTCCACGTCCTGCAAGATCATCACCGAGAAGGCAAAGGACAAGGATCTGGGAACTCTGCTGACCGCACTGGATTATCTGTACACCGAAGAGGGCGGCATGATTGCCTGCCGCGGCTTTACAGAAGAGCTGCAGTCTGAGATCCAGAACGACCTGTACAACGAATATGGCATCACCGGATCTTTGATCGACAACGGTGACGGCACCTATTCTCAGAACCCGAAGGTTCGTGAAATCGACGGTCTGGAGAACGCGCTGACCATGCTTCGCGGCCTGTACCTGCAGTACAACGAGAAGTTAGACCGCAACTACACCGATGCGGAAGCCCGCGCGGTGGATCTGTGGATGATGTATGAAGACACCGGCTACATCCTTGGCGCTGTTACGAAGCAGCTGACCCAGGAGCAGTCCGAAGCCCAGGGTATTGTCAACTCCAGCCTGACGGCTTACATGGATGTTGAGGTTCCGCGGTTCATCTATGGTGAACTGGATGTTACCGATGACGGTGACTGGGAGAACTTCGTGGCTGGATTAGAGGAGCTGCAGCCCTACGATTACTGCGATTACATCAACGAAATCATGGGTGTCGAATGAGACAAAAGTGACAGGCACTTTTGTCTCCTCCGCCTGAAGGCGGGTGATATTTGAGGAAAAAGCGGGCATGCGTGCCCGCTTTTTGCGCGATAAGGCCTGAGCACGCGCGCGTGCTCGCACGCGATGCATGCGAGGGCCAACGTACATCGAGCGGTAAGACCGCGAGATGTGCGCATCGCGCGAATCGGATGGGCGGAAAAGCCTGCCCATCCGATTAGAAATGAGACTTGACAGATGAGCTTGGGAAAAGTACTATATAGGCATGTGCACGGGCACATGCCAAAGATTTAAGGAGGCATAACGTGGCAACGATTCGCGACATCGCAAAGCTGGCCGGCGTATCCCGCGGAACAGTGGATCGAGTTCTGCATGGACGGGGCCGCGTCAGCGAAGAAAACGAAGAGAAAATCCGCAAAGCTCTTGCGGAACTGGATTATCAGCCCAGCGAAGCCGGTATGGCGCTGGCCGCCCATAAAAAGGATCTGCATCTGGGCTTTCTGTATCCGGAGATGGAGCAGGGTCCCTTCTTTGCCAAGGTGTATCAGGCCGCGCGGAAAAAGGCGGAAGAACTGGCGCCTCAGGGCGTGGATGTCCGGTTTTTCCCGGTGCGGGAAGAAGACATCGCATCGCCGCAGAAAATAATCGACCTGCTGCGCTGGCTTCGGGATCACACACGGATTTCAGGCTGGGCGCTTCCGGGAACGCTGGTACAGCCGCTGCGAACGGTGCTTCTGGAGAACGAAGGCTCGGATGTACCCATGGTCGCCTACAACATGGACAGCGACGTCCCCGGATGCCTGGCTTATGTAGGATGCGATTATCATCTGTCCGGACGCATGGCCTGCGGGCTGGCTGCTCTGATGAGCGGCGGAAAAGGAAAAGTGCTTTTAATGTCCGTGGACGCCGGAAATCTGTCCAGTTCCGCCCAGCGTCTTGACGGTTTTGAAGAGGAGATGAAAAATAAGTACCCGGATATGCGGGTCGCTGCACGGGTGCTCTCCTCCAGAGATTATTTTGGCGCTAAAGAGGCCGCGCCAAAGCAGGAAGAGACGCCGGAAAATGAGGACGCAGCCCAGGCCTTCGATGCAGTGGCAAAAGCCTGCCGGCTGATTCGGGAAGACGAAGAAATCAACGTGGTTTACATCGCCAACCCGGGCAATTATTCCGTCTGTCCCCAGCTGCGCAAAGCGGCCTTTGGCCGGAAGATCTCGATCATCACCAACGACCTGGTCAGCGAGGAACAGCGGAAAATGCTGGCGGACGGCGTCATCGACGCCACCATCTGCCAGGATCCGGGCCGGCAGGGCACTCGCCCGCTGGAGATCCTCTATGACGTCCTGGCCTTTCACCGCACGCCGGAAGCCTACTGGGAAAAGACAAGGCTTACCATTGAGACGGACCAGAGCCTGCGGCAGGATGAAAATGACTGACCGCACACCGATAATCAAACATCGGGCAGGATGAGAAATCCTTCGGTGGGAATCGAAAATCATCCGGCAAAGAGAGAGGGCCGGACGATATTTTAGAAATAACTCCGTTGCAATGAGGGGGCGCGGAGATGTTTCTTTTTTATCAATGCGGCAGGTAAAAGAGCCGCGGCCACAGAAAGAGAGGAAATGATGGCAAAGGAAACAACAACGACATCAGCAGCCGAGAAGAAGTATTTGACCTTCTGGAATAAAGTCGGCTACGGCAGCGGCGACCTGGCCGCGAACATGGTTTACGGTATCCTGACGAGCTTCGTCATGGTTTACCTGACCGACAGCGTGGGATTAGAGGGCGCAATCATCGGTACGCTGATCATGCTGTCCAAGTTCTTCGATGGTTTCACCGACGTGATCTTCGGTAACCTGATGGACAAGACGCATACAAAGATGGGTAAGGCCCGTCCCTGGATGCTGTACTCACAGATCGGTAACTCCCTTTTCCTGGTGGCCTGCTTCTGCGTGCCGTTAAGCTGGGGCAAAACCGCTCAGTACGCATTCTTCTTCATCGCCTACACGATGCTGAACGCCGTCTTCTACACGGCCAACAACATCGCCTATGCGGCGCTGACCTCCCTGATCACCCGTAACGCCAACGAGCGTGTGCAGGTGGGCGTGTTCCGTTTCGTATTCGCTCTGGCTACCAACATGGTGGTTGCCAATGTTACCCTGGGCCTGGTATCCTCCTTCGGCGGCGGCGCGGTTGGCTGGAGAAACGTGGCGATCCTGTACGCCATCATCGGCCTGATCGTGAACACCATCTCCGTTATGTCCGTGAAGGAACTTCCGCCGGAAGAAGGCGAAGACACCTCCATCGCGGGCCCGAAGGACGAGATCAGCATCATCGAAGGCGTGAAGATCCTGTTCCAGAACAAGTACTTCATTATCATCGCTCTGATCTACATCTTTGTTTATCTGCAGACCGGTATGCAGGGCGCCGGCGTGTACTTCATGCGTGACGTTATGGGCAACGCCGATCTGTACGGCACCTTCAGCATCATTACGCTGCTGCCCATGATCTTAGGCCTTTTAATCACCCCGATGCTGGTGCAGAAACTGGGCAGCATCTACAAACTGAACCTGTACGGATACATTCTTGCCTTTGTTGGCCGTGTCGGATTCGCGGCCGCCGGTATGATGAAAAACGTTCCGCTGATGATGATCACCATCTTCATCGCCGGCCTGGGCATGGCGCCGCTGACCGGTACCTTAAATGCCTGGATTTCCGCCATCACGGACTACACCTTTAAGAAGAAGGGCGTACACGTGGAAGGCACCATGTTCTCTGCTTCCTCCGTCGGTATCAAGGTCGGCGGCGGTGTGGGAACGGCTTTAGCAGGTCTGCTGCTGACCTTAGGCGGCTACATCAACCAGGAAGGCGCCATCCAGCCCCAGTCTCACATCAACATGATGACCTTTGAATACCTGTTCCTGCCGCTGATCCTGTGCGTGATCATGATCGTGCTTCTGTCCATGCAGAAGGTCGAGCAGGCCAACGCCGAGTGGGATGCTGCACATCCGGGTATGACCACGGAAGCAAAATAAGATAAAATACAAAAGCAAACCTATTATAGCTGGAAAGGGCGCCGTATAAAAACGGCGCTCTTTTTGCGCGATAAGGCCTGAGAATACGTGCATGCTAGCATGCGAAGTATTCGAGGGCCAACGTACATCGAGCGCGATAGCGCGAGATGTGCGTATCGCGCGGATCGGATGGGCGGCAAAGCCTGCCCATCCGATCGAAGCAATGAGCCATGCGCGGACGAGAAGAAAACAGCGATGCAAACTTGTTTGCATGAGCTGTCGTCATTTGAAAAATTAAATTCTAGTTGATGGGTTACGTTGCCAGAAGTAAGTCTTACAAACATTTAGCCGGAAGTCAGTCTTGCAGAAGATTGGATTCTTTCTTTATACTCAGCCTTATGGTGCTCCGGAGACGGCTTAAGAAGGAGAACCATAATGGCAACGTACAAGTATAAACATCTGACACTGGATGATCGTATTACTATCCAGAAAGGCCTCAAGGAAGGATTGCCCTTTGCTGAGATCGCCTCATTGATCGGGAAAGATCCATCTACTATCTCAAAGGAGGTCAGAGGACACCTGATCGTGAAGGAAACGGGTACCCGTACAAGACCTTTTAATCCTTGTATGGGACGAAAAATCTGTACACTGCAGCGAAAAGCCTGCACTGAATGCTTGCTTCCTTTTTATGAGTATAACAATCGCGAAGGGTATTGTTCTGTGTGTGGCCGGTGTAATGATTCCTGTCCGGATTTCATCGAGGAAAAATGCAAAGCGCTCAACAGACCGCCTTATGTATGCAATGGCTGTAAATCGATTCGTTCCTGTACGCTGAGAAAGCATACATATGATGCTAAAGAGGCCCAGAAAGCCTATGAGACGAACCGAAGCGACAGCAGGGTCGGGATCGATCTGACGCCTGAAGAGTTGCAACGCCTGGACGATATCGTCTCACCGTTGATCCGTCAGGGACAGTTGATCCACCAAATCTGCATAAATAATGCTGATGACATCATGTGCGACGAGCGCAGCATCTATAACTACGTGGATGCAGGCATCCTTTCTGTCGCGAACATCGACCTTCCACGAAAGGTAAGATACCGCAAGCGCAAGAAAAAGAAGATCGTTCATATCGACAAACTCTGCCATATCGGGCGTACCTACGAGGACTTTCTGAAGTTTATGAAGGCACACCCCGATCTGAACGTTGTGGAGATGGATTCTGTCGAGGGGAAAAGGGATTCACTTAAAGTACTGCTCACACTGTTCTTCAGAAACAGTTCTCTTATGCTTGCATTTCTTAGAGAGGCTAACACGGCCAGATCAGTGACGGACATTTTTAATGCGCTGGATGAGAAACTGGGCCGGGAGCTATTCATGAAGATGTTTCCGGTGATCCTCACGGACAGAGGCAGTGAATTTACGGATCCTTCCGCGATCGAGTTCGATAAGGATGGCAATCGCAGGACGTTTGTTTTCTACTGCGACCCGCAGAGTTCCAGCCAGAAAGGCAGCATTGAAGTAACCCATGAGTTCATCCGCAGAATCCTTCCGAAAGGGACATCCTTTAAGGATCTTACACAGGATAAGGTGGATCTGATGATGTCACATATCAACTCGTATACACGCAAGAAGCTGAACGACCGGTCCGCATACCAGCTGTTCAGCTTCTTCTACGGCAAAGATACTCTGGACAACCTGAACATTCAGAGCATCCATGCCAACGATATCATTCTTAAACCTGAACTGCTGAAGGGATAAAACAGCGTAGCAAGCCGCCGTCTCCGAGTACAGAGAATAGCGAACCGGAGAGATAGAAGTTTCCCTTGCAAACTTGCAAACGAAGCGGTTATCTCTGTTTGTCATGCCCAGAAATAAGAAATCGGCTTTTATTGTAACGCCGGAAAACGCCAGAATCAATGGGTTTGTAAGACTAACCGCATACTTTGCAAAACTAATTTCCAGTTTGGCTGGTTTTTGTAAAACTAATTTCTGTTTTCAAGGTGCGATTCTGGAACTGTCTTTTGCAAAAAAAACAGAACTCGAAGTTATTCTTGCAAACTAGAACCTCTGATTGCTATTTACCTTTTCTTGAGGATGTCTGGTGAAATGTGATAAAAGCGCATCGAGTGGCTCATGAAATGTGAATGATTGCATTGATCAGGGCCAGTTTTCGTGATAGAATAAGCCGAAAAGGGAAGTCATAGAGGCGTCCTTTCGATGAAAAGTGATGAAATGGAGACGGGAAAATGTATTACAGGCGTAAAATAGATGATTTTCTGGTTCGCTGGAAAACAGATCCTGAGCATAAGCCGCTGATCATAAAAGGAGCCAGACAGGTTGGAAAAACAGAATCTATTTTGCATTTCGCAAGGAGAAACTACGAGAATATTGTATATATAAATTTTGCCCTGGAAAAGAGATACATGCAGATTCTTGCGGACGGGTATGATACGGAAAGTGTTATCAAAAACATTTCTCTGGTAGATCCGTCATTGAAGCTTGTTCCGCAAAAAACGGTGATCATTTTTGACGAGATCCAGGAAAACCCGGATGTGGCTACGACACTGAAATCTTTCCGGGCAGACAGAAAATTCGACGTGATCTGCAGCGGATCCATGCTTGGGATTAATTATAAGAGAATCCACAGCAACAGCGTTGGGTCAAAAACAGATTATGAAATGCATTCAATGGATTTTGAGGAATTTCTCTGGGCAAAGGGATACAGACAGGATCAGATTGACCAGATCCTGGCGCATATGCTGAAGAACAGCCCATTTAATGAAAACGAGATGACGGTTTTTAGAAGACTGTTTCTGGACTACTGTGTTTTGGGCGGCATGCCGGAAGTCATAAAACAATATATTGAAACGGGAACTTTTTCAGGCACGCTTGATGTTCAGAATCAGATCCGCCTGGATTATGAGGAAGATGTACGGAAATACGCACAGGGTCTTGATCAGACAAAAATTATAAGTGTTTACAGAAGTATTCCGGCGCAGCTGGCGAAAGAAAACAAGAAGTTTCAGTTTAATAAGATAGATAAAAATGCCAGATCCAGAGAATATACCGGCTGTATAGAGTGGCTTATCGATGCCGGTGTGATTATGGCCTGTCACTGTCTGCAGTTTCCGGAACTTCCGTTGAAGGGAAACATAGAGGAAAACAAATATAAGCTATATTATCCGGACACAGGCCTCCTGGTTTCCGCATTGGATGAGGAAGCACAGGAGGATTTGCGCGTGAATAAAAATATGGGCGTTTATAAAGGTGCCCTGTACGAGAATTTTATCGCGGAAGCTTTTGTGAAGCAGGGGCTGGGCCTTTTCTATTATAAGAAAGAGAATTCCACACTGGAGGAGGACTTTTTTATCAGGACGCAGGAGGATCTGATTCCGGTAGAGGTCAAGTCGAACAGCAATCAGTCAAAATCGCTGGCCATGCTGATCAGAAATCCGAATTATGCAGATATTTCCTATGGCATTAAACTGGGAGACTTCAATATCGGACATTCAAATGATATATATACCTTTCCTTATTTTTGCGCATTTAAGATGAAGGAATATTTAAAGAATAAACAATTGCAGTCCTGATGGAGTGCAAACGACTGTATGGATCGAGCGAAGGGATCCATGGAACCGCCGGGACATAATGATAAGACCCCTTTTTTGCAGGAAAACAGATGAAACAGATATTTGAAACCCATGCCCATTACAACGATCATGCCTTTGACTGTGATCGCGACGATCTGGTCGCCGCCATCCGCGCCGCCGGCATCAGTCCGGTGGCAGAAATCGGCTCATCTTTGGAAACCAGCCGGTGGGCGCTGCAGCTTGCTCATAGCTATGAGGATCATTATGCCGTGGTGGGGGTGCATCCATCGGACATCGCATGTCTGGAGGATATGACGGGCCTTGCTGAATTGCGGGCCATGTGCGCCGATCCCAAAGTAATTGCCGTGGGCGAAATCGGCCTGGATTATTACTGGGAAAAGGATCCCCAGGTGCAGGAACGGCAGAAATACTGGTTTTGGCAGCAGCTGGCTCTGGCGAGGGACGCAGATCTTCCGGTGGTCATCCACTCCCGGGATGCGGCGGCGGACACCATGAACATCCTAAAAGAAGCCACCGCCCTGGGAAATCACGGCGTGGTGCACTGTTATTCCTACTCCCCCGAGCAGGCGGCTGAATATGTGAAAATGGGATGGTACATCGGCGTGGGCGGGGTGGTCACCTTTAAAAACGGCCGGAAACTGACGGAAACCGTGCGGCAGATTCCCATAGAACGCATCCTGCTGGAAACCGACTCGCCCTATCTGTCTCCTGAGCCAAACCGGGGACGACGAAACGACTCCCGGAACCTGCACTTTATTGCTCAGAAAGTAGCGGAGCTAAAGGGGCTGACAAAAGAAGACGTGGTGCGCATCACTGCGGAAAACGCGAAGAGAATGTATCGAATCTGAGTCAAAAGTGACAGGCACTTTTGTCTCCTGCCGACGCCAGATGTCATCTGCCAAATCCGGCCGCAGAAGGTGATCGCGGTCTGCGACACATAAGCGTCCAAGGCGTGGAGAAAAACGTATGAATTATTTAACTGATCCGAATTATGTGCGGGATCTTCTGTCCCGTCACGGTTTTTCTTTTCAGAAAAAATACGGTCAGAATTTTCTGATTGACGAACGGGTGCCCGAAAGTATCGTGGAGGCCGCAGAGGTGGGGCAAAAGGATTTCGTGCTGGAAATCGGCCCGGGCATTGGCACCATGACCCGGTGTCTGTCCGCGGCGGCAAAAGCGGTGCTGGCCGTGGAAGTGGACCGCACCCTGATGCCCATTTTAAAGGAAACCCTGGTGGGCTGCGACAACGTAACCGTGCTCAATCAGGATATCCTAAAGACGGATCTGGGGGCCATCGCCCGGGAATACAACGGCGGACGGCCCATGAAAGTGGTGGCCAACCTGCCCTATTACATCACCACACCCATCCTGATGGCGCTGTTTGAAAGCGGCGCACCCTTAGACTCCATTACGGTCATGGTGCAGAAGGAAGTGGCCGAGCGCATGAAAAGCGGTCCGGGCACCAAGGCCTATGGGGCTCTGTCCTTGGCCGTGCAGTATTATTCCCGGCCGGAGATCGCCTTCACTGTTCCGCCCCACTGCTTCGTGCCTCGGCCCAACGTGGAAAGCGCCGTCATCCGCATGGACTGCTATGAAAAGCCTCCGGTGGAAGTCCCGGATGCGGATTTCCTGTTTGCCGTGATCCGCGGAGCCTTTAACCAGCGGCGGAAGACCTTGTCCAACGCCCTGGCCAATTTCGGCGGCCTGATCTGTGCCGACGGGCGTACGGTCACCCGGGAAGACGTGACGGAAGTGCTCTCCCAGATGGATCTGTCCGCCACCATTCGGGGCGAAGCGCTGACATTGGAGCAGTTCGCCGAGCTGTCCGGACGGCTGTATGGGCTAAGATAAGAAAGACGCGGGCTATCAGCCCGCGGGGAAGCTCCAAAAGCCCAAAATTGGCGAAAAACTGAAATCGCACTGCAAAGATAAGCATGACGCGGGCTATTAGCCCGCGGGGAAGCTCCAAAAGCCCAAAGTCGGCAGAAAACGGAAACAGAAAAAGCATGAGCCAGCACATTCATTATACGTATATCGCCCGCTGCGCGGACGGCACCTTTTACACGGGCTACACCACCGATCCGGCCCACCGCGAGAAGATGCACAACGCCGGAAAGGGCGCAAAATATACCCGATCCCGACTGCCGATAAAGATTATTTATTCAGAATCCTTTGAAACCAAGGAAGAGGCCATGCACCGCGAGTGGGAGATCAAGCACCTGACCCGGGCGGAAAAGGAATTGCTGGTGGCTTCAAAATCTTTGATGGAGCCTTAATTGCAAGGGGAGGCAGAACCGCCAAAGACCGCAGAATCGCCGGTGTAATTGCCTGCAGCGTATAAATAATCATTGTCATAGCAATGGAAAAAATGTAAAATAGATAAGATTGTACGAGTCAATCGGAGGAAAACCCATGGAGCACTGGTCAAAAGTCCTGCAGCAGCTGCCGATGGTGGGCCAGCTGGGATTGTCCCTGGTGGTTCCCGTCCTTCTGTGCATGGGGTTCTGCTGGTGGCTGACGGACCGTTTTGCTGTGGGCGGATGGGTCTACATCCCTGGCCTGATCTTCGGCCTGGGGGCATCCTTTATGACCGCCTACAAGGTCTATCTGAAAGAAACAAAAAAAGCGGATAAGGACAAAACCGACGAAATCCGCATCAACAGACACGTTTAAAAATATGAAACTGCAGCCTGCTGTCAAAAAAGAAACGAAATATATTGCCATCGGAAGCGTGATATTAGGCGCGCTTCTGCTGCTTGTCTTTTTTACGCTACACCTGTTTCTGCCGGAAATCGTTCCCTTTGATCTGCGCGTCGTCCTTGGCGCCGTGGTGGGAACGGCGGTGGCCATCCTAAACTTCTTCTGGATGGCGCTTACGGTACAGCAGGTGGCCCAGGAAACGGATGATGATCGCGCCAAAAGCCGAATGAAGCTATCCTACACCCGAAGGATGATGCTTCAGCTGGGCTGGGGAGCTCTCTCGATTTTTCTTCCGTTTGTAAACGCCGCAGCCGGAATCATCCCGCTGTTTTTCCAGAGCATTCTGTTGAAACTGCGCAGCCTGCCGGCGGTAGCAGACCTCGTGGAAGGAAACGAGAAACAGGAAGGAGGTGCTTAAAGCCTATGGAACTGGACCTGACCGGTGCGCGCATATTCTGGCGCATCCCCACCGGCATCCCTTTTTTCGGCGACATTCTGATTACGGAAACCATTTTAGTCAGCATTCTTGTGACAGTGATTATCACGGTCCTCTGCATTGTGCTTACCCGCAACATGAAGGTGGAAAACATATCCAAGCGACAGGCCATTGCGGAGATGGCGGTGGAAGCGGCCAACAACCTGGTCCGAAAAAACACCGGCAGCACGAAGTTTGACAGTCTGATTCCGTTCGTCGCCGCGCTGATTTCCACGGCTGTGGTATCCAACCTGATCAGCTTAACGGGCCTTCGAAGCCCCACAGCGGATCTGTCCACCGAAGCCGGCTGGGCACTGGTGGTGTTTGTGATGATCACCGCAGCGAAAATTAAGACCAACGGTATCGTTAACTATCTGAAAGACTTCACCACACCGATCTTTGTGATGACGCCCTTCAACATCCTTTCCGAACTGTCGACGCCGGTCTCCATGGCCTGCCGTCACTTCGGAAACATTCTGTCCGGCGTGGTTATCAGCGGTCTGATCTATGCGGCCTTGGGACTTGCATCCAGCGCACTCTTCGGGCTGATCCCCGGAGCGGTAGGCGATTTTCTTTCGAAGATCCCGATTCTGGATTTCGGTCTGCCGGCCATCGCATCCATCTACTTTGACTGGTTCTCCGGACTGATTCAGGCGTATATCTTTACGATGCTGACGATCATGTTTATCTCAAACGCATCGCAGCCGGCGGAAGGGTAGAAGAAAACGCCGCACAAACGGCGGATGCCAAACATAAAAACAAAAGAAACAGCGCCGGACAAAACGCTTTGGCGCTGCGAAAACGAAACATTCCGATAGAGGAACGAAGCGGCAAAATGGCCGCGCAAACATGACAGGAGGAATATCATGGGTGACTTTGAACTGTTAGCAAGAGGTATTACGTTAGCCGGCTGCGGCATCGGCGCCGGTCTTGCACTGATCGCCGGT
The DNA here is from genome assembly GCA_045544375.1 of Shuttleworthella sp. Classification (GTDB taxonomy): domain Bacteria; phylum Bacillota; class Clostridia; order Lachnospirales; family Lachnospiraceae; genus Shuttleworthia. The sequence continues at coordinate 15,713 of JAZPYY010000111.1, forward strand.
ATCGGCCCTGGTATTGGTGAAGGTAACGCTGTGGCGAAGGCCTTGGAAGCCATCGGCCGTCAGCCCGAAAGCAAGAGCGACGTCACCAGCACCATGCTGCTGGGTGTTGCATTAGCAGAAACCACCGGTATTTACGGTTTCGTTACCGGTCTGCTTCTGATCTTCGTCGCACCGGGTATGTTCATGCGTTACTTGCAGTAACAGGGGACAAAATAATTTGCCGCATGCTTGCATGCAGGGCAAATTATTTGGGACCCGCTCAAACATGAGGATAATACTATGATGGTAGTCATGGCAGAAACACAGGAGCTGGTGGGCCTGGTCCCTTGGACCGTGGTTTTCCAGATTTTAAACCTGTTCCTGCAGATGTTTCTGATTAAAAAATTCCTGTTCAAGCCGGTGAACGACATCTTAGCCAAGCGTCAGGAAATGACGGACGCAAAGCTGAAAGAAGCGGCGGAAGCCAAGCAGGCTGCCGATACGGCTCGAGAGGAATACGAACAGAACATGGCCCGGGCAAAGGAAGAAGCCGCCGGGATTATTTCGGCTGCCCAGAAAGAAGCTGCGGAAGCAGCGGACGCCGTTGTCCGTGAAGCCCAGGCGCAGGCCGCCGGCATGAAGGCGCGGGCCGAAGCCCAGATCGAGCAGGAACGCAAAAAGGCCATCAACACCTTAAAAGATGAGGTGGGAGATCTGGCCATGGATATCGCCGGCAAAGTGGTGGAAAAGGAAATCTCCGCAGATGACCACCGCAAGCTGATCGACGAGTTTATCAACGCGGTTTAAGGCGCAGGAAATAAAACATGAGCAATGCAGCAAGCGCCGCCGTGTACGGGCAGAGTCTCTACCGGCTGGCACAGGAAGAAAAGATCACCGGCGAGGTGATGGATCAGCTTTCCATGGTGCAGGATCTTCTTCGCGAAGAGCCCGACTATGTGATGCTGCTCTCCTCTCACCAGCTGCCGGCAAAAGAGCGGATCGCACTGCTGGATCAGGCATTTCGCGATGCGCTGCATCCCTATGCCTTAAATACGTTAAAGCTTCTGACGGAACAGGGACTGATGCACAGTTTCGGCAGCGTTGCAAAGGCCTATCGCAGCGCCTACTACAAGGACAACGACATCGTGCCCGTGGCGGTCACCTCAGCCGTGCCCTTAACGGATGACGAAAGACAGGCCCTGACCGCGAAACTGGAAGCCCGCACCGGAAAGAAACTGGTGATCACGGAAAAGATCGATGCGGCCCTGGTGGGCGGCTTAAAGGTCGAGATGGAAGGAACCACTTTAGACGGTTCCGTGGAATCGCGGCTGGATGCCATCCGCAAAAACATCGGAAACACGGTGCTGTAAGGCAGTCGCACAAAGGGTTCACATGCGCCGGTTCGCTGCGGCGAACAGGCATCGATATCAGGAAATCCGCTGCCGCGCATCATCGCGGCGGCAAAATGAAACATAAAAAACGGCGGAAAGGAAGACGAGCATGGAGCTTCGGCCGGAAACCATTGCGGAGGTAATCCGCAGTCAGATTAAGTATTACGAAAACGCCATCGTCCAGAACGAGACGGGCACCGTGTTGACTGTCGGTGACGGTATCGCCCGGGTCAGCGGTCTGATGGACTGCATGTCCGGCGAGCTGTTAGAGTTTGCGGACGGCACCTTAGGCATGGCGCAGAACCTGGAAGAATCCACGGTTTCGGCCGTGCTGTTCGGCTCGGATGCCGGTATCAGCGAAGGTCAGACGGTAAAACGTACCGGCCGCGTGGTGTCGGTTCCCGTGGGCGAGGCCATGATCGGCCGCGTCGTCAACGCCATCGGCGCGCCCATCGACGGCGCCGGTCCCATTGACACCACCGAATATCGCGCTGTGGAATCCCCCGCGCCGGGCATCATCGCCCGTCAGCCCGTAAAAGAACCGCTGCAGACCGGTATCAAGGCCATCGACTCCATGATCCCCATCGGCCGCGGCCAGCGTGAGCTGATCATCGGCGACCGCCAGACCGGTAAGACCACCATCGCCACGGATACCATCATCAACCAGAAGGGCAAGGATGTCATCTGCATCTACGTGGCCATCGGTCAGAAGCGTTCCACGGTGGCCAACATCGTTTCCCAGCTGGAGGAAGCCGGCGCCATGAGCTACTCCATCGTGGTGGCGGCCACCGCCTCCGAGCCCAGTCCGCTGCAGTATATCGCGCCCTACGCCGGCTGCGCCATGGGTGAATATTTCATGGCTCAGGGCAAGCACGTGCTGATCATCTACGATGATCTGTCCAAGCACGCCGTGGCTTACCGTGCACTTTCCCTGCTGATCCGCCGTCCGCCCGGACGTGAAGCCTATCCCGGCGACGTGTTCTACCTGCATTCCCGCCTGTTAGAGCGCGCGGCAAAGCTTTCCGATGAAAACGGCGGCGGTTCCTTAACCGCACTGCCCATCATCGAAACCCAGGCCGGCGACGTTTCGGCTTACATTCCCACCAACGTGATTTCCATCACGGACGGCCAGATCTTCCTGGAAACCGAGCTGTTCCACTCGGGCATCATGCCCGCCGTCAACCCGGGTATCTCCGTGTCCCGCGTGGGTGGCAATGCTCAGATCCCGGCCATGAAAAAGGTGGCCGGTACCTTAAAGCTGGTCTATTCCCAGTACCGCGAGCTGCAGAGCTTCGCTCAGTTCGGAAGTGACCTGGATGCGGATACCAAGGCCCGTCTGGCCCAGGGCGAACGCATTGTGGAAGTGTTAAAGCAGGGCAAAAACGAGCCCGTGCCCGTGGAAAAGCAGGTGGCCATCCTGTACGCCGCCACCCACGACGTACTGTCCGATGTGGATGTGGACAAGATTGCTTCCTACGAAAAGGGCCTGCACAGCTGGCTGGATACGGATCCCGACGGCCTTGCGGCCATGAAGGGCATCCGGGAAGGCGGCAAGCTGACGGAAGAGGTGGAAACCGCCTTAAAGGCAACCTTAGACGCCTACACGAAGAAATTCACGGAATAAGTCAAAGGGGAGAGACAAAAGTGACAGGCACTTTTGTCTCATCCGCATATGAAAAGGACCGATTCGCGCGGCTTTTGGCCGCACTCAGAATCACCATATGAGAGGATAACATCATATGGCAGCAACAAATATGAAAGCCGTAAAACTGCGCATCAAAAGTGTGCAGAATACGATGCAGATCACGAAGGCCATGCAGCTGGTGGCGTCATCCAAGCTGCGCCGGGCCCGGGATCGGGCAGCCCAGAGCAAGCCGTACCTGGAAATCATGCGCCTGACGCTGCAGCAGATCGCCAAGGGCAACACGGAGCACATATCGCCCTACGCCCAGAACAACGGCAGCGACCGGTGGCTGTTTATCGTGATCGCGGGTGACCGCGGACTGGCCGGCGGCTACAACGCCAACGTCTTAAAGGCAGCCGACCGGAACATGAAAGATAAGGACTGTATCGTCCTTCCCGTGGGCAAAAAAGCTCTGGAATATTACCGCTCCCACGGCGCCGAAATCCTGACCGAATACTACGCCGAAGTGGGCCGCATGAGCATCTCCGACGGGTTCTCCATGGCCAGCCGCGTCTGCAAAGGCTATAAGGAAGGCAAATTCGGACACGTGGTTATGGTGTACACCAACTTCGTCTCCATGCTGTCCCAGGAGCCCCAGCTGACATCCATGCTTCCCGTCTCCGATTTCGCGGCGGAAAACTTCTCCTTCGCGGAAGAAGATTTCGGCGAGACCAAACCCTCCGCCGGGCAGGTCATGCAGAAGGTGGAAGAAGAAAACGCCGAGCCTGAAAAGGCCTACAGCCTGATCCTTTACGAGCCCGATAGCGAAACCGTCTTTGACGACATTGTCCCGGAATACCTTGCCGGCCTGATATACACCGCCGTCAACGTATCCGTGGCCAGTGAGCTTGCGGCGCGCCGCACCGCCATGGAAGCGGCCACCGACAACGCCGAAGAAATGATTGAAAAATTAAGCCTCTACTACAACCGTGCGCGCCAGGCCTCCATCACCCAGGAGATCACCGAAATCGTTGCCGGCGCCGAAGGCGGGCAGTAAAAATGGGCCAGAAGGGACAGTCCCTGCTGACTCATCTGTGCAGTACAAACTGAAACAATGAGACAAAAGTGCCTGTCACTTTTGTCTCATTCGGGGGAGAAAACGCATGAGTGAATCAAATATCGGAAAAATCATCCAGATCACCGGACCGGTCTTAGACATCCGCTACCCGGAAGGGCAGCTGCCGGGCCTGTTAAACGCCATCGAAGTGAAGATGGAAGACCGTACGGTTGTGGCGGAAGTGGCTCAGCAGATTGGTGACGATGTGGTGCGCTGCGTGGCCATGAACTCCACTGACGGCCTGGTGCGCGGCATGGACGCCTTAGATACCGGCGGCCCCATCACCGTGCCCGTGGGCGAGGAATGCTTAGGCCGCGTGTTCAACCTGCTGGGTGAGCCCGTGGACAACATGCCTGCCCCCAAGACGGAAGAGCGCTGGCCGATTCACCGGGAAGCCCCGGCTTTTGAGGATCAGACCCCGGCCACCGAAATCTTAGAGACCGGTATCAAAGTCGTGGACCTGATCTGCCCCTACGCCAAGGGCGGCAAGATCGGTCTGTTCGGTGGTGCAGGCGTGGGCAAAACCGTTCTGATCATGGAACTGATTCACAACGTGGCCACCAACCACGGCGGTCTGTCCGTGTTCACCGGCGTAGGCGAGCGTACCCGTGAGGGCAACGACCTGTACGGTGAAATGAAAGAAAGCGGCGTTTTAGACAAAACCGCCCTGGTCTACGGTCAGATGAACGAGCCCCCCGGAGCCCGTATGCGCGTGGGTCTGTCGGGCCTTACCATGGCAGAGTACTTCCGTGACGTCAAGGGTCAGGACGTGCTGCTGTTCATCGACAACATCTTCCGATTCACCCAGGCCGGTTCCGAAGTGTCCGCTCTGTTAGGCCGTATGCCCTCCGCCGTGGGTTATCAGCCCACCCTGGCTACGGAAATGGGCGCCCTGCAGGAGCGCATCACCTCCACCAACAAAGGTTCCATCACCTCCGTGCAGGCGGTGTACGTCCCTGCGGACGACTTAACCGACCCGGCTCCGGCCACCACCTTCACCCACCTGGACGCCACCACGGTTCTGTCCCGTGAAATCGCTTCCCAGGGTATTTATCCGGCCGTGGATCCCTTGGATTCCACCAGCCGTATCCTCTCCCCCGAATCCGTGGGCGAGGAGCACTACCAGACAGCCCGCCGCGTGCAGCAGGTGCTGCAGCGCTACAAGGAACTGCAGGACATCATCGCCATCATGGGTATGGACGAACTGTCCGAAAGCGACAAGCAGACCGTTTACCGCGCCCGTAAGGTGCAGAACTTCCTGTCTCAGAGCTTTTCCGTGGCAGAGCAGTTCACCGGCATGGACGGCAAGTACGTGCCCTTAAAGGAAACCATCCGCGGCTTCAAGATGATCTTAGACGGCAAGTGTGATGAACTGCCCGAAAGTGCGTTCCTCTTTGCCGGAACCATCGACGAAGTATTTGAAAAGGCCGGACAGAAGGCTCCGGACCGGTAAACCGGCGACTTGAAACGACACAGGCCTTCCGATGACACCCCTGCGCAGCAGACGGCAGCATCGGTTTTCGGTTGTAAGGAGATTACATGGCACAGACATTTCCTCTTCAGATTGTGGATATGGACGGCCTGGCGTATGAAGGCGAGGCTGTGCGGCTGATTCTGCGCACCGTGCACGGAAACGTGGCCATCCTCGCCCGGCATATCAATTACTGCACCCCCATCGGCATGGGCACGGCCCGGGTGCTGATGGAAGACGGCACCGAGAAAAAGGCGGCCTGTATCGGCGGCATGCTTTCCGTAATGGACGGTGCCTGCCGGGTTATTCCCACCACCTGGGAATGGGAAGACGAAATCGATTTAGAGCGCGCCCACGCGGCCAAAGCCGTGGCGGAGCAGCGCATGGAAGAGGCCCGGGACAAGGATAAAGTGGCCTTTGACCGCGCCCAGGCCAAACTGTACCGGGCGATGGTGCGTATCCAGACCGCGACAAAAGAGTAAGAAAGTATTATAATACAGAACATAAAAGATCATATTTCCGTAGCGAAGACAGTACTTTGGTTAAACATAAAAGGGAGGACAGAATGGAAAAGTACGGATATCGTAGACTGCGTGGAAAGATCGTTGAGTTGTACGGCACCAATGGCGAATTCGCTAAAGCGCTTGGCATCTCGAAAAACTCTCTCTCGCTGAAGCTGAACAATAAGAGCGGCTTCTTACAGTCGGATATCGTCAAGTGGTGTGATCTGCTGCAGATTCCAATGACAGAGATCGCAGAGTATTTCTTCCAGTAGGGAGTGCTAACGGAATTTAATAAATCATAAAAAAGGAAGATCCTTCTGAAGCTGGGCGCAGGAAGGATCTTTTATATTGGAGAAAAACAGGTGTAGAAAAAACAGCTCGCAGAAAAACAGGTGAAGGAAAATCAGCCTGCAGAAAAAAATATTTTTTGCTCGAGAACAGGCCGTTCCAAAACAGTGGAAATTCATGGGCAAAATCATATATCTTATTTCACACAGCGCAACACGAGCTGCGATGAAAAGGAACCGGCAGGGGCACAAAGGGACAGAAACGGCTGACAAAAGGGGGACGAATGCATAATTACATCATCACTGCCAACACCGATATCGGCCTGACCAGGGAAACCAATCAGGACAGCGTCGCCGTCAAGGTGATGCAGACGCCCTTAGGCCGCATGGCCCTGGCGGTTCTGTGCGATGGCATGGGCGGGCTGTCCAGGGGCGAGCTGGCCAGCGCGGAAGTGATCCGGGCCTTTGACGGCTGGGTGCAGAACCGTCTCCCGACGCTGTGTGAAACCGGGCTGTCAGATGCGGTAATCCGTCGGGAATGGGAAAGCCTGATCCAGGAGCAGAACCGAAAACTGCAGATCTATGGATCCCGAAGCCATCTGCGGCTGGGCACCACGGTGGTGGCGCTGCTGCTGACCCAGACCCGCTATTACCTGTTAAACGTGGGGGATTCCCGGGCATATATCCTGACGGATCATCTGGAACAGATGACCCGGGATCAGACCTTCCTGGCCCGGGAAATCGCCCGGGGCAACATGACGCCGGAGCAGGCAAAAACCGACGAGCGCCGCAGCGTGCTGCTGCAGTGCGTGGGTGCATCCGAAGAGGTATATCCGGAGATGTTTTTCGGAGACGTCACAACGGGGGCCGTGTACATGCTTTGCAGCGATGGCTTTTGTCACGAGATCACGACGGAAGAGATTTTCGAGGCCTTCAATCCGCAGCATCTGTCAGACCGGCAATCCATGAACCGCCGGTCCGAAGAACTGATCCGGCGAAACAAACAGCGGATGGAGAAAGACAATATCACGGTGGCACTGATTCGCACACGGTAAGCATCACGTGAACGGCGGATGGGAAAGGCGCCGCTTTTCGCGGAAGCTGCGCGCATCTGCAGAAAAGGAATCAGCCATGCTGGAAATCGGATCCTTAATCGACGGGAAATACAAAATCCTAAACAAGGTGGGCCAGGGCGGCATGAGCGTGGTCTACCTGGCCATGAACGAAAAAGCCAACAAGCAGTGGGCGGTAAAGGAAGTCCGCAAGGACGGCGTGCTGGACTTCGAATCCGTGCGCCAGGGACTGGTGGCGGAAACGGACATTTTAAAAAAGCTGAATCACCCCAACCTGCCCAGCATCATCGATGTCATTGATCAGGATGACGCCTTCATCATCATCATGGATTACATTCAGGGCAACACCCTAAGCAAAGCCTTAGAGGAGTCCGGCGCCCAGCCCCAGGAGCAGGTGATCGAGTGGGCCCGGCAGCTCTGCGACGTGCTGCGCTATCTGCACAGCCACAGGCCGCCCATCATCTACCGGGACATGAAGCCGGCCAACATCATGTTAAAGCCGGATGGCAGCGTGACCCTGATCGACTTCGGAACCGCCCGGGAATACAAAGAGAAAAATCCCACCGACACCACCTGCCTCGGCACGGTGGGATACGCCGCTCCGGAGCAGTTTGGCGGCATGGGGCAGACCGATGCCCGCACGGACATCTACAACCTGGGGGCCACGCTGTACCATCTGGTAACCGGACGAAACCCCTCCGAGCCGCCCTACGAAATCCGGCCCATCCGGGAGATCAACCCATCCCTGTCCGCCGGCCTGGAAATCATCATCGCAAAGTGCACCCGGCAGGATCCGGCGGAGCGCTACCAGTCGGCGGAGGAACTGGCCTATGCCTTAGAGCACTACGACGAAATCGACGAGGTGCATCGAGGAAAACAGAAAAAACGGCTGGCGGCCTTTCTGGCGCCCTTCGCGCTTTCTGTGGTATCCGCTGCGGTATCTGTCTGGGGATACGTTTCCGCAGAGGAAGTGAAGAAAGATAATTATGAATACATTCTAAATAACGCTGCTTCCTATGAAGACTATTACAGCGCCATCGTCACGGATCCCACCCGGACGGAAGCCTATCTGGGCAGCGAAGACAAGGAAGGGCTGATCGCCTATCTGATCGCGGACGGCCAGCTGAGTTCCGATGAAAACGCGGTGCTGGCGAAGCTGAAAGGCGGCCTGGACGAAGTGAACGCCCAGGGATTCTCCACGTCTTTGGATGTGCTGGACCGGCTGCGGGAAGCGGATCCGTCAGGGTATGGCGACGTGTGTTACGAAATCGGAGAAGCATATCTGTTCTATTACAGCGTCGGCGTGGAAAAGGACAAATACGCCGCCGCAGCCTTGTGGTTTCAGCATGCGAAAGATGCTTATCCCATGGCGGAAATCTACTGTCACATTTCTGACTGTCTGCAGAATATCTCAAAGTTTTCCAGATCCGAACAGTTCGCAAAACTCTATGAAGAATATGAAAACCTGTGGGATCAGGTGACGTCGCTAAAGGAAGACGCAGAGGACTGCGACGACGACCTGCGCCTTCGGGTGTGGAACGAAATCGTAAATATGATCCGCAATAACGCCGTTGAATTCTGCGAAGTGACCAGCAAAGAAAAGCTGCTGGCCATGCTGGAGGAGATTCGCGAAAGCAGCGAAAAGGTGGAAAACGCCTTTCTGCAGGAGAGCATCCAAAGGCTTTCGGACAACCTCCGGGTGACGGAAATGAAGATTGAATCGATTGCAGATGCAGAACCATAGGGGGATTGAAACGCAGACGTATGGCAGACGAAGGTTCCCCGAGGTGGGATCGGAATGACAGAATCCATGGCAAACGAGGAATCACGAAGGTGAGACGGATATGACATACGAGCATTACAGAATGATTTTTTTCGCGGGTGCGATCTTAGCCGGCCTTTTTCTTCTGGCGGCAGCGGTGCTCTTTTTCGCTTTGAAGATTCCGGCGGTGATCGGCGATCTCTCCGGGTACACCGCCCGAAAGGCCATCCGGCAGATCCGGGCGGGAAACGAAACCGGCAAAACGGGCCGAAAGCCGGCTTCCGGCGGTCGTGTCTGGGATCGTCCGACGGACAGACTGACACCTGTTTGGAGTGAGGATGAGCTGGCGGAAGAGACAGGGAGGATGGACGCCGGAGCGCAGACCGTATGGACCGAAGAGGCGGAGAAGGCGGCCGGGCCCTTTTGTGTGGAATCAGAAATCACCTATCTGCATACAGCGGAAACCATTGAATGACCGTTGACTGTTTTTCAGAAAGGGAGACATCATGAGAACGGCAGAAATGAAAAAGATGCATCGGATACTGGCGCTGACCCTGGCGCTGGCTCTGGTTTTTGCAGCGGGTCCCCCGCGCGCGGACCGGGCGCAGGCGGAAGGTGAAGGGGAAACAGCCGTGACTGGGGAGGAAGCAGAAACAACCGAGTCCGGTCAGGATGGGGAAACCGCCGAGTCTGAACAGGAAGCTGCGCCTCCTTCGATTTCCGTATCCTTTGACGAAACTCCGGCGGCGGTCAGCACGGTGGACGGAGTCTCCTGTTTTGACTCGCCGCGCACCGCGCTGATTGAAATCAGAACCCGCGCGGATGTCTCAGAGTTTAACGAAGAAGGAGTATCCATTGAGGTTGCACAGAAAGACGCAGCAGGAAATGTTATCGAAGATGCAACCTGGACGCTTTCCACATGGACCGCGGAAGAATATTTGGAGGAAACGCCTTTGGAAGAAGTACCCACGGGAGAAGCACCTTCGGAGGAACCATCCTCGGAGGAACCACCTTCGGAAGAATCGCCTTCGGAGGAAACACCCCCGGAGGAAACATCCTCGGAGGAAATACCCTCGGAGGAAGAACAGCCCGCCGAGGAAACGACTGAAGTCGTTGTTCTGCATAGGGCAAAAATTACCTTTCATGGCTCTGCCAACTACATCCTCCGTGTGAATTATACAGATCCGGCGGGCCTGACGGCAGAACCCTGCGAATCTGATCCTTTTGCGGTGGATTTGGATGCGCCCACCGGCAGGGTTTCCATTGAAACCAGCAGCTGGGATGCGCTGATTGAGAAACTGACCTTTGGTCGCTGGAAAAATCAGCCGTTTCAGGTTTCTGTGACCTCTGCCGACGCCACCAGCCCTGTGGCTTCCATGGATTATTATCTGACAGACCGGACGACAGCGCTGACGAAAGACGAGCTGGATGCTCTGGAGGCGTCGGAATGGACTGCTTACACCGATCCGGTCCGCATTGAAACTGACGGTCGGTTTGCCTTCTATGTGCGAATCAGAGATGCGGCAGGCCATCTGTCCTATGTCAGTTCGGACGGCGTCATTGTCGACACGCATCCCGCAGAGATCGCCCTTTCAGTGCCTGCAGCAAACGCCGGCGGAGTCTACAACGATGACGTACCGGTCACGGTGACCGTCACGGACGCGTCCCCGTCATCCGGTATAGCGAAGGTGGAATATCAGGTAGTTACAGACGGAACCGTAACCCAGCAGGGCGTGCTTTATGAGGCAGATCGAACCGAAAAGCCGGAGGAAACTGCTGGCTATGACCAGATGGTGGACACCCTTCAGAGGGAGTTCACCGTGGAGGCGGCAAAGAACAACAGCAGCCACATCCGGGTGCGGGTCAAAGTGACGGACACCGCCGGTAACGTGACGGAGCAGTCCATGGATCTTGATATCGACATCACCGCACCCGTGGTGTCTATCTCCTACGACAACAACGCGCCCTACAAGGTGGCGGAAGACCGTGGGTATTTCCCCGCCGACCGCACGGCCACGATTACGGTAAAAGAGCGCACCAACCACTTTGACGGGACGGCGGCCAAGGAGGCCATCCGCATTACGGCGACGGACGCGAAGGGTCAGCAGATCTTAGCGGATGAGACCGCCCGGATGATCGGGGACTGGGTGACCACCGAGGGCGAGACCCCGGACGATGCTCTTCACACCTTGACCATCACCTTCGCACAGGACGCCAACTTCCAGCTGTGGATGGGACACGCCCTGTCGGAGACTGCGATTGCGGAGGGCATTGCAGACCGGGCGGGGAACGAAAGCGGCGCGCTTTTAACCGGCAGTTCCATAGCGCCCTTTGCTTTTACCGTGGATACGGAAAGGCCCACGGGTACGGTTACCATTGAAAACTTCGGTACCTGGGATGCGCTGGTCGAGCGGCTGACCTTCGGCCTGTTTTCAAAGGATACGGTGTCTGTCATCGGCTCCTATGATGACGCAACCAGCACGGTGGAATCCGTTTCCTATTACAAGACGGCGGATCCGGCGGCACTTACGGAAGCGGATCTTTCCACTGTGACGGACTGGCAGCCCTTCGGAGGCCTTGCGGTTCCGGCGGATGAGCAGTTTACGGTGTATCTTCGCATTGTGGATTCCGCCGGGAACACCACCTATCTGTCCACCGATGGCATGATTGTGGATGACACTCTGCCGGCGGTGGAAAGCATCGCGCCGGAAATCACCATCGAGCCCCAGCAGCCGGTGAACGGCCTGTACAACACGGATGTGACCGTGGCGGTTCGGGTGACGGATCCCACGGTGGGAGACACCTTCTCCGGCCTGAAAAACATCCGCTATGAAGTGCTGAATATGGGCAGCGTCACCCAGCAGGGTGATCTGTACCAGTTTTCCCTGGAAAATCCCACCCGCAGCCAGTTGCTTTCTGAGTGGGCGCAGGCCAGTGCCATCGTGGTGGACAGCGGGTTAAACAACAGTAACAGCGTTGTGATTAAAGTTTATGCCACCGACAACGCCGGGAACGAGAATCAGGCAGAGGCCCGCATCGCCATCGACGTGACCAGCCCCTCCATCGACGTGTCCTACGACAACAACGATGCCCGAAACGGCAGTTATTTCAACGCGCCCCGAAGGGCCACCATTACCGTAACTGAGCATAACTTTGAGCCCTCCAGGGTGACGGTTGCCATGACGGCTTCCGACAACGGCGTGCCGGCATCGGTTCCCCGGATCAGCGGATGGTCTTCCGTCGGGGATTCTCACACGGCGGTGATCACCTTTGCCGCGGACGCCCGGTACACCCTGGATATTGCTTGCAGCGACAAGGCCGGAAACGCCGCCGCGCCCTTTGCCCAGCAGCAGTTTACCATCGATCAGACCCTTCCGGTGCTGTCCATCAGCGGTCATGCGGACGAATCCGCCAACAGCGAAAGCGGCAATATCGGCTTCGTGATCACGGCCACAGATACCAATTTCGGCACCTTCGAGCCGGTGATTACGGCGGTGGTGCGCACCGCCAACGGCGGCTTTGAAACCGTGACCCTGGATCTGGGTACGGCCTCGGACGTGCCCGGCGGACGGGCCTACACGGTGCGGAATCTAAAGGCCGACGGCATCTACCGCATCACCTGCACCCTGGTGGATCTGGCGGGCAACACCTATTCCCAGGTGCTGTTCGCCCGGGAAGACGGTACCACCTACATCGAGGAGCGGAATGGGGAGGATACGCCTTTGGCTTCTTCCGTCAGCCACGATGAATCTACGGATATCGAGGAGCAGAATGCGGAAAAAACCCTTCTGACCTTCTCCATCAACCGCGGCGGCTCTACCTACGAACTCGGCGAAAACACCGCCGATCTGGTGGAAAAGTATTACGTCCAGCGGGTGCACAACGACGTGGTGCTGGTGGAAGTGAACGCCGATCCGCTGCTGTCCTACGAGGTGACGTTAAACGGCCGCGTGCTGGAAGAAGGAACGGATTACACAGTCAGCCACAGCGGCGGAAACGGGGGCTGGCAGCGCTACGAGTACGCCGTGCGGGCGGCTCTCTTTGAGAAAGAAGGGGAGTATCGCCTGGTGATTTCCTCCACGGATAAGACGAAAAACCGGGCCTTCTCAGACGTGAAGGACGCCCAGGTTTCCTTTATCGTAGACCGGACCGCGCCGGTGGTGGCCGCCACCGGCATGACCTCCGGCGGACGCTATCAGACAGATCGCCAGACCGTCATTCTCGTTCCCACCGACGATGGCGGCGCCCTGGGCTCCCTGCAGGTATTCCTAGTGGATCGGGACGGAAACGTGATTTCTACGCTGGTGGATCTGGCAGGCGAGACCCTGGAAGAAGCGCTGCAGGAAAACGAAGGCAGAATCACCTTCGACCTGGAAGAAGGGCTGTATCAGAACGTGCGGATCGTGTGCGATGACTGCGCGGATTACACCGGCGAAGAAAATGTGCTCTATGACGAGACCTTCACGGATATCTCCGTGGCGGCTAACGGGTTCCTCATTTTCTGGGCCAACCGTCCGCTGCGCTATGGCACCATGGGAGCCGTCGCAGGGGCAGCGGCGCTGCTGATTCTGCTGCTGTATCGGCGCAGAAATCGGAAAACGAATCAGAACGATTGATGCGGATTTGGATTTGTCGTAAAATAGGGTCGGCAGCCGGTCCTGGGAGGGGTGCGTCCTTGAGGCGTATTGCTGGTGTCTAAGCGCAACCATTTGACTATCCCTTAGGAACACGCAGCAGCCGGCCTTTGCCTTTTGAGTGATGAAAGGTGTATACGATGAACACCGACGAAATCCGCCGTCATCTGTTTTCCATGCAGGATATCCCCTATCGGGATTTCCAGTCAAAACTGATCCCCACCATGGATCCCAGGAAAATGATCGGCGTGCGCACACCGGCGCTGCGAAAGTTTGCAAAAGAACTGGCGAAGGAATCCGGGCTGGAGCGAGGCTCGAAATCCGGGTTCGAGCGAGAACCGAACAGCATACTCTCGTTTCTGCAGGATCTTCCCCACAGCTACTTTGACGAAGATCAGCTGCACGCCTTTCTGATATCCGGCATCCGGGATTATGATCAGTGCATGGAGCAGCTGGAACGGTTTCTTCCCTTTGTGGACAACTGGGCCACCTGCGACCAGATGTCCCCGAAGGTGTTTCAATCGCACCGGGCCCAGCTGCTGGAGCATATTAAAGAATGGATCCGTTCAAAGCATACCTACACGGTGCGCTTCGCCATCGGCATGCTGATGCAGCATTTTCTGGACGAGGATTTTGATCCCGCGTACCCGATCCTGGTGGCCTCCGTACGCTCGGAAGAGTATTACATCAACATGATGATTGCCTGGTATTTCGCCACGGCGCTGGCAAAGCAGTATGAAAGGGCGCTGCCCTTTCTGGAAGAACACCGGCTGGATCCCTGGACCCACAATAAGACCATTCAGAAAGCGGTGGAAAGTTACCGGATTACGCCGGAACAGAAAGCATATCTGAGGACATTAAAAATGGGACGGTGACCCGTCCCGTTTTTCTTAGATTTCGAAGGTTTCCGGCGCTTCCGTAAAGGAGCTGAAGGTGGCCGTCGCATTTTTGAAGTACAGCATCTGCATATTTCCGTCATCCGGGCTGTACATGCCGCCAAGGCTGGGCATGGCCTCAAGCATGGCGACCTTCACGTCGCGGTTATCATCATTGACCAGTTCACCGGCGACGCGCAGCCACTTGCCATCCTTGAAGGCGCAGATTTCAGCCTTCGGATTGGCGGCTAACTGTTTGGATACGTCTTTGACCTTACCGGTCTGGATGTAAAGCTTTCCGTCGAAAAGAAGCGCGGTACCGAACGGGCGCACTCTCGGCTGATCGCCCTCCACCGTCGCAAGATAGTAGGTTCCGGCATCCAGTAAAAACGTACAGACTTTCTCGATTCCTTCCATAATAGCAACTCCTTCCCTGTACTTGTAAATAAAAAACATGGCGGCGGATCAATCCCTCCGCGTCTGTTTGCATTGTACTGCGAATGACGCCGGATTACAACGAGAAACGCATCTGTTTCGAGCGT
Organism: Shuttleworthella sp.; assembly: GCA_045544375.1. Taxonomy (GTDB): domain Bacteria; phylum Bacillota; class Clostridia; order Lachnospirales; family Lachnospiraceae; genus Shuttleworthia. Next base: position 30,971 of record JAZPYY010000111.1, read on the forward strand.
TTTTCGACAGTATGACAAGCGCCTTTCTGCACCTTTCAGCAATTGAATCACCACAGAAAAATGAATATAATAAAAACCATCAACTACGATTCAACCGGGCATAATGAGAATGGGAGAGAGGAACATGATTTACAGAGATTTTCAGGGAATGAAATTATCCGCCCTTGGTTTTGGCGCCATGCGTCTGCCGGTGGTGGACGGAAACGACGCGGCAATCGACGAAGCCGCGGCCATGAAAATGGTGGATACCGCCATGGCCGGCGGCATCAATTACTACGACACCGCCTGGGGTTATCACGGCGAGAATTCCGAACTGGTCACGGGCAAGGCCCTGGCGAAGTATCCCCGGGACAGCTTCTATGTGGCCACGAAGTTCCCCGGATACGACCCCTCCAACTGGGGCAAGGTGGAAGAAATCTTCGAGCGCCAGCTGGAAAAACTGCAGGTGGAATATTTTGATTTTTACCTGTTCCACAACGTCTGCGAGATGAACGTCGACGCCTATCTGGATGATGAAAAGTACGGCATTTTCAGCTATCTGATGGAGCAGAAGAAAAACGGCCGCATCCGTCATCTTGGCTTTTCCTGCCACGGCAGCATGGATGTGCTGAAGCGCTTCCTGGATGCCTACGGAAAGGAGATGGAATTCTGCCAGCTGCAGCTGAACTATCTGGACTGGACCTTCCAGGACGGCAAGGGCAAGGTGGCGCTGCTGGATGAATGGAACATTCCGGTGTGGGTTATGGAACCCCTGCGCGGCGGCCGTCTGGCGAAGCTGGATGCCCCCTACGAGGCCGCGTTAAAGGAACTGCGCCCCGACGAAGAGATTCCGGCCTGGGCCTTCCGCTTCCTGCAGAGCATCCCGTCGGTGAAGATGATCCTTTCCGGCATGTCCACTCAGGAGCAGCTGGAAAAGAACCTGGCCACCTTTGCGGAAGAAAAGCCCTTAAGCGACGCCGAAATGAAGACGCTTCTGGAAACCGCCGATCGCATGCTTTCCGTGGGAACGGTGCCCTGCACGGCCTGCCATTACTGCGTCAGCCACTGCCCCATGGAGCTGGATATCCCCCATCTGATTTCCCTGTACAACGAGCACGTTTACACCGGCGGCGGATTTATCGCACCCATGGCCTTAGGCGCACTGCCCGAAGACAAGCGTCCCCAGGCGTGTCTGGGCTGCAGAAGCTGCGAACAGGTCTGCCCGCAGCAGATTAAGATTTCCGAGGTCCTGGCCGACTTCTCGGAAAAGATCGGATAAACATATGATTGGATTGGAAGGGAAAACCTTAACTTCCGACAGACTTTGCTACCGGCTTCTGTGCGACGCGGATCAGCCGGCTTTGGCCGCGCTTTTAAAGGATCCAGATGTGACTTTGCCGGCGGGATACCTGCCGGCGAAAACAGAGGAAGAATTTGAAGAGTTCTTTCAAAACCTGACGAAGGATCACACCAGCGTTGCCGTGCTGCTGCCACAGGATGACGCATCCGGCCGGCCGGGGGAAACCCTGATCGGATATTTCCACGTAAATAAGTACGTTCCGGACGAGGAAGCCTTCAAGGACAAACTCTGTGCCGGCGTGGGCTTTGTGCTGGGAAAAGACTATCAGCGCCAGGGCTATGGCACGGAAATGCTGGAAACCATGACCGCGTACCTGCTGCAGTATTACTACATGTGCTACGCAGATTGTTTCGTGGAAAACGTGGCCTCCCGGAAAACCATTGAAAAATGCGGCTATCGGTACTTTGGCGATTACGAGTTTTTCTTTGAAGAAATGGGAGAACTGAAAAAACTGCACAGTTTCGCACGGACGCAACAGTAAGATAACAAATAACAAAGGCAGCCGAAAGGCTGCCTTTGCTGGTCTTATGCTGAACATTACCGGTTCTTTCGAATCAGCGCCTTGTAGTAATCCACCGCGCCGGGCAGACTGGAGGCATCCAGATACTCGTTTAATCCGTGCATGCCCTTCATCTGGGCCGGCCCGAAGACCACCGGCGAGAAGCGGATGCAGGCGTCGCAGATGCGCTGGTAGTGGCGGGCGTCGGTTCCGCCGGTCATGATGTAGGGAATGCGGGGAAGGGAGGGGAAGACCTCGCCGATGACTTCTTCCACCAGGGCAAAGGCTTCGCTGTGGGCGTCCACGGGTTCGCAGGCGGGGTAAGCGTCCATGATTTCCACTTCCAGGTCGTATTTTGCTGCCAGAGCCTGAATAGCGGCGTTGCTTTCCTCCATGTTCTGGTGGGGGATATAGCGCAGATTTAAGACCAGAGACGCCTCCTGGGGCAGCACGTTGCAGCCGTCCGATCCGGATTGCATGGTGGGCGCCACGGTGGTGTGCAGAAGCGCCGCGGCCTGGGCGGAGATGGAGGGCATCAGGGCCACCAGCAGGGGCTTAAACAGCCACAGATTGCCAAACAGCAGCCGCATCCAGAAGGGCCCGTAGGGCGCCAGATTTTCGAACATCTCCTTGGCCTGGGTGCTCATTTCGGATTTCATGGGGCTGTGCTTCGACAGCTCGGTGACGAACCTGGACAGCCGCACGATGGGAGAGTTCTTCGGCGGATAGCTGGAGTGTCCGCCGTTGGAGCGGGCGATGATTGTCAGGTTGCCCTGTCCCTTTTCCAGCACGCCGATCATGGCGTAGTTGCCCTTGACGCCCTTCATGGGCTCGGTGACGATGGTTCCGCCTTCGTCGTTGACGATAAAGGGCTTCACCCCGTGGCTTTCCAGCCAGTCCACCTGGGCCGGACAGCCTGGACCGGCCACTTCTTCGTTGCTGGAGGAAGACAGCCACACGTCCTGAGGCGGCACGTATCCTTCTTTCAGCAATTCCTCCGCGGCCTGCATAAAGGCCATGACCGAACATTTGTCGTCCGCGCTGCCCCGGCCCCAGATTTTTCCATCCTCGATATCCCCGGAAAAGGGCTCATGCTCCCAGGTGCCCTCGGCGGGAACCACGTCCTGATGGCCCATCAGCACCAGAGGCCGGTCGGATTTTTCGCCCTTCCAGTGGTACAGCAGGCTACCGTCCAGCTCAATCTTTTCCATGTGCTCATGCACCAGGGGAAACAGCTCTTTAAGCAGTTTGTGAAAGCCGAGAAACTTTTCCCGCTGCACGTCGCCCTTATGGGACACGGTTTCGTACTGCACCATTTTCGAGAGGATGGCGGCGTATTCCTCCTCCCGGGCAGGATCCCGGGCGGGCTGCCAGTCCGAGGTTTTCGCCGGCGCCAGCAGGGTGCGGATCAAAGCCACGAGCAGAAGAGTAAGGATAAGAGCCACAAGCCCGAGAACAATATATAAGAAGATCATGGGATACTCCCTTCTTTACAGCTGCATCAGTTTTATTTCATTTGGTGATTCAGACGCCGGGCGCTGAAAACGCGGCTGCTTTTCGAACCTTCAGACCAGGCAGCGGCGTTCATCGGCGGACGTCAAATTACTCCGCCTCACCTGCCGCCGCATTTTTGCGGAACAGCAGGAAGGACAGGCCGATGGCCAATGCGCCGCTGGGGATGACCATCATGCTGGTGGATCCCAGCAGAGAGGGCACCAGGCAGAACAGCAGGGTCATCACCGCCAGGACCACCAGGGCGATGAGTCGATTCTGGCGATAATACTTGCAGGCCATGGCGCCGAACAGGGCGGGCACCACGTTTTCAAAGGCCGGCGCCAGCGCCGGGGACTGAAGAACGGGCTGCAGGGGAATCATCAGCAGAACCCCCAGCGCCAGCACCAGGATGGTTACCAAAGAGGAGGTGGCGATGGACAGGGTGGATACGATCTCGTTTTCCGCCGTTCCGCTTTTGACGCCTACGATATCCCGGGCGTTGATGGCGCAGGGGATTTTCATGTTGATCAGGTTGCCGGTGATAAAAGCCAGATAGCTTCCGCCGGCCCCCAGCATGGGCACGTAGATCAGATACTCCACCACGCCGCTGACCAGGTAGACGATGCCCACGCCTAAGACGGCTTTCATGGCCGCTGGGATATTGGGCATGGTTTTCAGATATGCGCCGATGAGAAAGGGCGCGGCTAAAAGCAGCACCAGAACGATGGTGGTAAAAATGCGGCCCAGCACGTGGGTGCGCTCCAGATAGGACTCATAGGTCTCTTTTTTCTTTTCCATTTCCATAAGAAATCTCCATGATCTGTTTGATTCCCGCGTCGGTTACGAAAAGTCCGCAGGATCGTTGTTTGGGATAGATTCTACTTGTTCGATCGCCGGGGTCTATCCCGCAATCTGTCCCAGCAGGACCGCGGCCGCCATGGCCACCAGCATGCTTCCGGCCACGGAAAAGCTGTCCACCCAGTCCGCTTTGGTCTTGTTTTTAATCATAATGAAGACGGCCATGGCCAAAGCCGCCACCACCGCCACCGCCAGGGGCAGCCCGGAGCCGGCAAAGGTAAAGACGCCGGCGCCGGAAACGATGGTTCCGATGTAGCTGGCGATGTAGGCGGACACCAGACCGATGAACATGGCGGTCATAGCCGTATCCCCAAAGCCGGCAAAGGGAGATTTCTTCTTCGCCGGTTTCGCTGCGTCTGCATTCCCCGCGCCTGCATTGGCGGCGTTTGTGTTCTCAGAGACGGTTTTTACAGAGCCCGTTTTTTCCGCATCGGTTTTCACGGAGTCCGCTTTTACGGCTTCAGTTTTCGACACCGTCCCCGGGGACTGCAGCCGTTTCGTATAGGCCTTTCCGTTGATGATCACCAGCACCATACCCCACATGATGCAGAAACTCATCACCAGCGCGATGGTGGCGAAGGCTTCCGGCGTCATGTGTAAGATGGACAGACCGCCGATGCCCGCGGCCTCGGCCGCCGCTTCCGCCACCTGGGTCTCATAGTGCAGGGCGCCGATGACAGACAGGCGCAGCCAGGGCCAGGGGGTTCCCAGACTTCCGGATAGGGCGATGACACCCAGCAGAATGCCCACGCTGGGCAGCACGGCAAAGGTGGCGGAAGCGGTAATCACCCGCTTCATCTTGCCCTCGTCGATGCCCATTTCCTTTCCCATCCGGTAGGCCCGAAGGGCGAAGATGACGCAGATCGCGGCCACAAAGGCGATGATGGCGCCGCAGATCAGGTACAGCACCGGGCTGTTTAGTGTTTTTAACAGTTCCACAGACAACTCCTTTCCTTATTTCCCTCAGAACACCCTTTTCATTACCTGCATGAGGCGTTATTTTCTTCTGCCGCTTCCCTTCCCGGAGCGGAAGACGCCCCTTCTTCTGTCACTTCAGCTGTCCCCCGGCTCCATTCCGATACTCCCGGGGGCTCATGCCGGTGACCCGGCGAAACAGCTTGGAAAAATGCTGCACATTAGGGATACCCACCCGTTCCGCGATGGTGGCGATGGGTTCGTTGGTGCGCCACAGCAGCTCCTGGGCGCCGCTGATGCGCTGGCGGATGATGTATTCGTTGGGCGAGAATCCGGTATAGCGGTGAAATTCCCGGGACAGATAGTATTTGCTGATGCCCGAGAACCGGGACAGAAAATCCAGGGTCATCTTGTCGGCGTAGTGCCGGTCAATGTAGCGGATCAGATACTGCAGGTTGTCCGTCAGAGCCGTTTCCCCTGTGGTCTGCGGTGCGCTCTGGGACAGCAGTCCGGTGGCAATATCGAACAGCATTCCGGCCATTCGAAAGTCCCGGGCGGGGACACTGTAGTCCATCAGATGGGCCACGGCCTCCAGTTTTGTCATCAGGGGACCGGTGAGGGATTCGTGAAATACCGGCGGCCGGCTGCGGGCGTATTCCGCGTAGACCGGGCCCAACATGGGCCCCAGAATATGCAGATCCAGATGTTCCCACCGATCCTCTAATGTTCGGTAAAAATGGGGCTTTCGGCAGTCGATGAAAAAACCGTCGCCTTCATGCAGTTCATACCGGTTCCCGTCATATTCCAGCAGTCCGCCGCCGCTGATGGTGAACAGAATCATATAGCTGGTGGCGTTTTCCCGGCGGGTGTAGTAGGTGGGACCGCTTTCCGCCCATCCGAAGGACTGGATCCAGCAGTAGGATTTGCGCACCGGATCCGTCGCCGGAAAGACAGGCAGGATGTGGATGAGGCCGTCGATATTATAATCCGATGAACGGGCCGGATTGATTTCGGACTGAATGGTCTGGGCGACTTCCATACTATCAAAGTCCGGCGCAGAGGATGGAGGAAACAGGCTGTCAAAGGCAAAGGAACGGATTTCTTCATCCGTTACCGTCAGAAAATGAATGTTTTCAAACATGGGAAAACCTCCGGCAGTTTGCAGATAAACCCAGTCTACAACAGAAGGCAAGATCGGACAAGTTTTTGGCAAGATTTTTTCTGTTTACCGGAGGGCGGAATCATTAAAATCAGATGTATAGTGACAAATGCGCAATAATCAGGCCGCAGGAACGAAACAAAGGGTCCTCGCGTCCGGGGAAATCGTTATGAAATGCAGGCCGTCACCCATGGGCCGCCGGTCCGCAGCAGAACGTCCCAGAGCAGCATGGCGTAAGGCAGCGTGATACAAAGAAAAATCGAAGAGGGAGGTAAATATGTACACAAAGGAACAGCTGAAAAATCCTGATCTTCAGTACCGTCCGGACGTGCGGTGGTGGCTGGCCGAAGGCTTCCACACCGACGAGACCTTAAAAAAGGAGATCAAAGATCTGTTTGAGTCCGGTTTCGGTGCCGTGGAATTCCTTGCCATGGAAGAGCCCGGAGCGGATCACAGCATCTACGGCTGGGGCGCGGAAGAGTGGATCCACGATTCCGATCTGGTGGTCTCCGAGACCGCAAAGTACGGCATGGGCGTGTCCATGACCTGCGGAACCAACTGGTCCAACGCCAACCTGGTGGACATCACGCCGGATGACAAGTGCGCCTCCAAGGAACTGGATTTCGTGGCGGCAGACGTTTCTGCCGGCGAAACCTGGGAAGGGGAACTGCTGAAGCCGGAACTGAAAATGCCGGGGGTCACAAAGCAGGATCTGATCGCCGTGGTTGCGGCAAAGAAAGCCGGCGAAGCCGACGGAAAGAAGCTTTTGGATAAGGACGCCACCTGCGTGCTGACGGATCAGGTACAGGATGGAAAGCTTTCCTGGACGGCTCCTGCAGACGGCGACTACCTGCTGTTCTTCTTCTGGATTCACGGCACCGGCCAGACCGCAGCCCCCTCCATGTCCGTTTCCTACACCGTCAACTACATCGACGATTACGGCATTGAGGCCTTCAAAAAGTACTGGGACGAAAAGGTCATCACCGAGAACCTGCAGAAAAACATGGACAAAACCGGCCGGGCCATGATGTACATGGACTCCCTGGAACTGTCCACCTTCGCCGCCGGCGGCCAGCTGTGGGGCTACCACTTCCTGGATGAATTCAAAAAGCGCCGGGGCTACGATCTGACCCCCTACCTGCCCTTTATCGTCCGCCAGGCGGGCATGATGCAGCCGGTGTTTATCTATCATTATTACAGCACCGACCCGGCCTGGTCCGAAAAACTGTGGAACGATCTGTATCAGACCACCACCGACTGCTACTGCGACAACATGATGAAGCCCATGCAGGAGTGGCTGCACAGCCATGGCATGCAGCTGCGCAGTGAGATTTCCTACGGCCTGCCCTTCGAAATCTCCCAGCCGGGCAAATATGTGGACGGCATTGAGACCGAGTCTCTGGAATTTGCCTCCCAGGTGGATTCCCACCGCGGATTGGCCGGCGCGGCCCACATCTACGACCGCATTTTCTCCAGTGAGACCGGCGCCACGCTGTTAAACTACATGGAGCCTCTGGATTTCTACAACCAGATCATCTTCTCCCAGTTTGCGGCGGGCATCACCCGTACGGTGCTCCACGGCTATTCCGCCACGGCGGGTTCCGAGGCTTCCACCTACTGGCCCGGCCATGAAGGCATGTGGCCCATCTTCTCCGAGCGCTTCGGCCATCGCCAGCCGGCCTACGTCCACTACAAAGACTGGACAAAGATGGTGGCCCGCTATCAGATGCTCCTGCGCATGGGCAAACCGCGCATGGATTTAGGCATCGTCCGCCTCGACTACAATTACAACAACGCCATCATGTTTGAGGGCATGATGGCCGGAAGCGAAGAGCGCTATTACGAGTCGCTGGGCATGCGCGGAGGTCAGGCTTTCTACTGGCAGGATTTAAGTCTGCAGAACGCCGGCTACACCTATGATTACTTCGCGCCGCAGATCCTGGAAGAGGCCTTTGTGGACACCGACGGCCGCGTGCTTCTGCCCGACGGCCCGGGCTACCAGGCGCTGATCTTCTATCAGGAAGTGCTGCCCGTCGAGACCGCAAAGAAGCTGTTAGCCCTGGCGAAGAAGGGCCTTCCCATCCTCTTTGTCAACGGCTGCAAGGAAAAGATCCGTCCCGGCGTGGAAGTAACCTATGGTCAGGCGGCTTCCAAGACCCCCTTCCACGATGGAAAGGACGAGGAACTGGCCGCCATCGTTGCGGAAATCAAGACCCTGCCCAACGTCCGCACCTTAGATGCCCAGGGTGAAGCCTTAGAGGCCTTAAAGGATCTGGGCGTGGCGCCCCGGGCGGCCTTTGCCGAAAGCAATCCCAACGTGCTGACCTGCTTAAAGCAGGACGGCGATCACCTGCATCTGTATGTCTACAACATGCAGTACACCCACACCGAGCCGGAAAAGATCACCCTTTGTGTTCAGGGCGCAGGCCACGTGGATGAAGTGGACTGCTGGAACGGCACCGAAGATGTGGCTGCTTCCTGGAAGGCGGCGGACGGATATACCGCCATCGACACGGTATTAGCGCCCGGTCAGGCCCGGATGTTCGTCATCGATCTGGCCGCTGGGGAAGGCGAAAATCACGTTCAGCCGAAGGTGGCACAGGAAATCGATCTTCCTGTGTGGACCCTTCAGGTGGAAGACTGGAACGCCGGCGACCGGGTGGACATCATCGAAGACCGGGGCCTTGGGGTGGTAACCCACGAGGTGGACTACCAGACGAAGAAGACCCTGCTGGATCCGGTGGAGACAGAGTTAAAACCCTGGAAAGACATCCCGGAAGTCGGTCCGGAAGTATCCGGTGTGGGTACCTACACCACCAGGGCGGATCTGCCGGCAGAGGCTCTTGGGGAAGGCAAGAAGATCTGCCTTTCCGTGGGTGGAACCAACGGCGCGACCTACGCCATCTACGTCAACGGCGAAAAGGCGCCGGTGCCGGATTACAACGGCCGCTGCACGGAAATCACCGGACTGCTGCACGCCGGCGAAAACGAGATTCAGGTCGAAGTTTCCACGACCTTAAACAACCGGCTGATTGAGAGAGGGTACTACAAGACCTCCACGGATATGTCCCTGGCCCTTGCGGCCAGCGCCAACAACGGCAACGAAGGCCTTGGCGGCGATGAGGCAGAAGCCGCGGCGGACAATCCCATGGCCGGTATGGGAATGCTGATCACCGCAAACGTCCGCGTGCGCGACTACGGTATGACCGGACCTGTAAAGCTGGTGATCTGTGAATGACACAGGGACAGATTGCTGTCCCAATGACACAGGGACAGGGGATTGTCCCAAAACAGACAGGAGACAGCGGCCCGTCATGGTTACGTTTTGACGAGGGCAAAACTGAGACGGGCCGCCGTCTCCAATGAACATGGCCGGCGCAGAGGAAGCCGGCGGAGTGAAAGGGGTAAGTTATGGGTGGTAAAGTTTCAGAAAAGATCGGAATTGGCGAGAAGTTCAGTTATTTGCTGGCGAATATCGGTAATATCCCGCTGATGACGCTGCTGGGCACGTTCTTCCTGATTTTCTATACGGATGTGGTCGGCCTGGATCCGGGAAAACTGGCGACGCTGTTTCTGATTTCCAAGGTGATTGATGGCGTCAGCGATCCCATCATGGGCTTCATCCTTGACAAGTTCAAGGTCACGAAGATGGGCAAGTTCCGTCCCATGCTGATCATCGGCACCATCATCTGCTCCATCAACTATGCGCTGCTGTGGTTTGGCGCGGTGTGGAGCCCGGTGGGCAAATATGCGATTGTCTATGTGACCTACATCCTGCTGGGATGGACCTTTGACATCATGGACATCTCCTTAAACAGCCTGCTGCCGGTTATGACGCCGGACAACAAGGAGCGCAATACCCTGTCTCTGATTAAATCCGTGGGCTACATCGGCGGCGCCATGGTGTTAAACATCGTCGGCCCCATCATCGTGGCTTCCGCGACACTGGAAAGCTATTATCTGCTGATCTTCGGATCGCTGGCAGTGGTTGTGGTCTTCTCCATCGTCGGTGCCCTGGGCGTGCACGAGCGTGTTACCTTTGAAGATTCCGAGGATGAAAAATACGGCCTGAAGGAGCTGTTTAAGTTCCTGACCTGCCGTCCTGTGGCCATCGCCTTCCTGGCAGGCTTCCTGTCCCTTCTGGGCCAGCAGGCAGCCGGCGGCGCCAACACCTTCTTCTTCACCTATCTGATGGGTGACATCAGGCTGATGTCCGCCATTGGCGGTCTGGCCCTGGTGGGTATGGTGCCCGGCATGATTGTTTCCCCGATCCTGGCCAACAAGTTCGGCAAGAAGTGGATTTATGTGGTTGGTCTGGCGATTTCGGCGGTATCCAACCTGATTCGTCTGGTGGCTCCCACCTCCCTGCCGCTGATCTATGTGGCTTCCATCGGCGCAAGCCTGGGCATGGGATTTGTGATGCCCCTGATGTATGGTATTCAGGCAGATAACACCATGTACGTGCAGTACACCACCGGCAAGCGCGCCGAGGCTGCCATTGCTTCCTTAAGCTCCTTCATCACGAAGGTGGGCCAGGGCGTGGCAGGTGCCATCCCCGGTTATGTGCTGGCATGGACCGGCTTTATCAGCGGCGCGGAAACCCAGCCGCAGAGCGCCATCACCGGCCTGATCGTGGTGGTGTGCCTGCTGCCCGGTCTGTTCTCCCTGGCTGCAGCCATCGTCTTCGCGCTGGGTTACAACCTGAACAAGAAAGACGTTGACGACATGGCCATCGCCATCAGCAAGGGTGAGCACAAGCAGAACGCGTAAAGGTTTTTCAATTGGATGGAAGACGGGAGTCTCGGATGCATGAAAAACCATAGGTTTCAGCGAGAGGCTGTACAAATATGCTAGAATAGGCTTGGGACCCGGGGCAGGGATGCCTTCGGGTCCTTTTTGGAATGGACACGGGGACAGATCACCGTCCCGATGTGTTAAAAAAGGAGGGCGCACATGAAAGCTTCATTTATCACGGGCGATGGGGGCTCCTTTGATGTGAAGGGTCCGTTTCCGCCGGCACTGTATTTCAGAAAAGCATTTTCGGTGGCAGAGGGCTTAACATCCGCCGAACTGGCCATGACGTCCATGGGAAACTACATCCCCTTCGTCAATGGGCAGAAACCGGACTGCCGTCTGCTGACCCCGGGCTACACAGAGTATTCCAGGCGTCTGCAGGTTCAGACCTATGACGTGACCGGGCTTCTGTCCCCCGGGGAAAACGTGCTTGGCGCCATCCTCGGCGACGGCTGGTACCGGGGCAGCTGCGGCCCCTTCGGCCACCGGGCCACCTACGGCGAGGAGCGGGCGCTGGCGGCGGAACTGGTGCTGAACTATGGGGATCGCACCGAAGTCATCCGTACCGATCCCTCCTGGAAGGTGACGGATCAGGGACCGGTGCGGACCCAGGATTTAAAGATGGAAGAGCACTACGACGCGCGCATGGAGATCCCGGGCTGGTGCGAGGCGGGCTTTTGCGACAGTGGGTGGAAAAGCAGCCAGCTGGTGCTTTACACCGGAGAGCTGATCCCCGACGAAGGGGAAATTGTCTGCGCCCACGAGTGCTTTGCACCCCGGGTGCTTCATACGCCCAACGGGGACACCGTTTTGGATTTCGGTCAGAACATGGCCGGATTCGTCACCTTTACCGTCACCGGATCCGCCGGTCAGACCGTGCATCTGTGGCATGGCGAGGCGCTGGATGAAGAAGGCTGCTTCACGACGAAAAACTTAGGCAGTGACAGGTTTATGCCTTTGGGACAGGAAATCATCTATGACTTAAAGGACGGAACACAGACCTTTACGCCCCGGTTTCTGATCTGCGGATTCCGCTACGTGAAGCTGTCCGACTGGCCCGAAGAGGTGCGGCCGGAGAATTTCGCGGCCTACGCGGTGTATTCCGATGTGCGGATCACCGGCGTATTTTCCTGCTCCAACGAGAAAATCAACCGCCTGGTGAAAAATGTGGAGTGGTCCTTAAAGAGCAATTTCGTAGAGATTCCCACGGACTGTCCCCAGCGGGAGCGGGCCGGCTGGACCGGGGACATCAACGTGTTCATCGAGTGCGCGAACCTGCTGGCAGACACGAAAAAGTTTATATCCAAATGGCTCAAAGATGTGGTGCTGACCCAGACCGCGGAGGGCGCCATTCTATCCATCGTTCCGGGGGCCTACACTATGACGCGGAAGACCCGGGAATCCACTCCGGGAGCCGCGGGCTGGGCGGACGCCATTGTAAACGTGCCCCTGCAGCTGTATAAGACCTACGGGGATCCGGCGGTGCTTCGCGACTGCTATGACGCCATGAAAAAACACGTGGAATTCAACCGGAGGCGGGCGGAGAAAAACAGCGTCCGCAGTCTGTTTGGAACCCAGGAAGGCCGGCGGTACATCGTGGACACCGGCTTCCACTACGGCGAATGGCTGGAGCCCGGAGCGGCCAATCTGGCAGATGCCTTAAAGGCGTCCCTGGCCCCGGATGCGGAAGTGGCCACGGCCTGGTTCTTCTATTCCACCAAAGAACTGGCGGAAGTGGCGTCCGTTCTGGGGGAGAAAAAAGACGCCGCCCGCTACCGTGCGCTGGCAAAGAAGATCCGCGACGCCTACCGTGCCCGTTTTGTTCCCAATGGGAAAATCACCTCAAAGCGGATGTGCAAGTACGTGCGGCCCCTGTACATGGGACTGCTGGAGGGGGAAGAGGCCGCGTCGGCAGCGGCAGCCTTAAATGACCTGGTGATCCAAAACGGATACCGGATCGGCACGGGTTTTCTGTCCACCTACCAGATCCTGAACGTGCTGACGGATTACGGCTACCACGACACCGCCTGCCGGATGCTGGAAAATGAAGACTGCCCGGGCTGGCTGTACGAGGTAAACAAAGGCGCTACCACCATCTGGGAAGGCTGGGATGCCATCGACCCGGAAACCGGACGCCTGAAGGCCAAATCCTTAAATCACTACTCGCCGGGCGCTGCCATCTCCTGGCTGTGGACAAGGCTGTGCGGCATCCGGGCACTGGCCCCCGGCTACACCGAAATCGAAATCGCCCCGAAACCCGGCGGAACCTTAACCGCCGCCTGCGCGGCTTACGACAGCCCGGCGGGCCGGATCGTAAGCGACTGGCGGATGGAAGACGGACGGTTTTCGCTTCGGGCCACCATCCCGGAAGGCGTGGACGCCCGGGTGATCCTGCCGGACGGAAGCGTTATCGAACACGCGGAAAGCGGAGAATACAGCTGCTGACAGGTCACAGACAGAGGGGAACTAAAAAATGACGGCACAGAAGACGACAGAGGAACTAAAGGTCCGCTTCCTGGGCGGATTTCAGATGATGTACGGGGGAGAGGAAATCGCCGGCGGCCGGCAGACCGCCTCCCAGTTTTCCAGCCTGATGCAGGCCGTGCTGTTCTTCCGCGAAAACGGCTGCAGCCGCAGCGTGCTGAAGGAGACCCTGTTTGAAGGCCGGGATCTGGAAAACGCCCAGCATGCGGTGCGCAGCATCATTTATAACGCGAAAAAACGGCTTCGGGCCGAAGGGCTTCCGGAGGCGGATTACATCACGGCCAAAGGCGGCATTTACCGCTGGACCGAGGCGATTCCGGTTCGGTCAGACACGGAGGCCATGGAGCATTACTGCGATCTGGCCGAAGAAAAGAAAGATGACCTGGAGCGCCTGACTCCCCTGCTGCAGGCGGTGCATCAGTACAGCGGCAGTTTTCTGGGCGGAGCGGCCACCGTGCCCTGGGCTGTTCACGAAATGTCCCGGTATCGGGATCTGTTCCGTCAGTGCGTCACAGAGGCCGCCCGGATTCTGCGGGAAAGACTGCGGTACACTGAGATGCTGGAACTGGGCAGCTACGCCGCATCCGTGGACCCTTATGCAGAGTGGGAGGCGCTGACCATCGAAGCCATGTCGGCCCTGGGGCGTTTCCGGGAGGCCGAGAAGCTCTGCAGCGACACTGTGCAGGCATATATAGACGAATTTGGCCGGCGGGAACCGGCATACATCCGGGATCTGGCCAACCGCTTAAGCGCCGGAATGGTGCATGAGCACGCCGATATCGAAAGCATTCAGAACAGTCTGGTGGAAGGAACGCCGGACGGCCATGGCGGATTCTTCTGCCCCTATCCGGTGTTTCAGGGCGTCTACCGCACCTTAGACCGAATGATGAACCGCTACGCGGATCGGTTTTACCTGATGCTGTGCACCATCTTAGACAGCAAAGGAAACATCATGGAAGACGGCCCCCGGCTGGACGTATTATCCGACCGCCTGCAGAAAACCATTTTGGCCACGATCCGATATTCGGATACGGTATCCCGCTACGGAAAAGGCCAGTTTCTGGTGCTGCTGACCAACACCACCCGGGACGACTGCGAAATCGTCCGGCGGCGAATCGACCAGAACTTTATGAACAACAGACAGCGCACAGGGGTGGACTACCAGATCAGGACAGCCATCCTCACTCCCGGATCCTTTCCGGCAGACTGAACATATCAAAGGGACAGGGAACAGACCCGTTTTTTAGCCCGATCGCGGGACAGGGGACAGGCCCCTGTCCCAATTTTTGTCCCATTTTGCCAGAGTTTAGTGATGCGGGGCAGTTATTGTCCCGCATCATCCATATATGGTGCCGCATTCCTGACAGAACCGGGCCCCTTCCGCGCGCTTTGCTCCGCAGACCGTGCAGAACGTGGCATCTGCTGCGTTCCGTGGAACCGGCGCAGCCTCTTTCGCATTTTTCTCCAATTCCTTAATCTGCTCGATCGTCAGCATCCCCATGCCCATGGAACCGCCGGGCAATCCTGCCGGGCGATCAAATCCGGGTGCCGGTCCGGGCGGTACGCAGTCGGGTTTGTAGCTCTCAAGTAGGGCTTGGATGCTTTGATCCTTTTCGTTGTGATCCTTTTCGTTGGCAGGGGTATCAAAGAGAGGCACTCGTTCTTCCATGACGGATCCTTTCCATTCATTTGTAAAAAAACCGGGAAACCCGGCTTTTTTCGCTGTATGATGTGGGGGTGTTCATTGAATGTTGTCCATGATGTACTTTCGGTCTTTCGGAGGGATTTTCAGCACATCCATTGCTTCCGGCAGAGAGAGGTGAAGGGTTTTCATAAGGTTTTTCGTCATACGAAGGCAAGCATTGTTTTTACCCTGTTCCATGCCCTGTCTCCGGCCTTGTTCTATGCCTTGTTTCACACCTTTTTCCATATAGTCCGCACAAATTTCATCTAACGCCTGGCACATATTCACTGTCTCCTTTCCCTCGTCGATCTCAATTTTGGAATTGGTTAATACCCGAATCAGTTCTGCTGTTTTCAGATCCACCGCCTTGAAACGTTCTTCGCTGCGAAGCAATGTCTCCAGTTTGTTTTTATCTTTTGAATACTTTATAAATTCCATCACCTGTCCAAATCCGGTCTGAAATTCAGCAAATGCTTTATCCTCTATTTCAGTCGGGGCGATCAGGTGCAGCTGATAATCCTGCGTATTTTTTAGAATCTCCGGCTGATCCGTATTCAGCATCTCGCGAATACTTCTTGGCCCATCCCACTTATCCGGTGCAAAATATATGACTGCTGTTATTACTGGTACCAGTTTATCATCTTTTCGAAAGCCGGACAAGAATTCGCTGCCCGAGAGGGATTTTCCCGACTTTTTTTGCTTGTTTTTCCGGGCGATTTCTTCGACCTGCTTCATATACTGCATGGCATCGTAAAGCATGCAGCGGGCAGGCATGGCGTAATGGACATAGTTCTGATTCTCGATTCCCAGTGCGACATAAATGTTCTTTTCATCTTCCATAATCTGCAGAAGTTTAAGAACATCTCTGTACTTCTGCGTCGGCTCACGATTTTCACCGCTTTCCGGAATTGCAATTTGCGTGGTGTCCATTTCCACGAGATTTTCGGGACGGATCACCGGTTGGCCCTGATAAATCAGGTAATTAAATGCGTCAGCGAAGTGCGCCGGATCGGACATATACTGTTTTGTTTCGATATCTGCCTTCCCCATAGTGTAGTTCCTTTCTCGTCATTGGCCAATAAGCGTTCATATGTTGCGTCCTCCTTTCTCAAGTCTTGATGTCAGTTACAGCGACAGTATACCCTAAAATGAGGGGTCAAAACGAAAATTGGAACAACGTGGGCCAAAACATGAAAAAAATTTTTTATTCTTCAAAATAGCCGAATTCACCACCTAAAATATACGTCGTTACCTGCCGAAATAAAAAGGCGAGGGACGGGATTTTTCCCGTTCCTCGCCTTATGCTTTATGATTAAAAATGGACGATTCCACCGCTTACTTCCACATAAGTAATCTTACCATAAAAATGAGTCGAAACCCACCCCGTTTGTGAATCTTCGCGTCGATTGGCGCGATACCCTGTCCCCTGTCCCATTGACCTTTTTCCGTTTTCAAGTTATAAATATAAATAAAAATGGACAGACCAATTTTGTCTGCCCTCATTCCACGACATTTTTTGCAAAGGAGATTCACATGTCCATTCCTGAAAACTGGTGGAAAAAGCCCGGCTGCATCGCGCAGTACAACCTGCAGATGAAGGACGCCGGCCGCATCGATCCGGCCCGCCTCGCCGCCCAGACCCGAGCCATGGGCTTTGACGCCGCGGTCATAAACGCGGTGGACACTGTCCTCTGGGCCGACATCCCCTCGGAGGTGATCCGCCGCAATCCCTATCTTCCGGCCGGCCGCGACCTGATGAAGGAGATGGTGGACGCTTTCCACAAGGAGGATATCGCCGTCATCGCCCGGGGCGCGCAGCTGGGCATGGAGGAGGACACCTACTACCGCCATCCCGAATGGGCCGCCCGGTCGGCGGACGGCGCGCCGGTGATGCTGGGCAACGATCGCCCCGGCCTGTGGAAGCGGATGTACGCCCTGTGCCCGAACTCGGGATATCTGCGGGATGAGGGCAACCGCCTGGCAAAGCAGCTCTTCGAAACCTACGACTTCGACGGCGCCTTCTGGTGGGGCGGTGGTATACCCTGCTCCTGCGATGTCTGCCGCCAGCGCTATCTGCAGGTGACGGGACAGCCCATGCCCAAGGATCCGATGCAGATGATTCCGGGCTGGGACGCTGCGGATCGCAAGGCGGATGCTGCCGCCCTCCGGGACGCCATTCTGTCCACGCGGGATACGGAAATTCCCTTCTACCGCTATTACTGGCCGCTGGAGCGGCTGGAAAATTACGCCGGAGCGTCCGTAACGGTACCGGCGGACAACATCATGGAAAAGGCCAAGCTGGCCAACGTGCTGCTGACGGAGGCCCAGGATGTGCTGTCCCGGGGCGTGAACGCGCTGCCGGACTGGAACACCGGGATGCTGGAGATGAAACTGGGCCGTGCTATGGACGATTTGGGTTGTGACGCGGAAGGTACGGTCCGCGCCATGGAAGGAGAGACGCCGTCCGTGGAAGAGCTGCCCCCGACTGTGCAAAACCTTGCGCCGCCGGTAGGTATCATTCACACCTGCCCGGGCATGGACTGGCGCCACACCTGCATGCCCCAGGAGGAATACCTCTACTGGGCAGCGCAGATCCCGGCCAACGGCGGAACGCTGTGGGTGTCCATGACCGGTATTCCGGACACCATGCCGGATCATCGCATGCCCCACGCGGCGGCGAAACTGAACGCCATGGCAAAGAAGTGTCTGCCCCTGATGGAGCACGCCAGATCCGCCGCCCAGATCCTGCTGCTTTCCGATGGAAACCTGCACAACAAGGGCTGGGCTGATGCGCTCATCGCAGCCCACGTGGATTTTGACATGGTATCCAGCCATCAGTTCACGCCCCAGCGTCTGGCGCAGTACGCCCTGGTCATCGCCCCCAAAGGATTCCGCTATCCGGCGGGCAGCTGCGCGTGGCTGTCAGATTATGTCAATGCAGGCGGACGCCTGATTGTGGAAGGCACCCGGGAAGACGCCCTGTCCGAAGTGAAGCCTCTGCTGGGGGTGGAGGGCGTCATCGTGGAATCCGAGGAAACGGCGGCCACTTATGTTCGGATCGCCGAAGAGGATCTGTCCGCCCCGGGCGACACCGAGCTGCTGCCTGTTAAGGAACGGATCGGGATAGACGCAGCGGACCTGTTCGCCGCGGTGGGTGACACCGAACTTCTGCCTGTCAAGGGACGCCTGGGCTTTGCCCACCCCGCCCTGGGAAGCCGGATCGAGGCCACCTGGGTACCCCAGTTTGCGCCGGCTGCCTTCGCCGGAATGCCTCCGGAGCGGGCCAGCCTGCCTGCGCCCCGGACCGACGTTCCGCTGGTGATCTGGCACCAACAGGAGCAGGGCGAAGTGCTGTTTGTGGCCTATGAGGCCGGCCGCCTGATGAAGGAATACGGCCTGAAAGATCACGCCGCGGCCATGGAACAATTTGTTCTTAAGATGCAAAAAGACCGGCAGCGGATGCAGATCACCGCACCCCGGTCTGTGATGATGTCCTGTTTTGCAATACCGGAAGGGATGCTTGTTCACCTGGTCAACGGTATCGGACAGCGCCCCCTGAAGGAAACAATTCCTGCCCACGACATCACGCTGAAACTGAAACTGGAAGGACAAAAGCCCGCGGAAGTGCGGTCGGTCATCGCAGAAGCCCCGGTGAAATGGGCCGTGGAAGATGACATCCTTGTGGCAAAATTAGAATCCCTTTATGAATGGGACGCGCTGTTGATCCGCTTCTAACGTAAAGGTTCATTGGGCATTTCAGGCTTCCACGCGGGCATCCTGCCCGCGGGAAACTCCCATTTGACTGCCGCCAGCCGCCGTCGTTCGCCATTGGGCATTTCAGGCTTCCACGCGGGCATCCTGCCCGCGGGAAACCCTTATTTCACATCGCCCGCTGTCTCCTCCGGCAGCGGGGGGTCTTTCTTTCGTGTCCGGTTCGGGTAAAAATCCAGGCTCCTCCTGTGGATGGCAAGCCC
>JAZPYY010000112.1:0-57659 GCA_045544375.1 Shuttleworthella sp.
ACCTTGTTTTTCTGCATGGCCGAAAGCACCTTCAGCTGATTGTATTCCGCTAAGGCATCGATGGCGGCAAAGCGCTCCTGTAAGGAATCCTCTACGCGGCGGGCATAGCAGATGACGGGGGCGGAAATGCCCATGGTGGCATACATCTGTTCAACCAGTTCTCTTCTGTTCATATTGATCCTCTTATTTGTTTTCTGGGGCGCATATTCTCCGGGCATTTAATTCGTCCAGAATGACGGACAGCAGGTGTTCTTCCCCGCCGGGCTCGTCTTTGGAAAGCCACAGGATGTCCCGTTCCCGGCCAAACCAGGTGAGCTGGCGCTTGGCGAAATGGCGGGTATCTCTTTTCAGAATCTCCACGGCTTCATCTAAGGTGGTGATGCCTTCGATGGCGTCTAGGATTTCTTTGTATCCCAATCCCTGCATGGAGGTGATGCCCCGGCGGTATCCGGCGTCGTACAGGGCTTTGACTTCTTCGTACAGCCCGTCTTCCATCATCTCGTCCACCCGCGCATCGATGCGCTCATAAAGTTTGGCCCGATCCATGGTCAGTACGAAGCAGGCGCTGTTGTACACCGCTTCTTTCTGACGCATGCGCTGATTGTGCTCCGAGATCTGGGTGCCGGAAAAATGGTTGAATTCCAGGGCCCGGATCACCCGGCGCACATTATTGGGATGGATCTGCTCTGCGGCAGAGGGATCCACGGTGCGCAGTCGTTCATGCAGCGCCTCAGGGCCGATGCGGGATACTTCATCTTCTAACTGGCGGCGGTATTCAGGATCCGTGTCGCTTTCGGAGAAATCCACGCCGTACCGAAGGGCCTGAATATAGAATCCGGTTCCCCCTACCAGTACCGGCAGATGGCCCCGGGCGCAGATTTCCTGGATGGCCTGCTGGGCCAGTTCCGAAAAGCGCACCACGTCAAAGGGTTCCCCGGGATCCAACACGTCGATGAGGTGATGAGGAACCCCCTGGGTTTCTTCGGGCCGGATTTTGGCGGTTCCGATATCCATGCCCCGATAGACCTGCATGGAATCGGCAGAGATAATTTCGCCGTTTATGGCCTTGGCCAGGGCAATGGAAAGCCGGGTTTTGCCCACACCGGTGGGACCGGTGAGGATGACCAGGGGCAGTTTAGACGATACGTTTGAATTTTCGTTCGATTTCATAGCGGTTCATAACAATAATCGTAGGACGCCCATGGGGGCAGTGATACGGGTTTTCCAGAGACAGCAGTTCCCGGATCAGGGCGTCCGCTTCCTGGAAGGAAAGGGGGGTGTTGCCCTTGACCGCAGCCTTGCAGGACATGGAAGCGATCTTCTCGGTAAGAAGGGCGCTGTCCTTTCCCATGCGCTCCTGCTGGCAGTCCGCCAGCACCGACAGGAACAGGTCCTTGGCGTCGATGGAAGGAAAGTCCGCGGGGATGGCGGTAATGCGCCAGTCCCGTCCGCCAAAGTGTTCCACTTCATAGCCTAAAGCTTCGAAGGACTCCCGGGTGCCAAGAAAGGCGGTTTCTTCCGAGGGGCTTAAGGTGACCACAATGGCCGGTGCGATGCTCTGGGAGGAAACGGCATGTTCGTGCAGTTCCTTCATCTTCCGTTCGTACAGCACTTTTTCATGGGCCGCGTGCTGGTCGATGATGTAGAGCTTTTCTTCATATTCCACCAGCCAGTAGGTGCCCAGGTACTGTCCGATGATCCGGTGCCGGGAAGCGGCCTCCGGGGACAGGAAGCGCATCTGCTCGCCGGATGGGGTTTCCGGCGGTAGTAAAGCCGCTGCCGGTTGGGATGGTGTGTCCGTAAATGCACCAAAATGGGCAATGTCGCCAGACGCTTCATTACCAAAAGCGGAAGTGCTATGTGGCGTTTCCTGAAGAAAACCAGGATCCGACCAAGTCTTGCGTCCTGCGGGATTTGTATTTTCGGACATTGAATCCTCAGGAATCGTGCCATCGGATCCAAGACCGGATCCCCCTTCACCTGAAACCGGTTCATAGATCCGGTGATAGGGACTGTCCTTCACCAGCTGCTGGTTGATGGTTTCCCGAATCCCCGCCAGCCTGGTGGGTTCAAAGGGTTCCGCACCCGCCACCAGTGCCGGGGGTTTTGCTGCGGGCTCCTTTCCCGGGGCTGCAGAGGCAATATCCTCTCTTCTGCCCAGGATGGAAGCAATGATGCCGGATAGATCCGAGGCGATTTCCGCGTCGTTATAAAAACGGACCTCGGCCTTGGCCGGGTGAACGTTGACGTCCACGCAGCCCTTTTCAAAGCTGAAAAACAGCACCGCAAAGGGAAACCGATGCTGCATGATAAAGCCTTCGTAACCCTCTTCCAGCGACTGGGACAGCAGGCGGCTGGTGATCATGCGGCCGTCCACAAAGAAGAATTCCTGTCCCCGGTTACCCCGGGTCAGCTGGGGCGTGCCGATGTAGCCGGTGACCGTAAACTGGGTTCCCTTCCCTTCCACGGAAATCAGCTGTCCTGCGGCTTCCCGGCCGAACAGCTGATAGATCACGTCCGCCGGCTGACCGTTTCCGCTGGTATTGATCAGTTCCCGTCCTTCGGAGATCAGTCGGAAGGAAATGTCGGGCCGGGACAGGGCCATGCGGGAAAGAAGTTCCGTGACCGCATTGGCTTCCGCCCGCTCGGAGCGTAAGAATTTCCGCCTGGCCGGGGTATGGCAGAACAGGTCGTTTACCAGAATCGTGGTGCCCGCGGGAATGCCCGTTTCTTCAAACAGAAGTTCCTGTTCCCCGTCGCACACCCGGTGGATACCCACCAGCTGCCCTTCCGGCCGGGTATAGATTTCCGTAACGGCGGCAGCGGCGATGGAGGCCAGGGCTTCACCCCTAAACCCCAGGCTTTCGATGCCGCCCAGTTCCTCGGCGCTGCGCAGCTTGCTGGTGGCATGGCGCAGAAAGGCCGTGCGCACCTGATCCGCCGGAATGCCGCTTCCGTTGTCTGTGACCCGGATGGAGGTAATGCCTCCGCCCCGGATTTCTACCGACACGGCAGTGGCGCCTGCGTCCACGGCGTTTTCCACCAGTTCCTTTACCACGGATGCCGGCCGTTCAATGACTTCTCCTGCGGCAATCAGATTGATGGTTTCCGAAGAGAGAACTAAAATGTCGTTCATCTAAGCCTCCTTACCACCGGTTGCGCACCTTGCTCTGCAGTTCGTTCAGCCGGATGAGGGCATCCAGCGGCGTCATACCGGAAATATCCATGGAACGAAGCTCTTCGATGATATCTTCGTCCGCCACGGTGTCAAACAGGGACATCTGATTTAAGTCCACTTCGTCCGGCTGATGCTTTGCGGGCTGGGTTTCCCCTGGAAGGATGCTCTGTACGATCCGGACCAGGTCGTTGGTACCTAATTCCTTTAAAATGTCGGAGGCGCGCTTTAAAACGCTTTCCGGCAGGCCGGCCAGACGGGCCACCTGAATGCCGTAGCTCTTATCTGCGCCGCCTTTGACGATCTTCCGCAAGAAGACGATGTCCTCTCCGTTTTCCTTTACGGCGATGGAGTAATTGCGGACGCCGTCGATTTTACCTTCCAGTTCCGTCAGTTCGTGATAATGGGTGGCGAACAGGGTTTTCGCCCCGATCTGGCGGGTGTTGGCAATGTGTTCCACCACGGACCATGCGATGGCCAGACCATCGTAGGTGCTGGTGCCCCGGCCGATTTCATCTAAGATGATCAGAGAATTGGGGGTGGCGTTCTTTAGGATGTTTGCCACCTCGTTCATCTCCACCATGAAAGTACTCTGGCCGCTGGCCAGATCGTCGGAGGCCCCTACACGGGTAAAAATGCGGTCGCTGATGCAGATATTGGCGGATTTGGCCGGAACGAAGCTGCCCAGCTGGGCCATGAGGCAGATTAAAGCCGTCTGGCGCATGTAGGTGGATTTACCGGCCATGTTGGGACCGGTGATGATGGCCACCCGGTTGGAGCCCCGGTCTAAAAGCACGTCGTTGGGCACAAAGGCGTGGGAGCCGATCATCTGCTCCACCACCGGATGACGGCCTCCCCGGATGTCGATGGATCCCCTGCGGTTTAAGGTGGGCCGGCAGTAATGATTGGCCTGGGCCACCACGGCCAGGGACAGATACACGTCCAGCTCCGCCACGGCTTTGGCCGTCTTCTGAATCCGGGCCACCTGATCGGCGATTTTGGTGCGTACGTCGGTAAAGATGCCGTACTCTAAGGATTCCAGCCGGTCCTGGGCGCCTAAAATGGTCTCTTCCAGTTCCTTTAATTCCGGGGTGTAGAAGCGTTCGGCGTTGGCTAAGGTCTGTTTGCGGATGTAATGTTCGGGAACCAGATCCTTATAGGAATTGGTGACTTCGATATAATAGCCGAACACCCGGTTGTAGCGCACCCGCAGATTTTTGATGCCGGTGGATTCCCGCTCCCGGGCCTCCAGGTCGGCAAGCCAGTTCTTACCTTCCGTTCCCGCCTGACGCAGCCGGTCCACTTCACTGTCAAAACCGGTTTTGATGATGCCGCCGTCGTGGACAGACAGGGGTGCATCCTCGGAAATGGAGGTGGAAATCAGTTCATACAGATCCTTTAAGGGATCCAGATTTTCCCGCAGCCGGATCAGATTTTCGGAGTGGAAATCCTCCAGCAGATCCCGGATGGGGGAAAGCATGGCGGCGGATCCGGAAAAGGCCAGCAGATCCCGGGGATTGGCGCTGCCGATGGCAATGCGGGTTAACAGGCGCTCCAGATCGTACACCGGACCCAGATATTCCCGCAGTTCTTCTCTTGTCATAAAGGCCGCATTCAGTTCGTCGATGACGTCATAGCGGCGTTCCAGTTCAGCGTCGTCCAATATGGGCAAAAATATGGCGTTGCGAAGGGCCCGGGCGCCCATGGCGGGTTTGGTTTTGTCCAGCACCCAGAGCAGCGTTCCCCGCTTTTCCTTATCCCGCAGGGTTTCCGTCAGCTCCAGGTTCCGGCGGGCAGCGGCGTCCAACACCATGTAGCGGCTGCCTTCGTACACGTTTAAGGCCGTGATCTGGGACACGTTGTCCATCTGCATGCGGCCTAAGTAGGAAAGCAGGGCACCGGCAGCGGCTAAGGAGGCAGAACCGGAGGCCAGGCCCAGAACCGAGGGCTCCGTGACCCCGAAATGGGTGCACAGGGCTTCCGAGGCGGAAGTATCGGAAAACAGTTCCGCCGGCTGGGACTGAATGAATATGCCGTACTGTTCCCGCAGCAGACCGGCATCGATGCCGCACAGAAGAAAGGCGTCGTTGCACACGATTTCCGAAGGCATGTAGCGGATGATTTCGTCCAGGAGACGGCCGGTGCCTTCCAGCTCGGTGACGGCAAAGTATCCGGTGGACACGTCGCAGACAGACACGCCGAAACCTTCGCCGGTGGCCACAATACCTAAAAGGAAATTGTTGCGGCCTTCGTCGAGAGCGCTGGTTTCCGTGTTGGTGCCCGGGGAAACGATGCGGGTAACCTGCCGTTTTACCAGTCCTTTGGCCAGACTGGGATCTTCCATTTGCTCGCAGATGGCCACTTTGTAGCCTTTGGCTACCAGACGGGACAGATAGCCGTCCACGGCGTGAAAGGGAACGCCGCACATGGGTGCCCGTTCCTCCTGCCCACAGGCGCGGCCGGTGAGCGTCAGCTCCAGTTCCCGGGACGCGGTTTTGGCATCGTCAAAAAACATCTCGTAGAAATCACCGAGACGGTAAAACAGGATGCAGTCCGGATATTGTTTTTTGACCTCCATATATTGGGCCATCATCGGTGTCAGTTCAGCCATGAATTACCTCTGATTTAATAAATACGTCGTTATTTTATCCGCCGTGCGAAGGCCGTCGGATGCGGCAGACAGAATACCTCCGGCATAGCCGGCTCCCTCTCCTGCGGGAAACAGTCCTTTGATTTCCGACTGACCGTCGGCATCCCGAAGAATGCGCACCGGGGAGGAGGTGCGGCTTTCCACGCCGGATAAAATGGAATCTTTGCGGTCAAAGCCGGGGATGCGTTTTCCAAACACC
Organism: Shuttleworthella sp.; assembly: GCA_045544375.1. Taxonomy (GTDB): domain Bacteria; phylum Bacillota; class Clostridia; order Lachnospirales; family Lachnospiraceae; genus Shuttleworthia. The sequence continues at coordinate 6,025 of JAZPYY010000112.1, forward strand.
GGCATGGCTTCGAAGAAAGCCTCTTCCAGTTTTTCCGGCAGCAGTCCCCGTAAATTGGCAAAGGCATGAGTTCCTAAGATGGCGGAAGGATAGGTGCCATAAGCGGTGCTTTCTCTTCCCTCACAGAAATCCCCGTACAGCTGCTGGGGAACGGCGCCGTTGCACAAGGCATAGGCCCGGTGTTCCAAATCCTGCTGGAAGCGGATGGCGTCCATGGGATTTTCCGATCCGATCATGGAAGTGGGAACGGACATGACGATGGCACTGTTGGCGTTGTGCCCGTTGCGGGCGGCGTAACTCATGCCGTTGACCACGGTTTCTCCATCCGCGGATGCGGAGGAAACCACATAACCGCCGGGACACATGCAGAAGGAATAGACGCTGTGACCGTTGCCGGCCTGGTAGGTCAGTTTATAGTTGGACGCGGCTGCCACGGGAGCATCTTTTCCCACCATGGCCTCGTTGATCATGCTCTGGGGATGTTCCACCCGAAATCCCACAGCAAAGGGCTTCGCTTCCATGGGCACCTGCTGCCGGTACAGCTGGGCAAAAAGGTCCCGGGCGCTGTGGCCGATAGCCAGAACCACGATATCCGCACGAAATGTCACCGGGCGTACCGTCCCGTCCTTTTTCTGCTCGGCAAATACGCCCCGAATGCGGCCCTGCTCGATATCCAGGCCTGTGGCCCGGGTGTGAAACACATATTCACAGCCCAGGTCCTGCATCTGCCGGCGCATTTCCTTTAAGATGAAAAACAGCCGGTCGGTACCCAGGTGGGGAGCGGCGTCATAGCGGATGTGCTCCGGGGCACCGAAACGGATCAGGGTTTCCAGCACAAAGGTCTGAACCCCGTCCCGGTCATGGGATCCGGTATTCAGCTTTCCGTCGGAAAAAGCTCCCGCGCCCCCTTCTCCAAACTGCACGTTGGAATCCGGCGCTAAGATGCCGGTGGAAAAGAACCGTTCTACGTCCTCTTTCCGCTCTTCCACCGGACCGCCCCGTTCCAGCAGAATGGGATAAAAACCGGCGCAGAGCAGGCCGTAGGCACAGAACAGTCCCGCCGGACCGGCCCCGATGATCACAGGGCGCATCGCGTCTTTGGAACGTGGTGCGTTCAGAGTTTTGGGAAGAAAGGCCACCGGAGAACCGATGCACTCTGCATGGGCACTGGAAAGGGTTTTTGCGGACAGCGTATTTTCCGGAAGGGTCAGCGTAAGCAGCACCGTGCAGACGTCAAAAAGCTGGGGCTTTTTGCGCGCATCCAGCGCCCGCCGCTGCAGAGTCACCGACCGAATCTGCTCCGGGCGGATCTTTAACAGATGGGCACATTTCTTTTTGATGCCGGAAATGTCAGGCCTCCGGGGATCGTAGGGACGATTGGCCGTCACCGGAAGCTTAACCTGGGTCATTCGGATCATGTTACTTGTTCTCCAGATAGAAAGCAGCCGCCTTGCCCGCCAGTGCACCGGTGGACCAGGCCCACTGCAGGTTGTATCCGCCGCAGATACCGTCACAGTCTAAGGTTTCCCCGGTGAGAAACAGGCCGGGGTGGTCGATTGCTTCCATGGTTTTGGGATCCACGGCCAGAAGGCTGGCGCCTCCCGCGGCGGTCTGGGCCGCCGTCATGCCTTTGGTACCTGTAACATGAAAGGGAATGTGCTTGATCAAAGCAGCCAGTGCTCGGATGGCTTTTTCCGACAGGGGCTGCTCCAGGGCGGTTTCCAGCAGTTCACAGAAAGGTCCTGCAAACAGCCCGGATAACAGGGTGCGTACCGGTTTTGTGCTTTGCTCACACAGATCCAGCCGTCGGGTCAGCAGATCGCAGATATCCTCTTCCGCAAGTTCCGGCATGAGATCCACGGTACAGCTTACCTGTTTTCCGGCGGACAGGGCATAGGATGCGTCCCGGCTTAAGCAGAACACGGGAATGCCGGAAAGGCCGTAGTCCGTAAACTGCAGTTCGCCCTCTTCTGTCCGAAGGGTCTTGCCGTCAATCAGAAGGGTGACGGCTCCTTTTGCCCGGATGCCGTGCAGCGTTTTGCACCATCGATCCGAACAGCGCAGGGCGCACAGGGCCGGTTCCCGTGGGATAAAGGGCACAGACAGGTTTTTAAGGATGTTTTCGGCGTCGTCCGGGGTGTTTTCCGGCAGGCCGGCGCTGCTGCCGCAGGAAAGAATCACAGCCTTTGCGAAGACCTTGAAAGAACTTCCGTTGGATTCGCAGCTGAGCAGATATCCCTTCTTTGAAGGCACCACCGAGGTAATACGGGTGCCGCAGTGGATGACGATGCCAAGGTTTGCCGCCTTCCGCTCCAGGGCCGTTTTTACGTCTTTGGCCTGCAGGGAATAGGGATACAGATATCCTCCCAGACTGCGGGGATAAATGCCGATCTGGAAAAAGAAATCCAGAGTGGCGGAAAGGTCAAATTCGGAAAGCACCTGATCGACAAAAGAGGGGTCCGTCCCACGATAGCAGGACGCCCCCTGATGTTCATTGGACAGATTGCAGCGTCCGTTTCCGGTGCGCAGAATTTTTTTCGCAGGCTGGTTTTCCCGTTCAAAAACACAGACCTCACCCCCGTTTTCGGCGCAGAAAATCGCTGCGCAAAGCCCGGAGGCTCCGCCGCCGATGACGACGGCTGCATACTGTTTAATGCCGGCAGATTTATTCTTCGCCATGATCTTCTCTCCGGAACCGACGGACCAGCGGAATCAGCCGTCCGCCCATGGGTACACGCCGCAGATCGGCTTCCGTAATGGTACCGGTGACAAGAAGCAACAGCGCGTAAACCAGAACGCCGGCGATGATGGAAACAATGGTGCTGACAGGATTAAAGGCAATCACTGTCTGGATCAGATGGTAAACAAAAGACACCACCGCGCCCATAATGGCGGAACAGATGGCAGGCATGCCGTAAACCGACATCCAGCGGATCTTCACGTGGCCGTAGCGTCGCAGGGCAACGCCGTTTAAGATGCACATCACCAGACCGTAGCAGGCATTGGCGGCGGGAACCGCGAAAATGCCCATATGGAACACGTACATGCACACCACCAACACCACTGCCTGAACCCCTAAGGCCGCTGCGGCGTGAATCACCGGAAGGCGCATCTTGTCAATGCCCTGCAGCAGACTGTTGGTTAAGGTGGATACGGTAAACACCGGAACGATGGCAATGCTGGTCAGAAGCAGGTTCCGGGCCGTAATATCCGGGTCATGATACAAAAGCAGCAGAATGGGCTGGGCCAGGGCGAAAATACCCACGGCACAGGGGGCGGCAATGAGCATGATAAAGCGCAGCGCCGACTGAATCTGTGCGGAGGTACGGCTGCGTTTTCCGCTGTTAAAGGATGCCGTCAGGCTGGGGACGGCCGAGGCGCCGATGGCGGAGGCAATTCCCAGGGGAATATTCTGGATGACCACCACTTCGCCGGTGTAGGTGCCCCACCACTCGGAAATCTGAGTGGCGTTTACCGCCAGAGCATTGGCGATGTGCTTAAACAGGAACTGGTCCAGAATGTTCACCGCGTTGTAAAGCGTGGTGGAAAGCAGCACCGGAATGATGGTTAAAAACAGAGCCGATGCGATCTGGGAAGCACTCTCCGCCCGCAGATCCTTGTCCTTTTCCATGCGCTTTGTAAAACGGGGACGGTAGGCAAAAAAGAGAAATCCCATAAACAGCAGCGCCGTCACCGCACCCATGGAGGTGCCTAAGGTACCGCCGGAGGCGGCGTAGGCTTCCCCTAAATTGGGCTGGTTTAACACCGCGCCGATTTTTGCGCCCTGGGCAAAGAGAATCCAGGCGGCAGCGACGCTTACGATGGCGTTTACGATCTGCTCTGCGATCTGGGAAAAGGCGCTGGGCACCATGGTTCCCAGGCCCTGGAAAAAGCCCCGCAGCACGCCTACTAAGGCCACGATGAACACGGTAGGTGCCAAAACCCGCAGAGCCATGGCGGCCATGGGGGTTTTTAACAGGGTACCGGTAAAGAAGTTGGCGCCGAAAAACAGAAGCAGCGCCGCAGCACCGCCGCTGATCACAGCAAAAATCAGCGCCCCTTTGACAATGCGCCAGGCATTGCACACCTGCCCTTTGGCCATTCGGGCGGAAACCAGCTTCGAAACGGCCAAAGGCAGACTGAAGGACGATATGATCAGCACGATGCTGTAGGCGTCAAATGCGGTGCTGTAAAAGTCGTTGCCGATGCGCCCGAGAATGTTGGTCAGGGGAATGCGGTAAAGCAGACCGATGACACGGCTGATGATGGACGCTGCGGCAAGAATGGATCCCTGCAGAAGAAAGCTGCCGGAACCCTTTTTCTTATCACTCATAGAATCCGTTTACTCCTGCGGTGTATGGAACACATTCTGGTCCACAAACTGGTTTTCGATGAGGCAGACAAAGGTTTTGCCGGGATTCAGCTCGATTTCGTTGCCGTCTGCGTCAAAGTAATGGGTAATGGCATCGTCAGAATCCTTAAACCACATGATGTCGATCATCCGGCCGCTGGTGAAGAACTTGCCGTAGCCGTAGCCCGTCAGCGGAAGGTTTAAGTAAGCCGTTTCTTCCAGAGTGGAGCTGGGCACGTTCTGGAAAATAATGTTGTCCACCTGCACCTGCTCGCCGGTGCGGCCGTCGATCTGGGGACCGTCAAACTGGAATCTCTTGTACTTTCCGGTGTAGTAGTCGTACTCAAACCAGGGGCGGTTGTTGCGGTAATACAGGTCAATGCGGTCACAGGGCGTGCCCTTTTCCAGCAGGTTGCGCTCGGTTTCGTCGGTGTTGATGAACTTGAAGCGGCCGGTGTAGCCTTCTTTGTAAACGTCGCGGTAGGCCTTTTTGGCAATACCGTTGTTGATGCCCTCGCCGCTGGCATAGGCGTTGTGGGGGGCCTTCTTATCGTTGGTGCGGTAAAAGACGGTGCTGGAAACGGATCCGTCCAGACCGCTTAAGTTGTTGATGATGCCTTCTTCCAGCAGAACCTTGGCGTGGATGCTCTGTCCGTAGTGAACAAAGATGGCGTCAAATTCGTTGGCGATATGGATGTAGTAGGGGCGGGCGCTTCGCACGTTGCCGATGCGGTCCAGATCCGCTAAAGATAAACGTTCGAAAATGGCCAGCATACGGGTGATGCCGCCTTCCACAGGGCATTCGTACAGAACGCTGGCGGAGTTTAAACCATACTGGGGCAGAGCCATGCCGGTGTTTTCAAACATGCAGGCCACAGGACGGAACGCGTTGGCCAGATCATCCACATAATAACCGGTAAGATAATCCACGGACTGGCCGGGATGAAGATCCACTTCTTCCGGCTCCTCTTCCACCGCTTCTTCTTCCGGTTCTTCTTCGGGCTCCTCTTCGGGCTCTTCCTTCACCACTTCCGTCTCTTTTGCCACTTCGGGTTCGGGCTCTTCCTTTTTGCCCCGGCCGGATACGATGATGCCGACGATAGCGCACACCGCCACTAAGGCAATGATCAGGCTGATGAGTGTGGATTTTTTCATTTTCCCTTTTTTCACAGGTTCCTCCTTTGTCTGCAAGTTCCTTATTCTCTCGGAATGGAGAGAATATCTAAAATGACGCGCTGCCGTTCTTCCATCCGCAGCCGCTCCTCTTCTTCCATGTGATCATAACCCAGTAAGTGTAGCATACTGTGGACGATGAGGAAAGCATATTCCCGCTTTAAAGAGTGACCGTATTCTTCGGCCTGGGAATGAATCCGGGCGACGTTTAAAACAATGTCCCCCAGCAGCACGGCTTCGTTATCGTAATCCACGGGCAGACGCTCTTCCTCTAAGGGTGCGTCTTTCCAGGGATCGGTACAGTCCAACATGGGAAAGGACAGAACGTCCGTGGCGGCGTCGATGTTCCGTTCGGCGGCGTTGATCTGCCGGATGGTTTCATCGTCGGTTAACAGGACGGAAACCTCGGCCTCGTAGGGGAAATCCTCGCAGTCCAGAACGGTTTCGATAACTTTTTCTGCCAGGGGCTTGGGATCGAAGTCAAATCCGGCCTCGGCTTCCTGTTCAAAGATCAGAACCATGGCCACTCCTTTTGTTTCCGCTGCGGCCCGCACCGGAGGTCTTTTTCGGCCGGGCATTTTTACGCTGCTGTTTTGCCTCATAGGCTTCGTAGGCGTTGACGATGCGCTGAACCAGAGGGTGACGCACCACGTCCTTTCCGGTGAGCCGGCAGGTGGCGATGCCCTCCACCCCGTTTAACACTTCCAGGGCCACGTCCAGGCCGGAAAGGGTACCGGGAGCCAGATCCTTTTGGGTTTCGTCGCCGGTGATGACGGCCTTGGAACCGAAGCCGATACGGGTTAAAAACATCTTCATCTGGGCCGGGGTGGTATTCTGGGCCTCGTCGAGAATGATAAAGGCGTTATCCAACGTCCGTCCGCGCATGTAGGCTAAAGGTGCCACTTCAATGGCGCCCCGTTCTAAGTTGCGCTGATAATGCTCCGCCCCCATGATTTCGTAAAGAGCGTCGTACAAAGGCCGCAGATAGGGGTCGATTTTGCTTTGCAGATCGCCGGGCAGAAAGCCCAGCTTCTCTCCCGCCTCAATGGCCGGACGGGTGAGGATGATGCGGTTCACTTCTCCCCGCTGGAAGGCGCTGATGGCTAAGGCCATGGCAAGATAGGTTTTGCCGGTACCCGCCGGGCCCACGCCGAAGACGATCATTTCCTTTCGGATGGCGTCCACATATTTCTTCTGGCCCAGGGTTTTGGGCTTGATGGGCTTGCCTAAAACCGTCCGGGCAATGATATCCCCGTCCAGGGTATGGGCGGCTTCCTGGGCGTCCTGGCGGTCTTCCACCAGAGACAGGGCGTAGCGCACATTCTGTTCGGTGATGCGGTTTCCGCCTTCGGAAAGGGTCACCAACCCGGAAAGCACGGACCGGGCCGCCTGTACGCTGCCAGGATTGCCGGTAATCTTCACCCCGTCGCCCCGCAGAACGAGACTGACGTTTAAGGCCTGCTCAATGAGCCTGCAGTTGCTGTCAAAATCACCGAATACGTTTACCAGGTGATCGACGGGAATTTCCATCCATTCTTCCTGCATATCAAACCTCGTATGCACAATAACACAGATTCTGAACAGTTACACAACCGATCATGTTCGTCAAATGGCTGCCGAAACCATAACGTCTGCAAATGGACTACTTATGGTAAGGTTCGTTGGAAAGGATCCGAAACCCACGGTAAATCTGTTCCGCAAGAAGCAGCCGCACGATGCCGTGGGGAAAAGTCAGCCGCGAAAAACTCCATCGCGCGTTGGCCCGTTTGTATACCTCAGAAGACAGGCCTAAGGATCCGCCAATGATAAAGGCCAGATGGCTGTCGCCGTACAGGGCCCGCTCCGATAAAAAGGAAGCGATCTGGGGCGAATCTAAGGAGGTTCCCTCGATGGCCAGCACCACGGCATAGGTGCGGTCGTCCAGCCGGGATAAAAGCCTTGCCCCCTCTTTTTGCTTGATCTGTTCCTGCTGTGCCTCGGAAGCCCGTTCCGGCGCAGCCTCATCGGGAACTTCGATGATGTTCAGCCTGCAGTAGCGGCCAAGGCGCTTGGCGTAATCTGCCACCGCATCAGACAGATACTTTTCTTTCAGTTTTCCCACACAGAGAATGTCAATCTGAAGCATGTAAACTCCCGATCCGATGATGCAAATGCCAGGATGATAAGCGAAGGCATCATCTGCGGCCAATGCCGACATATAAGGCGAACCTATCATCTGAGGCCAATGATTTCAAACTCAGAAATTCACCAGCTCGTCAAACTGATCCATGGTCATCAGGATCTGCCGGGCCTTGGTGCCCTCTTCCGGACCCACCACGCCGGCATCCGCCAGCTGATCCATGATCCGGGCCGCCCGGTTAAAGCCGATGCGGAAGGTGCGCTGAAGCATGCCGATGGTGGCCTTTTCCTTGTCCACGATCAGCCGGCCGGCATCTTCAAACAGGGGATCCCGTTCGCTGTCGCTGCCGTCGGCGGAGGAGGAATTGTTCACGGCGGAAAGCACTTCTTCCTGCCGTCCCTGCTTCTGCTCCACGTACAGCGGGTTTTTGGTTTTGATGAACTTTACCACCGCCTGCACTTCGTCGTCGGATACGAAAGCGCCCTGGACACGCAGGGGCTTGGCAAATCCCTGGGGATAATAGAGCATGTCGCCCTTGCCCAGCAGTTTTTCGGCGCCCACCATATCCAGAATGGTTCTGGAGTCCACGCCGGAGGTAACGGAAAAGGCAATACGGGAAGGCATGTTGGCCTTGATCAGACCCGTAATGACGTTGACGGAGGGACGCTGAGTGGCAATGACCAGATGGATACCGGCGGCTCGGGCCAGCTGAGCCAGACGGCAGATGGACTGCTCCACTTCCGAAGAGGATACCATCATCAGGTCGGCCAGCTCGTCCACGATAACCACGATCTGGGGCATCTTGGGGGTGGCCACTTCAATGCTTTCGCCGTTGATGGTTTTGGTCATCATGCCGTCGTGAATCAGGGAGTTGTAGCCCTTCATGTCACGAACGCCCACTTCCGCGAACCTGTTGTAGCGGTCTTCCATCTCATGCACCGCCCAGTTTAAGGCTCCGGCAGCTTTTTTCGGATCCGTGACCACGGGGATCATCAGGTGCGGAATGTCGTTGTAAACCGACAGTTCCACCACCTTCGGGTCGATCATGATCAGCTTCACGTCGTCGGGGTGAGCCTTGTACAGGATGCTCATGATAATGGTGTTGATACACACCGACTTACCGGAACCGGTGGCGCCGGCGATGAGCAGGTGAGGCATTTTGGCGATGTCGGAAATGATGATCTTTCCCGCAATATCCCGGCCGGCTGCAAAGGCGATGCGGGACTGGGTGTTCTGGAAGTCATCAGATTCCATCAGTTCCCGGAAGGAAACGGTGACGGTTTCCTTGTTGGGCACTTCGATGCCCACCGCCGCTTTGCCGGGAATGGGGGCTTCAATACGGATATTGGAGGCCGCCAGGTTTAAGGCGATATCATCGGACAGATTCACGATGCGGCTGACCTTCACACCGGATTCCGGCTGGATCTCATACCGGGTAATGGAGGGGCCGTAGCTGACGTCGGTCACGGTGACGTTGACGCCGAAATTCCGCAGGGTGGTAACCAGCTTGTCCGCGGTGCTCTGCAGGCTTTCCCGGGTGCTGCCCCCCTTCTTATTGCTGGAAGGATGCAGCAGGGAAATGGGTGGGAAAACGTAACTTTCCCGGGGCAGTGTAGACGGCGGAGCCACGGTAACCGTTCCGTCATCCTCTTCTGCGGGAGCTGCGGAAGCAGCCCCGGAGGAGCCGGCATGGGAAGATGCGGCCGAGGATGCGCCGGTGGCTTTGCCATGGGATGCAGAAGCCGACGAAACGGCATGATCCGACTGAAGAGATCGCATGTCATCCGTGGGAACGTAAGGATCCTCATAGGGGTAATCCTCTTCCGGTTCGTAGGATGCTTCTTCCGGATGGATATCCATCGCGGGGGTGACGGCATGCATCCCATCCTGCCGGGGTTCTGATACGGTTCTTTCAGGCCGAGAGGCTTCTGTGAAGGTCTCGGAATGAGCAGATCCGCCCATCATGGGATCCGCCGGTTTTGCTGCAGAGGCAGCCTCCGGGGCGGATGCGGGTTTCGCCGGATGCAGTGCTTCCTGGGCAGGTTCTTCGAAGCCTACGCCGTGAATCTGAATGGGACCGGCGGAAACCGGGGCGTCGGAGGATTCCGGTGCGTGCATTTCCTGCATGCCGCCGGAGGGCTTTCCGCTTCCTAAGATGGGGCCGGCTTCAGCCTCTTCCACCAGATGGATGCGGATTTCCTTCATTTCGTCGGATTCGGAAGAAGGATCCTGGGGAGCGTCGGATACGGGAACGTGGAAATTCACGCCGCTGACCTTCTGGTTGCGCCGTTTATCTCCTTCCCCGGTGGAATTGTCGATAGTCACCGTGGTGGAATCCATCATTTCCTGTCGGTTTAAGATGCGCCGGGCTTCCCGGGCCGCCCGTTCCTGCTCCTTGGCGCGGACACTGCGTTCTTCCAGCTCAGCCAGCTGTTCCTGCCGGCGGGTTAAGCGTTCCGCCCGGGCAACTTCCCGGTTTAACTGCCGCTCTTCTCTGCGCAGCCGGGCTTCTTCTTCCACGTATTCCCGGGCCTTTTCCCGGCGGTCCGCAATGGAGCCCACCGCAGAGGTTTCGGTGATAAACAGAATACAGCCGATCATGAACACCACAGAGAAAATGTAGGCGCCCACCAGGCCGAAATATTTCTGAAGCAGATTGGAAAGAAAGCCGCCGATGAAACCGCCGCCGTTGTGATAGGTGCGGGCATGTTCGAAGGCTTCTTTACCGGCAAAGGGGAAAGATCCGTTGGTTAACAGTTCGATAAACAGACAGACGGCGGCGCACAGAACGATCCCTGCTGCCAGTTTCTTTAAGGCAGAGGGCTTCCACCGGCGCATCATGCCGTAAAAGACACCGGCCAGCAGCAGAAACGGAAGGGCGTAGTTTACCAGACCCAGGGTGCCGAACAGGGCACCGGACACGGCCCGGCCTACGATTCCGCCCATGCCGAAGTTTGCGGCAAATAAAAGAATGGCTGCGGCAAGTACGGTAAAAAAGAGCAGATCTGAAGAAATCCCCGACCCCTTTGAAGCGCTGCCGGAAGAAGAGGCATTCAGATCAGAGCGGCTGCCGGAACGGCGGCTGCCGGACCCGCTGTTCTTCGATCTGCTGCTCTTCTGCGGGCTTCGGCCGGAAGGACGGCTGTTTTGCGAAGATGTTCTTTTGGAATTGCTGGATGCAGATTTTTTATTTGTTGCCATGAATCACCTGTTGAAGGCTGCGCCTTACCGGCGCAGGAAATATAAAACCACCGAAGCAACGCCTACGATGGCGCAGTAAACGGAAAACCACGTGAACCGGCGGCGGTTCACAATCACCAGCATCAGACGGATGCATACATATCCCACCACGGCGGATACCGCCATGCCTACCAGGTAGTACCAGAAAGGCGTGGGATCGGCCAGGGCTTCGGAAAGGTCTTTCAGCTCCAGCACCGCCGCACCTAAAATGGCGGGAATGGACATGATGAAGGAATACTTCACCGCAAATTTGCGGGAAAAGCCGCAGGCCAAGGCGGCGGTAATGGTACTGCCGCTGCGGGAAATGCCGGGCAGCGTGGCAATGCCCTGAACCACACCGATGGTGACGGCGTCGCCGATGGTAGCGGTCTGTGCGTTCTTCTTTCCGGCCCGGATGCGGTCGGAAACAAAGAGAATGACGGCGGTGACCAGAAGGCAGATGCCGGGGATCAGGGTGTTATCCGAGGCGCGCTCGATGAAATCCTTTAAAAGGATGCCCAGAATGCCGGTAGGCACCGTAGAAATCAGCACCAGCCACACAAACCGGCGGTAAGCGCCTTCCATCACATGAATGTACTTGCGCCGCGTGCCCTTGATAAACAGGTTCTGCAGAAGGCGGCCCAGGTTGATGAACAGATCCCGCAGAATGGAAAATCCTTCCAGAATGAGCTGGGCAATATCCTTGTAGTAAACCACGAAAATCGCCGCTAAGGTGCCCAGATGAAGCATGACGTCAAACAGAATGCCGGAAGACGCTTCAAACCCGAACAGTGCCTTAAAAAGGGCCAGATGGCCGGAACTGGATACCGGCAGAAACTCGGTCAGACCCTGGATGATGCCCATCAGAATGGATTGCAGTAATGTCATGTGGATTCTCCGTATGGTTCCTTAAGTCACCCGACAAGCCAGGAACCGTAAAACCGGTATCCTGGCTTGCATTTTCAAATGTTATGCAGTTGCATGGAGGACAGACGATACAGATTAGGCTTCGCCTTCATCCGGCCTGTCCGTATAAACCATTATCCGATCAGGAAGTGATACAGGGCTTCATAGCCGCCCTTGCAGTTCTTCCAGGAGTAGTCTTTGCGCATGCCGCGTTCTACGATGCGGTTCCACTGCGCCTTCTTCACGAAGTAGATGTACTTGGCATAGTTGACGGTGTTTAACAGCTCGTCGCCGTTGTAGTTGGCGAAGGAGAAGCCGTCACCGGTCTGCTCGTACTCGTTGTAGGGCTCCACCGTATCCTTTAAGCCGCCGGTTTCACGGACGATGGGCACGGAACCGTAGCGGAAGGAAATCAGCTGGGTCAGGCCGCAGGGCTCGAAACGGGACGGTACCAGGAAGGCGTCGGAAGCCGCATACAGTTTCTGGGCCAGATCTTCGTTGTAGCAGATGTTGGCGGAAATGCGGTCCGGATACTTCCAGGCGTAGTGACGGAACATGTTCTCGTACTGGGATTCACCGGTACCGATGACCACCAGCTGGGTGTTCTCGTCGGCGATGCCTTCGATGCAGTAGTTGATCAGATCCAAGCCCTTCTGGTCGGTCAGACGGGAAATCAGGCCGATCATGAACTTCTTCTTGTCAACGGTCAGGCCTAACTGCTCCTGCAGTTTTTCCTTATTGACCTTCTTCTGAGCCCGGAAATCGTCCACCGTGTAGTTGCGGTAGATCCTGGGATCCGTGGCCGGATTGTACTTGGCATAGTCAATGCCGTTGACAATACCCTGCATGTCAAAGTGGCGGGCACACAGCAGGCCGTCCAATCCTTCGCCGTAGAAAGGCGTCTGGATTTCGTTGGCATAGGTGTTGCTGACGGTGGTGATATAGTCGGCGTACACCAGGCCGCCTTTGAGCATGTTGCCGCACTTGTGGAACTCCAGCTTGTCCGGCGTAAACACATCGTCCGGCAGACCGGACAGATCCCGCAGGGTCTTTACATCCCATACGCCCTGGAATTTCAGGTTGTGGATGGTAAAGATGGTCTTGATGCCGGAGAAGAACGGATTGCTGGCAAACAGTGTCTTTAAATACACCGGAATCAGACCCGTCTGCCAGTCGTGGCAGTGAATCAGCTCGGGCTGGAAATCGATCACCGGCAGGACGGAAAGCACCGCCTTGTCAAAGAAGGTGAACTTCTCCATGTCACCCCGGGTATCACCGTAGGGATAGAATACCTGGAAATACTCCAGATTGTCGATGAAGTAATAGGTGATGCCTTCATAGACATATTTGAAGATGCCAACGTATTTGCTTCCGATCAGGGGACCGCAGTCCATGTAGAAGTTGGTGATGTACTCGAAGTGATCCCGGTATTCCGGCGGAATGCAGGTATAATTCGGCAGAATCACCCGCACGTCCCATACTTCGGGATCAAACTCCTTCGGTAGCGCCCCCACAACGTCTGCCAGGCCTCCTGTTTTAACAAAAGGCACACACTCACTGGAAGCATACAGAATCCGTTTCATTAACAACCCCCCATTCCTTTCAAGAAAACGCTCTATTCTTCCCAATTGTGGAACACATCCTGCACGTCGTCATCCTCGTCCAACAGATCGAGAATGCGATTCATGCAGCGGATATCTTCCTCGGATTCCAGTGTTACATAATTCTGGGGAATCATGGAGACGGAAGCGTCGGCCATCACGATTCCCTGCGCTTCAAGCGCTTCACGTACGGCGGAGAAATCTGCCGGAGCCGTGAGAATTTCGTAGCTGTCTTCATCTTCGTTGAAATCCTCCGCGCCGGCGTCTAAGGCCATCATCATCAGATCGTCGGGGTCAAGATCGCAGTCTTCCTTGGCTACGATGATCTGGCCGCGCTCGTCGAACATATAGGAAACGCAGCCCTGGGTGCCCACGTTGCCGTGGCCCTTGGTAAAGGCGTTGCGCACGTTGGCCGCGGTGCGGTTTTTGTTGTCGGTTAAGGCTTCCACGATAATGGCGGTACCGCTGGGACCGTATCCTTCGTAGGTCACCGTGACGTAGTTGACGGAGGAAGCGTCGCCCGCCGCCTTTTTGATGCCCCGGTCGATGGTATCGTTGGGCATGTTGTTGGCTTTTGCTTTGGCGATGACGTCGCGCAGACGGCTGTTGTTGGCCGGATCCGGACCGCCTTCCTTGACGGCAACGGCGATTTCACGGCCGATAATGGTGAAAACCTTGCCCTTGGCGGCGTCGTTCTTTTCTTTCTTGTGCTTGATATTGGCAAATTTTGAATGTCCTGACATACATCCTGTCCTTTCTTGAATATTTACCCGATTATCATATCATTTTTACCTGTGGGTTTCAATCCCAGCCGCTCTTCCCGGGCAAGAATCTCCCCGTTTTTTACAAAGATCCGGGGGATGCGCCGGGTGCCCAGTCCGCAGGCAAATTCATAATTGAACCGGCCGGACAGACCGCCCAGTTCTTCCAGGGAAATGCGTTCCTCTTTGTCCCTTCCCACCAGGGTGACTTCCTGGGAAAGATGCACACCGCTGATGTGGGTGACGTCCACCATCATCTGGTCCATGCAGATGCGGCCCACAATGGGAGCCCGCTGTCCGCCGATGAGCACCGAGCCCTGATTGGACAACGTCCGGGCGTATCCGTCGCCGTATCCCACGGGAACCGTGGCGATCACCGATGGGCGGGGCGCCTTCCAGGTTCCGCCGTAACCGATGGGCGTGCCTTGGGGCACGGTTTTTAAATGGACGATGCAGCTGTGCAGGGACATCACCGGCAGAAGCTCTTCGGCTTCCGGCACCTGATCCGAGGGCCACAGGCCGTAGAGAATGATACCGGCCCGCACGGCGTCTAAATGCATGGGCTGCTGCTCTAGGATGGCGGCGCTGTTGGCGCAGTGGCGGATGTCAAAGGTGATCCCCAGATCAGAAAGGGCCAAAATCATGCCGGTAAACCGCTGATACTGCTCTTCCACCGGCGCGGGATTTCCTTCGTCCGCCCGGGCGAAATGGGTGAAGATGCCCTCGGCCCGGATGCCGGGATAGGAAGTCATCTTCTGTATTTCTGCCAGGCCCTCGGCTCCGGGAACAATGCCGATGCGGCCCATGCCCGTATCGATTTTAATGTGATACAGGCCTTCCTTCCCCACCTCCTGGGCGGCCTTAGAAAAGGCTTCCGCCATCTCCGCGGAAAACAGGGTGGGCCGGATGTCTTTGCGGATCATCTCCGGATACTCATCCGAGCTGGTAAATCCTAAGACCAGCAGCAGGCTTTCGATGCCCGCGGCCCGAAGCTCTAAGGCTTCGTCCACGGTGGCTAAGGCAAAGCCATCGGCTAAATGTTCCTCTTCCAGATACCGGGCAATGCGAACGGCGCCGTGGCCGTAGGCATCGCATTTA
Organism: Shuttleworthella sp.; assembly: GCA_045544375.1. Classification (GTDB taxonomy): domain Bacteria; phylum Bacillota; class Clostridia; order Lachnospirales; family Lachnospiraceae; genus Shuttleworthia. Next base: position 21,253 of record JAZPYY010000112.1, read on the forward strand.
ATCACGGCAAACAGCCGCGCGTCCTCCTTCATATGGCTTCGGATCACGCGGATGTTGTGGGTTAAGGCATCCAGATCAAGGGTCATGCATATACGCTGAGTTTCCATTTTCAGGTCTCCATGTATAAACGGGTTCTGGATTACAGAACGTAATTAATTACAGAGAACGAAACACCTCCGGAAGACTGCGAATCAGATCCGACGCGGTCATGGCATCGGCTCCGCAGGTTTCTAATGCCTTTCTGCCGGCCAGAGCATGAAGCTTTGCGCCGCAGGCGGCACAGAAGGCGGCATCGTTAGATTGTTTTCCGTAAATCCGGGCAAAAATGGCGCCTAAGATGCCTGCCAGCACGTCTCCGCTTCCCGCGGTGGCCATGCCGTCGTTTCCGTCGGCTTCGTAATAGCAGGTTTCTCCATCGGAAATGACGGAGACGGAATCCTTCAGCACACACACCGCTTGCTTTTCGGCTGCATAGTCCTTTGCAGAGGAAGCGATGGTCTCATGCAGAACCGGTACCGGTTTTTTGGTTAAGGCGCTCATTTCCCCTAAATGGGGGGTCAGCACCCGCAGTCCGGTATCGCAGCGCAGATCCTCATCTCCTTCCGCAATGAGACGGATGGCGTCGGCATCAATGATCACCGGCATGTCGGCGAAGGACAGCACGGCGGAAAGGAAGGTGCGGGAGCGCTCCGTTAAGCCGATTCCGGGGCCGATCACCACCGTATCCGCCCAGACCAGGGCGTCGGACAGCTTCATCAGGGAATCTTTAGCATCAAAAAATCCGGCCTCCGGGCCGTCGGTGCAGGTGTCGCACATAGCCTCCGGAAGGGCCTGCATCAGGCTGTTTCGGTTGGCTTCATGGGTAAACACCCGCACCATGCCGCAGCCGCTTTTTAAGGCCGCCTGGGCGCACAGAATGGCGGCGCCGCACACGGATTCGCTGCCGGCCACGATAAGCACTTTTCCGAAGGTGCCCTTGTTTCCCGAAGGATCCCTCTGCAGGGCCTCTTTCAGGTCGCAGGCGGTCAGTGCGTATCCGCTGGCGGGGATATTGGCCATTTCAAGAGAAGTGAGGCCGATGGGTTCCGTCACCACCTGTCCGCAGTAGGACGCCCCGGGATACAGCAGATGTCCGGGCTTTTGGTACTGCATGGTGACAGTATAATCACAGTGGATGGCGGCTCCCAGCAGGGCGCCGTTGTCGGAAGAAATGCCGCTGGGAATATCAACAGCAATTTTTACACCGTCCGCCCGACGGTCCATCTCCTGCAGCACTTTGGCCATGCGGCCTTCCACAGCCCGGGCCAGACCGGTGCCAAACAAAGCGTCGATATAGACGTCACATGCCGGCAGCACATCCTCCGGACCCATCCAGGTCACCGGATAATGGGCCAGAATATCTGCCTGCAGTTTGCAGGAAGGGGAACGGCGGTCAGCATCGCCAAAGGCCTGCACATACACCGTCCATCCGGCGGAAGTTAAGATCCGGGCGCAGGCAAAACCGTCGCCTCCGTTGTTTCCGGATCCGCAGAGGATGCCGCAGGTGGGATTTTGCTTTTCCTTCGGCCGGTGGTTTTCGGCGCAGCGGCAGACCCCCAGGGCAGCCCGTTCCATCAAAACGGCAGAAGGAATCCCTAAGGTATCCATGGTCTGTGCATCCACAGCCCGGGAAGCGGCGCCGTCAAGAAGTGTGATCATAAGGGACGCCCTTCTTTCATTGCGTAGGACAGGGCCATGAGGCTGTCGGATAAGTGCACGTTTTCCACGATCATATCCTGGAGTCCGTCCATATCATCTAAGTCCACGTGGGCAAAGTTCCAGATAGCCCGGATGCCCAGAGAACGAACCTTTTTGGCCATTTCAATAGCGCCGTCCTTAGGCAGGGTCAGAGCCACGATGTCCACGTCATGGGTCCGAAGGAAGTCTTCCAGACTTTCCATGTTCTGAATCACCAGATTGTTGACGGAGCGGCCGACGAGGGCCGGATCCCGGTCAAACAGGCCGATGACCCGAAAACCCCGGCGCTCGAAATTGCCGTATTTGGCCAGGGCCTGGCCTAAGTTTCCGGAACCGATGACGATGATGCTGTGGGTTTCGTCCAGTCCCAGAATCTTTGAAATCTCATTGTGAAGGTAGGACACGTTGTATCCGTATCCCTGCTGGCCGAAACCGCCGAAATTGTTCAGATCCTGGCGGATCTGGGACGCGGTGACGTGCATGCGCCGGCTTAATTCCTGGGAAGAAATGCGTTCCACCCCTTCTGAGAGCAGGTCTCCCAGATACCGGTAATACCGGGGCAGACGACGGATGACAGCTGTGGATATGGTTTTCTGACTTTTATCAGCCTGCGCCATATTCAACCTCCTCGGATAATTGTTCCCATGTTTCATAAAGATCGGAAAGACGTTGTTTTAACTCTTCTTCTTCCAGATAGATTTCATTGAGTTTTGCGGCATTGGAAGCGATGGCCGGATCATTGTAGGCTTCTTCCAGCTCGGCGATCCGCTCTTCCACCCGGCTGATCTCCTCTTCGGTTTTTGCCAGCTTATTCTGCAGCTTCCGAAGCGCCGCCTGTTCGTTTTTCTGGCGCTGCCAGTCCATGCGAGATTCGGTTACGCCCTCCCCGGGCAATGCGGATGCTTTGCCATCCGTTGAAACCGCAGACAATGCGGCGGAAGCGGCGGCAGCCCGGCGCTTTTCCTTTTCCAGCAGGAAATCTTCGTAACTGCCGGGGTAATCCGTAAAGGAACCCTGATCCAGTTCCAGAATCCGGGTGGCAATTTTACGGATGAAGTACCGGTCGTGGGAAACGAACAGCAGGGTACCCGGAAAGGCCAGCAGGGCGTCTTCTAAGATTTCCTTGGTGTCCATATCCAGGTGGTTGGTGGGCTCGTCTAAGATCAGCAGGTTGGCATCGGAAAGCACCAGTTTAAGCAGTGCGACCCGGGCCCGCTCGCCGCCGGAAAGGGCACGGATGGATTTAAAGACGTCGTCTCCGGTAAACAGGAATCCCGCCAGGGCATTGCGGATCTGGGTTTCGGTCATGGCAGGATAGGTGTCGGAGATTTCCATAAAGATGGTTTTGTCGTCCGACAGTCCCTGCTGGGCCTGATCATAATATCCGATGGTGAGATTCGTACCGAAGCGGACGGTTCCGCTGTCTGCCGAAAGATCCCCGTGAAGGATTTTTAACAGGGTGGTTTTTCCCGTACCGTTGCTGCCGATGACGGCGGCCCGCTCCTGCCGGCGAATCAGAAAGGAAGCGTCGGAAAACAGCTGTTGCCCATCAAATCCCTTGGAAAGACCGGATACGGTAAGCACGTCGTTGCCGCTGCGCTCGCCACCCTGGAAGTTCATGGCCAGGTGGGTGTCCGCGGAAACGGGGGCATCCAGAAGTTCCATGCGGTCTAAGGCTTTCTGCCGGCTTTCGGCCCGGCGGATGCTCTTTTCCCGGTTAAAGGAACGCAGCCGCATGATGACGGCTTCCTGATGGGCGATCATGGCCTGCTGCCTGTCGTATTCCCGGGCAATGGTGAGCAGGCGCTCTTCCTTCTGCTGAACGTACTGGGTGTAGTTGCCCGGATACACATGACAGGATCCAAAGGAAAGATCAACCACATGGTCGCAGACCTTATCCAGAAAATACCGGTCGTGGGCCACCACTAAAACTGCCTTCCGGTAGCCGGTAAGGAAGCTCTCCAGCCATTCGATGGCGGAAAGATCCAGGTGGTTTACCGGTTCGTCCAGGATCAGAAGATCCGGCTTCGTGGCCAGAAGACCCGCCAAACCCGCCCGGGTGCGCTCGCCCCCGGACAGAGCCGACAGGGGCTTGTCAAATTCCTCTTCTGCAAAGGAAAGGCCCTTTAGGATGCCGGTGATTTCACTGCGGAAGGTATGGCCCCCGGCCCGGTCAAACTGTTCGGACAGGGCCGTGTATTCGGCGAAAAAGGCATCGGAGGCGCCTTCCATCCGGCTTTCCATGTCCAAAAGCCGCGCCTCCATGGAAAGAAGCTCGGCACAGGACGAAAGCACGAAGTCATATACGGTTTTTGCCGCCGTGGGCTTGGGATGCTGCTCTAAGTAGCCCACCGTGGCGCCTTTTGACAGGGAAACCTGTCCGGAATCCGCTGCCAGTTCCCCCACCAGAATCTTTAAAAGGGTGGATTTGCCGGTGCCGTTGGCCCCTACCACCGCAAACTTCTGGCCGGGTTCCATGGAAAAGGTGACGTCTTTTAAGATTCGGTTTTCACCGAAGGATTTTTCAATGTGACTGCAGGAAAGAAGCATTTATGCCTCCAGCCGGCGGCGTACCGCACGAATGAAGGACAGGGAATCCAGCGTCTTTACATCGGAAAGGGTGGTGATCAGTGCCAGATCCTTTGTCATCTCGCCGGATTCGATGGTGTCGATGCAGGCGGCCTCCAGGCGGTCGGCAAAGGCTTCCAGATCTGCAAGACCGTCCAGCTGTGCCCGTTTCCGAAGGGCGCCGGACCAGGCAAAAATGGTGGCCACCGAGTTGGTGGAGGTCTCTTCGCCCTTTAAATAGCGGTAATAATGACGCTGTACCGTGCCGTGGGCGGCTTCGTATTCATAGCATCCCAAGGGGGATACCAGTACCGAGGTCATCATGGCCAGGGAGCCAAAAGCGGAGGAAACCATGTCGCTCATCACGTCTCCGTCGTAGTTTTTGCAGGTCCAGATGAATCCGCCTTCGGATTTCATGACCCGGGCCACGGCGTCGTCGATGAGGGTGTAGAAATAGGTAATGCCCGCTTCTTCAAAGGCTGCCTTGTAGTCCCGCTCGTAAATCTCCGCAAAGATGTCCTTAAAGGTGTGATCGTACTGCTTGGAGATGGTGTCCTTGGTGGCAAACCACAGATCCTGCTTTACGTCTAAGGCATAGCGGAAGCTGCTGTGGGCAAAGCTTTCGATGGAGGAGGTCAGGTTGTGCATGCCCTGCACGATGCCCGGGCCCTTGAACTCGTGCACCAGGGTGCTGGTTTGCCGGCCGTTGGCATCGGTGTATACCAGTTCCACCCGGCCGGGTCCCGGAATCTTCATTTCGGAAGCCTTGTACACGTCGCCATAGGCGTGACGGGCGATGGTGATGGGCTTCTTCCAGCTGCGCACCGAGGGTTCGATGCCCTTGGCTAAGATGGGTGCGCGAAACACCGTGCCGTCTAAAATGGCGCGGATGGTTCCGTTGGGGCTTTTCCACATCTCTTTTAAGCCATACTCGGTAACCCGGGCGGCGTTGGGGGTGATGGTGGCGCATTTGACGGCCACGCCGTATTTTTTCGTGGCGTTGGCGGCGTCGATGGTCACCTGGTCGTCGGTCTCATCCCGGTGCTTTAAGCCCAGGTCGTAGTATTCGGTTTTCAGGTCAATAAAGGGCAGCAGAAGCTCGTCTTTGATCATCTGCCACAGGATACGGGTCATCTCATCGCCGTCCATTTCAACCAGCGGCGTTTTCATTTCAATCAGGGACATGAAGCAGTCCTTTCTTATTGCGGTCTGCCGGTATCCGAACAGATACCGGCAGACTTAGAATGGCGTTATTCGTGTTTTTTAGGTCAGGGACGGACAACGATGTTGATGATCTTGCCCGGCACGTAGATTTCCTTTACAACGGTGCCTTCCATGCGGCCGGCGACGGCTTCCCGTCCGGCAGCCAGAGCGGTATCCTTGTCCGCATCCCGGGGAATGGAAACCACAGCCCGGGTCTTGCCGTTGATCTGCACCGGAATCTCGATTTCGTCATCCACCAGTTTGGTCGGATCATAGGTCGGCCAGCCAGCGGCAAAGACGCTGCCTTCGTGGCCTAACTGCTGCCACAGTTCTTCCGCCAGATGGGGCGCGAAGGGGGCCAGCAGACGGACGTAAACGGAAAGGGTTTCGCAGTCCACGCCGTCCTTCTGGGACAGGGCCACCAGCTTGTTGTTGTACTCCATGAAGCCGGAAATCACGGTGTTTAACGCAAAGGATTCCAGACGCTGGGTGATGTCGTGGGTTAAGCGGTGGCGCAAACGGATCAGCTCCTCGGTTTCCGCAGCGCCCCGGTCCTTGTTTTCCTGAACCAGACGCCAGAAACGGGTGAGGAAGCGGTAGATACCGTCGATGCCCCGGTCGTCCCACTCGGAATCCAGTTCCGGCGGGCCCACAAACAGCTCGTACATGCGCAGGGAATCGCACCCGTAGTTCTCCACCAGGTCATCCGGGGAAATCACATTTCCCTTGGATTTGCTCATCTTGATACCGTTTTTACCGGTGATCATGCCCTGGTTGAACAGGCGGGTGAAGGGCTCGTCAAAGTCGATCACGCCGATGTCGCACAGGAACTTGGTGTAGAAACGGGAATACAGCAGGTGAAGCACCGCGTGTTCCACGCCGCCGATGTACATATCCACCGGCAGATACTTGTCGGCCTTTTTGCGGGAAACCAGTTCCTGGGAATTCTTGTTGTCCACATAGCGCAGGAAGTACCAGGAAGAACCGGCCCACTGGGGCATGGTGTTGGTCTCCCGCTTGGCAGGCTTTCCGCAGCAGGGGCAGGTGGTGTTGACCCAGGAGTCAATGGCGGCTAAGGGCGATTCGCCGGTGCCGGTGGGTTCGTAGGATTCCACGTCCGGCAGAAGCAGGGGAAGCTGATCTTCCGGAACCGCCACCGGTCCGCAGTCCGGGCAGTGGACGATCGGAATGGGCTCGCCCCAGTAGCGCTGACGGGAGAATACCCAGTCACGCAGCTTGTAGTTGACGGTCTTCTTGCCGCAGCCCATGGCTTCGATGATGGCCGGAGCCTCTGCCTTTAATTCGGATGATTCTCTTCCGTTCCAGTCGCCGGAATTGATCATAAGGCCGGAAGCGTCCGTGTAAGCCTGCTGCATATCCGGGTCTTCCTTTCCATCGGGAGCGATGACCTGAATGATCGGAATATCGAACTTCTTAGCGAAGGCGAAGTCCCGGTCATCGTGGGCCGGAACGCACATGATGGCACCGGTACCGTAATCTGCCAGAACATAATCCGACAGCCAGATGGGCAGTTTCGAGCCGTTCATGGGGTTGATGGCATAGGCGCCGGTGAACACACCGGTCTTTTCCTTGTCCTGAAGACGGTCTACGGAAGAACGCAGGGAAGTCTGGTAAATGTAGTCTTCCACAGCGGCCCGGCAGTCGTCGGTGGCGATTTCCTTCGCAAGAGCGTGTTCCGGAGCCAGCACCATAAAGGTGGCGCCGTACAGGGTATCCGGACGGGTGGTGTAAACGGTGATTTCCTCTTCTCTGCCGTCGATCTTAAACTGCACTTCCGCGCCGTAGCTCTTGCCGATCCAGTCGGTCTGCATCTTCTTGACCTTGGCCGGCCAGTCCAGACGGTCCAGATCGGAAAGCAGACGGTCTGCGTAAGCGGTGATCTTCAGCATCCACTGCTTTAAGTTCTTTTTGGTTACGTCGCTGCCGCAGCGCTCGCACTTGCCGTTGACCACTTCTTCGTTGGCCAGACCGGTCTTACAGGAGGGGCACCAGTTGATGGGCATTTCCTTCTGATAGGCCAGGCCCTTTTCAAACATTTTCACGAAGATCCACTGGGTCCAGCGGTAGAATTCGGGATCGGTGGTGTTTACTTCCATATCCCAGTCGTAAACCGCGGCGATCTGCTTGATCTGACGCTTGATGTTGGCTACGTTTTCCGCCGTGGACTTAGCCGGATGCACGCCCATCTTGATGGCGTAGTTTTCCGCCGGAAGGCCGAAGGCATCCCAGCCCATGGGATGGATGATGTAGTAGCCCTGCATCAGCTTGTAGCGGCTCCAGACGTCGGAGATTACATAGCCGCGCCAGTGACCCACGTGAAGACCGTTGCCCGAGGGGTACGGGAACATGTCCAGACAGTAATATTTTTCCTTGATTCCGTCATTGACGTTGATCGGATGTTCTTCCCAGAGATCGTGCCACTTTTTCTCGATCTCGCGGTGATTGTAGGGTGTCATGATGAGGGTTCCTCCTTTTACAGCAAGACCGACCCGCCTCTTTTTACAAGAGACGGAGTCGGTAAAATACACGGAAAACCAGATGGTCCGCTGATCAGTTGTTTCAGGAACAGAGGGGGCCTGCAGGATACATCCGTATCCCAAGGATCAGGCTTTATGTCCTCTGCTTATACCGGATAGGCGCCGTTTTCGGTGTCGGCAATACCGGCATCCACGCCGGTATCCTGGGCGTCCCGATACTTAAAGAACTCGGTGGCTACCTGGGGGAACAGAGCATAGGAAAGCACGTCTTCATCCTGGCGGATGTAGGGCGCGATCTCCTTGCGCAGCGTGTCAAGTTCAGGGGAAAGCAGGTCGGCCGGACGGCAGGTAATGGCGTTCTTGGCATCTTCGCCCAGAACCTTTTCCACCACTTCCGGATTGAAGGGGCGCTCGGTCTGGCCGTATTTGCCCAGCAGGATGTCCTTGGTCTCGTTGGTGGCCACTTTATAGCGCTCGCCGAACAGAACGTTGAACACGGCTTGGGTACCCACAATCTGGGAAGACGGGGTAACAAGGGGCGGCTCGCCTAAGTCCTTGCGGACCCGCGGCACTTCCTCCAATACTTCCGTCAGCTTGTCTTCCTTGCCCTGCTCCTTCAGCTGGGAAATCAGGTTGGAAAGCATGCCGCCGGGCACCTGGTACATCAGGGTCTTGATGTTGACGCCCAGCACCTTGGGATTCAGCAGGCCGTTGTTTAAGAACTCTTCACGCAGGGGTTCGAAATAGTCGCTGATTTCCGCCAGCTTGCCCTGATCTAAGCCCGTATCAAAGGGGGTTCCCCGGAAGGCTTCCACCATAACTTCGGTGGCCGGCTGAGAGGTGCCTAAGGCAAAGGGCGACATGGCCGTATCGATAATGTCCGCACCGGCTTCCACGGCCTTCATGCAGGTCATGGCAGCCACACCGGAGGTGTAATGAGTGTGAATCTCGATGGGCAGGTCGGTGGAACTCTTTAAGGCGCGCACCAGTTCTTCCGCAGCGGTGGGAAGCAGCAGGCCGGCCATATCCTTGATGCAGATGGAGTCGGCGCCCATCTCTTCGATTTCACGGGCCTTCTTCATCCAGTATTCCAGGGTGTAGGCATCACCTAAGGTGTAGGAAAGGGCCACCTGAGCATGTCCCTGTTCCTTCTTGGTGGCGCGCACTGCGGTTTCTAAGTTGCGCAGATCGTTTAAGCAGTCGAAAATGCGGATGATGTCGATGCCGTTGGCGACGGACTTCTGAACGAAGTATTCCACCACGTCGTCGGCGTAGGGACGATATCCTAAAATGTTCTGTCCGCGGAACAGCATCTGAAGGGGGGTCTTCTTAAAGCCGTCCTTCAGCTTGCGCAGACGCTCCCAGGGATCTTCCTTTAAGAAACGCAGGCAGGCGTCGAAGGTAGCACCGCCCCAGCATTCCACGGCGTGATAGCCCACCTCATCCATCTTCGAGATGATGGGCAGCATCTGCTCCGTGGTCATACGGGTGGCAATCAGAGACTGATGAGCGTCACGAAGGACGGTCTCTGTAATCTGCAGAGGTTTTTTAATCTGGTCAGACATCGTAGTTCCTTTCTATGATCCAAGCTTGCATTCCACTGTGAATCAGCGAAATGATATGCGTATCGCGATGCAATCCTTATACGCCAAAGATGGCCATGAAGATACCGGCAGCCACGGCGGTGCCGATCACGCCTGCCACGTTGGGGCCCATGGCGTGCCTCAGAAGGAAGTTGGTGGGTTCCTCTTCCGCGCCCACCTTCTGGGAAACACGGGCGGCCATGGGAACGGCGGAAACACCGGCCGAACCGATCAGCGGATTGATCTTGCCCTTCGTTAAGAAGCAAAGCAGCTTGCCGAACAGCACGCCGCCGGCGGTACCAAAGGCAAATGCCACCAGACCCAGGGCAACGATTTCCAGGGTGGTGATGTTTAAGAACGCTTCCGCGGAGGTGGATGCGCCCACGGAGGTACCCAGCAGAATAACCACGATATACATCAGGGCATTCGACGCCGTTTCTGTCAGCTGACGCACCACGCCGGATTCACGGAACAGGTTGCCCAGCATCAGCATACCCACAAGGGGAGCTGTGGTGGGAAGAATCAGACAGACCACAATGGTAACGATGATGGGAAACAGGATCTTCTCCAGTTTGGAAACGGGACGAAGATTGTCCATGTGAATCAGACGCTCTTCCTTGGTGGTCAGAGCCTTCATGATGGGCGGCTGAATGATGGGAACCAGGGCCATGTAGGAATAGGCCGCGACGGCAATGGGACCCATCAGGGAACTCTGCCCCAGTTTACCGGCCAGGAAAATAGAGGTCGGGCCGTCCGCACCGCCGATGATGGAAACCGCAGCGGCTGCCTGATCGGAGAAACCGAACAGGATAGCCAGAAGGTACGCTGAGAAAATACCCAGCTGTGCGGCTGCGCCCAGCAGGAAACTGATGGGGTTGGCGATCAGGGGACCGAAGTCCGTCATGGCGCCTACGCCTAAGAAAATCAGCGAAGGCAGAATGGACCACTCATCCAGGGAGAAGAAATAATACAGCAGTCCGCCGACACCGTTGCTGGTCTCTTCGGGAGAGGCCATGATGTCGGGGTAAATATTCACAAGAAGCATACCGAATGCAATCGGCAGCAAAAGCAGCGGCTCATAGCCTTTGCGTATTGCCAGATACAGGAATACGCAGGCCACGGCAATCATGACGTAATTGCCCCAGGTCAGGTTAAAAAACGCTGTCTGATGGAGCAGATTGCCCATGGTTTCAATAACATAGCTCATTCCATCGTCCTCTTTCTTGCTGCGGCCGGATCGAAGTTAAAACGTCTTAAAAGGAATTTCACGCATACCGTCAGATCCTGCCGCCTTCGACAGCTCGTTCGCAGGTTAGGCATTCATGGTGGCAAGCAGCGCGCCAGCTTCAACCGCCTGTCCTTCGGACACATCGATGGAAGCGATCACACCGTCGCAGGGAGCAACCACAGGGGTTTCCATTTTCATGATTTCAAGGACGACCACCGGATCGCCGGTCTTTACGCTGTCGCCCACCTTTGCCGGGATCTTAAAGACCTTTCCGGCGGCACCGGCGTCAATGCGCTTGTTTCCGGCTCCGGAGGGAGCAGCCACAGGAGCGGGGGCAGCAGCGGTCGCAGCCACGGGAGCAGCGGCAGCTGCGGGAGCGGAAACGCTTCCGCCCTTCTCTTCTACGGTCACATCATAAGCTTTGCCATTTACGGTAATCGTATAGTTTTTCATGGGGATCCTCCTTTTTCGGATTAATTAATTGAAGTCATTCATCATTCAAAGCGGTGAAGTGTCATCGTGCAAAAATGCCGGCACATCCTCCGCGGACATCAGAAGCGGCGGCGGATGGAGCGGACAACAAAGCTGTCCGTGCTCTTTCCTTCGCAGGCGGCGATGGCGGCCGCGATGACGGCGACAAGTTCGGCGTCGTCGGTTTCAGGAGCCCCTGCCGGAGCCGTAAGGGCTGCGGCATGGGAAGCGGCGGCATCCCGTTCCATCTTCGCAAAGGTGGCCTGAAGTTCTTCCGGCGTATTTCCCTTTTTCCGGCGTTCAAAGAATTCCTGAATCTTCGGAATGAAGGAGAAACAGCTGATAATCAGGCAAATGAGCACCAGCATGATAAACACGATCAGAATACCCATGATCGTATTTAAAAGGGCTCTGCCCATGGTTTCGCCAAGGGTGTAAACCGGTTCGGCGTTGATGGACTGTACTTCCAGGTTTCTGGCGGTAAACACATAGACCAGATCGATATTCCGTTTTGTGTACAGAAGGGTCTGTCGGGCGGTCAGTGTTTTGCCGGTTTTGTCAATGGTAAATTCGCCAACGCCGCTGTAATCTCCCGCCATGGCCCGGGCTTCGGCCCAGTTGGCAAGCATGGTGGCGTAAATGGCATTGTTTTCGTCGCTGGTATCCTGCGCGTAATAATCTGCGTACTGCTTTGCTTCTTCCAGATCTGTGGCTTCCAGGCTGTCAGCCGTCTGAAGAATGAAATCCTGCAGATCCTGTTTCGTGGTGCCGTTTGCGTAGGTTTCTTCTGCAGCTGCGCCGCAGCCGGCAAACAGGCATGCCACAAGCAGAAGCAATGCGGCAATTCCCCTGAATTTCTTCATATTTCTGCCTTTCCTACTTTGCTGCATGTTTGCGGTAAATCGTATCTTCGCTCTTTGTCATGAGCATCTCAAAACCGGCGATCAGATACTTGCGGGCATCTGCCGGCTCCATCGTGCGGTCCACAAGACCCCGGGAAGCGGCGGCAGTCGAGGCCAGAGCGGCAAGCTTTGCCGTGCCTTCTGCGTAAGCTTCCGCGCCGGCATCCGCATACAGAATCTTTGCTTCCATAGCCGGATCCATCACGCCCATGGCAGCGCCGGAAAGAGCGTACACCAGATCGGCGCCGATGGCACGGGAATTCATCAGCACGCCTGCCGTTCCCATCACCTTGGAAAGAATCAGGGTGATCTTCGGCACGGTGGCGGAGGCGTATGCTGCCGTCAGAGACGCAGCAGCCGCGATGAGACGGCCTTCGGTCTCGGCGTCAGCGGCGTAACCTTCCGTATCCGCAATGGTCAGAACCGGAATGGAGAAAGCGTCGCAGAAGCGGATCCAGGCTGCAGCCTTTTTGGCGCCGCAGGCACCTAAAAGGGCCTTGTCGCCCTTGGCGTCGTTGGCCACAACACCTACGGTGGTTCCGCCTAAGCACATCAGACCGGTGCGCATGCAGGTGGCATGTCCCTTGCGGGTTTCAATGAACAGGCCGCCGTCGGCCAGATCGCAAAGAACCGCGTCCATATCAAAGGGAGCCGCGGACAGAGAAACACTGGCGCGGTTTAAGTCATCCGCCGCAATGTCGGTAACACCCTTCTGCAGGTTGCAGGACGGAATCACCGGAACCAGGGCGCGGATGGCGGAAAGAATTTCATCGGAATCGCCGTAGGCATCGATGTTGCCGGAACGGAACTGATATTCCGCCGTGGCCATATCCTTCGGCGCGTCAGCCATGGCGTTGGGCGCAGCCACAAACAGGCGGGCGTCCTTTTCCATGTAGACGAAGTCGCTCATGCCGCAGAGCACGGCAAGACCGCCGCCGCAGCTGCCGTAAACGGCTGCGATCTGGGGGATCACGCCGGAGGCCTTGGCAGAGGCGGCATAGATGCTGCCGATGGCTTCTAAGGCATCGGTGCCTTCCTGAAGGCGGACACCGGTGGAATCAAGAAGACCGATCACCGGGGCACCCATACGCGCAGCGCGCTCGTAGGTATCGCAGATTTTTCTGGCATGCATTTCGCCGATGGAGCCGCCAAGTACGGAAGCGTCCTGGGCATAGACGAATACCAGGCATCCGTCGATGAGGCCGTAACCGCAGACAACGCCGTCGGATGCGGCGCGATTGGCATCCATGTTAAAATCTGTCGCGCGGGCACATACCGCCGCGCCGAGTTCCACGAAACTGTCGGCGTCAAGCAGTGCTGTAATGCGCTGCATGGCTTTACTGTTTCTTTGTTCCACCATTTGTGTACTCCTTCCCGGTGTCAAAATCGTTCCAAACCCTGCGGTGCAGGGCATGTACCTTCATATGGCCCAATATGGTATCCAACAGCCGAAAACCGTTGGATCCCTATATAAAAGTCTGCCCGGACATGCTTATAGCAGAGATTTTCATCTCTGCCGGGCAAACCAACGAACCCCACAATATAGTATCTGTTTTCAGCCCGGATTTCAATCTTTTTTCAAAGGCATTCTCTATACGTCCACCACCAGCTGGCCCGCTTCGGATTCCGCTTCCAGCCGAAACTCTTCCACCTGAACCGGATTTAAGGCAGGCAGCTCTTCCACCGAGGAAACGTGGAAAGAACGCAAAAACTGCTCCGTGGTGCCAAACAGCATGGGACGTCCCGGGGCATCCAGCCGGCCCAGTTCCTGCACCAGATCATATTCAATCAGCTTGTTCACGGCGTGATCGCAGGAAACGCCTCGGATCTTTTCGATTTCGCTCTTGGTAACCGGCTGCTTATAGGCAATGATGGACAGGGTTTCTAAGATGACGTCGGTTAACACATGTTTCCGGGGCTGACGGGCAATGCGGATCAGATAGGGATAGATGGCCGCATCCGTGCACATCTGATAGGAATCTTCCAGTTTCGTCAGCCGCACGGGGCGCTGCTCTTCGTCCCAGGCCAGCCGCATCTCCTCCATAAGAGCCGCCGCTTCCTCTTTTTCAATTTCCAGAGCGGCAGCAATCTGGGAGGGAGAAACGGTATCCCCCATGGCAAACAGAATGCCCTCGATAATATTTTTCTTTTCGTCAGAAGTCATAGTTTTATCCTTACGCCGCGACGCGGGATTCGATTTCAATCTCCCCAAAGGTTTCTTCCTGGCGGATGGTCACCTCTCCGGAGTGCATCATTTCCAGAATACAAAGGAAGGTGACGATCACCTCATCCCGGGAACGGGCGCTTTCTAAAAGCCGCCGGAAGGAAAACCGCCGGGTCTTTTTGGCAAAGGCCTTCAGGCTGGCCATCTTTTCATCCAGAGAAACCTGTTCCTTCTGGATGCGGCCGAATTTCGCACGCACCGGGTCAATGCGCCGTTCCTGGCGCTTCTGCACCTGGAGAAAGATTTCGTGGAGACGCTCTAAGGTCAGATCCCGCAGCAGCTCCTCCGTATTCACCGGAGGCACATAGGAAGCCACTTCCTCGGGGATGGATTTGGCGTGATAGAAAATGCGGTCGGCATCCTCCTGCCGGTCTTTCAGCTGATAGGACATGTATTTGTACATCTTATACTGCAGCAGCTGTTCCACCAGTTCGGCCCGGGGATCTTCCTCCTCGCCCTCTTCCGTTTCGGTGCGGGGAAGCAGCATGCGGCATTTGATGTCTAAAAGCGTGGCGGCCATCACCAGGAACTCGCTCATGGTGCCCAGATCCTGTTCTTCGATCTGGTCCATGTATTCCATATACTGATCGGTGATTTCGGCGATGGGAATATCGTAGATATCGACCTTGTTCTTATCGAGAAGATGCAGAAGAAGGTCTAAGGGACCTTCAAAAGCTTCAAGTTTAAACTGAATATCCATGGTACCTCACTGTGACGGGTGAAAAAGCCAAAGACGTGTGCAATCAGAGCAATTATACCTTCAAGGCAGGGAATGCGCAAGAAAATATTACAACATTTAGAGAAGGCAGAACGGGCACAGGACAAGATCTTGAAAAAGCCATAGGATTTTCAGATGTACACGCCGGCGGCGGAAACGGGTTTTTCTGCTCAGCTGCCGAGTTTCACATAAGGTCCTCGCTTCGTCGTCTATGGGCGGCTCTGCGCGCGTCTGCTCGGAGAAATCTGAACAAGAATTATACGTTACCGACCTGCGCTGCGTGCTCGATCTCGCCCGCCGACTCGCGACGACCTAAGTGATTCGGCTATTCGCAGAAAAACTCGTTTCCGCCTGCCGGCTTACTGCATCTGACCGGGAGTCGGGCCGGTCCAAATGCCGCAAATACTGCATGTTTCAGATACGGAAACGAAAAGCTGCTGGCCCGGCCGGAGGACTATTTCGAGGGAGATACCGGTGCGCCGGAAGGCAGCTGATGTGCTGCAAGCGGACAATCTGGGGCGCGCTTTTAGCCGAGGAAAGATCCACTCCCTACGGAGACTGCGCGCGAAGGCTCTCCTGAGCGCGTTAGTCGCAGTTGGGAGTTAGCTTCTCCGAGGCGTTGCGCCCGTCCGCGGTGGCATATCAGCTGCCGGCGGCGCTGGTTTACACTTGAAAAATCTATACTTTATTATGATTGCATTCAGTCCCAATTTTGGTAAAATATGTGAATGCAGACAAGCAGGGCACGTGATCGCTGCCGCAGGTGCCGAAAGGCCGCGGGAGAGGAAAGTCCGGGCTTCACAGGGCAGGATGCCGGATAACGTCCGGCGGAGGCAACTCCAGGGAAAGTGCAACAGAAACAAACCGCCGGCGAGGCGTGCGAAGCGCTAAGCGGCGCGCTGCCTGCAGCGCACCGCAAAAAGCGGAGCGCATGCCGACGCCGGTAAGGGTGAAAAGGCAGTGTAAGAGACTACCGTTTTGATGGTGACATCAAAAGCCGTGTAAACCCCATCCGAAGCAAGACCGCACAGGGACATTGACGCTGCCCGCCAGTCCCGGGTAGGTCGCTTTAGCGTCCGGCAACGGAACGCACAGATAGATGATCACGGCCGCATTTGCGGTACATAACCCGGCTTATCGCCCTGCTCGTCTGTTTTTTACGATGTTATGCGTCTTTTCGTTCATTGGTGCGGAAGGCTTTTTGAAAAAGGGTGCGCCCTGATAGGCGCTGCGCCTTTTTAAGAAAACTGGCCGCGGACGTAAGACGCCTTTTTTTATAGAATCCGAGGAATGCTGTCCATGCTGTATGCAGATGTGATCGTGGATCTTTCCCTTCAAAAACTGGATAAAACCTTTCAGTACGCGATTCCGTCTGACCTGGAGGAGAAGATTCGCGCCGGCAGCTGTGTGCGCATCCCCTTTGGAAACGGCGGCCGGCGGACCACCGGCTATGTGGTGGATATCTCTTCCGAGCCGAAGGTGGATCCCGCCCGGATCAAGCCTTTGGACGGTGTGGTGCGCGGCAGTATTCCGGCCAATGAGCGGATGATTGCCTTAGCGGCCTGGATGCGCCGCACCTACGGGTGCACCATGAACGCCGCCTTAAAGACCGTGCTTCCCGTGCGGCAGAAGGAGGCGGAAAAGAAGGAGCGCACCGTGGTTCTTCGGGGAACGGAAGAGGAGGCGAAAGACGCCCTGGCTCAGATGCGTTCCCGGGCCCGGCACAGCCAGGCCAAGGCGGCGCTTCTGGAGACCATGATCGAAAAGAAGTCGGGTTCCTGGGACGAAATCACCCGGGGCCTGGGCTTTGAAAGCCAGCTGATCCGGGAACTGGAGCAGGCAGGGATTCTTGCTGTGGAGACCAGCCGCACCTTTCGGGATCCGGTGGAACTGCTGGATGCATCCTGGCCGCCGGTGGAGCTGAACGAGGTCCAGAAACAGGTCTTTTCCCGTTTCGCAGAGGATTGGGACAGCCAAAAACACGGCGTCTATCTGCTGCACGGTGTGACCGGCAGCGGCAAAACCGAAGTGTATATGGAGATGATGGAAAAGGTCATCCGAAGCGGCCGCCAGGTCATCGTGCTGATTCCGGAAATCGCCCTGACCCCCCAGACCGTGACCCGTTTTTCCTCCCGGTTCCCCGGACGGATTTCCATCATCAACAGCCGCATGACAGCGGCCGAGCGTTTTGATCAGTTTGAGCGGGCCAAGAGCGGAGCCATCGACGTGATGATCGGCCCCCGCAGTGCCCTGTTTACGCCTTTTCCGGATCTGGGTCTTATCATTGTGGACGAAGAGCACGAAACCTCCTACAAAAGTGAGATTACGCCCCGGTATCACGCCAGGGAGACGGCGGTGGAATACGCCCGTCTGTCGGATGCCTCGGTGGTCTTAGGATCCGCCACACCTTCCCTGGAAAGTTTTTCCCGGGCCCAAAGCGGCGAGTACACCCTGCTTTCTCTGCCCAGCCGGGCGACGAACCGGCCTCTGCCGGAGTGCGTAGTGGTGGATCTTCGAAAGGAACTGGCCGAAGGCAACCGTTCCGTTTTCAGCCGCCGCCTGCAGGAGGAAATATCGGCGCGCTTAGAGCGCAAAGAGCAGGTGATGCTGTTTATCAACCGCCGGGGTCTGGCGGGCTTCGTCAATTGCAGGGCCTGCGGCCATGTGTTAAAATGTCCTCATTGTGATGTATCACTGACACTGCACAACGATGGGCAGATGCACTGCCATTACTGCGGTTACACTGAGCCCTCGCCGAAGACCTGTCCCAACTGCGGATCCGTCTATATCGGCGCCATGCGGGCCGGAACCCAGCGGTTTGAGGAGATGGCACAGAAGATGTTCCCCCAGGCCCGGGTGCTTCGCATGGACATGGACACCACCCGGGGTAAACACGGCCATCAGCAGGTGCTGGAAGCCTTTGCCCGCCACGAGGCGGACATCCTAATCGGCACCCAGATGATCGTCAAAGGACACGACTTTCCGGGGGTGACCTTAGTGGGCATTCTGGCTGCGGATCTGTCTTTAAACAGCAGCGATTTCCGCTGTGCCGAGCGCACCTTTGATCTGCTGGTGCAGGCGGCCGGCCGCGCCGGACGGGGACAGACCCCGGGCACGGTGATCATCCAGACCTACCGCCCCGAACACTATGCGGTGACCGCGGCTGCAGCCCAGGATTATGAGGCCTTTTACCGGCAGGAAATCGCCTATCGCAGGCTGCTGAATTATCCCCCTGCCTGGCACATGCTGTCGGTTCTGGTTACGTCTTCCGATGAGACCCATGCACTGCAGTGCGCCCAGCAGGCCGCAGAGGCCATCCGCAGGAAATATCCCCAGGAACGGAACCTGGTGGTGCTGGGTCCCATGGACGCAGCCGTTGCCAAGGTTCGGGATCAGTATAAGAAGGCGGTCTACCTGCGCAGCCCATCCTACGGGCTGCTGACAGACTGCAAGGAAGCCATGGATGAAGTGCTGCTTCCCCAGCTTCCCTGGGATACCCAGATCTGGTATGACTTTGATCCGGTATCCATGTTTTAGGAAAATGCAGGAAAGATATGGCAAGTCCTCCTTTTGTCATGCATCGAAGGAGGATTCGTGTTGGTCTTGTTATTTAATGAATTATAAGGTGTTGTAGAAAAGAGGCAAAAAATGGCACTTCGGGAAATTCGTGTTCAGGGCGATCCGATTCTGGAAAAACCCTGCCGTCCGGTCAAACTGATGACACCCCGCATCCGCACCCTGGTGGAAGATATGATCGAGACCATGTACGCGGCGGAAGGCGTGGGCCTGGCTGCGCCCCAGGTGGGCGTGCTGCGCCGGGTGGTGGTGATCGACGTGGGCGAAGGCCCCATTGTGATGATCAATCCCCGCATCGTGGAGAGTGACGGCGAGCAGACGGGGCAGGAGGGCTGCCTTTCCGTGCCCGGCAAAGCCGGAAATGTCACCCGTCCCAACCATGTGGTTGCTGAAGCGCTGGATCTGGACATGCAGCCTTACACCATTGAGGGAACGGAACTGCTGGCCCGGGCCATCTGCCATGAGCTGGATCACCTGGATGGAAAAATGTACACGGCCTTAGTGGAAGGTCCGCTGATGGATGTCACGGACGATCCTGAAGAAGACGAGGAAGAGATTCCGGAATAACCGGTGATGTGACCTGTGATCCGCGAGGGTAAAAAAGCGCAGGTTAAGCGCCGCGGATCCGGCAAAGAAAACAGAAAACAGGCAGATAGTGAAAGGGGTAAGAACAATGAAAAAAACTCTGGCGCTGATGCTCGCTGCGATGCTGCTGGTGACTGGCTGCGGTCAGTCCACAGGCAAAACTCCCGCCGGTACGGACAATAAGGAACAGGCTGCCACGGAAACTCAGACCGCTGAGACCGCCCAGGAACCCGCTGAAGCGACGGAAGAAGAGACGGCAGCGGAGCCGGCCACAGAAGAAACCGCGACTGCGGGCGAAACCGAAACTGCAGGTGCAGCTGAAACGACAGCCGAAACCGAAACGGCAAGCGAGGCGGAAACTTCGGGTGAAGCCAACGCTGCACAGACGGCAGAGGGCGGTTCCATGGGCATGGAAAATCCCTGGACCGAAGTGGAAACCATTGAGGAAGCAGCTGCCGGTGCAGGACTGGACGGCTTTGATCTGGTTGAAAACTTAGACCTCAGACCGGGTGAGATGGTGGAACGCAGCTACCGGTACATGGACGGTGTTGCTGAGGTAACCCTTGAATTTGCGGCGGTTATGGTGAACGTCCGCAAGGGTAAGGCCCCGGAAGACGGCGACATTTCCGGCGATTACAACACCTATACCTACAACTGGACGCAGAACATCAAAGGTCTGAACGTCAACTGCTATGGCAATCGTGAAGCCGCGGCGGCGAAGACGATCTGGACGTTGGGAGACTACAGTTACAGCATCACCGCCATCGGACTGGGCGGCGATGATGCTTTCGGTTTAAACGCTGACGACATCAATTCCATTGTAAACGGTCTGCAGTAAACAGGCTAAACGGTCTGCGTGATACCGGGAAATTGAGATGAACGGATTGCAGTATACCGTGAAACCAAAGGAACTGCGGTAAATCCGGATAACAGAGAATATGAAAATTATTTTTATGGGAACACCGGACTTCTCGGTGCCGACACTGGCGGCGCTGGTGGAAGCCGGTCATGAAATTGCATTGGTGATTACCCAGCCGGATCGGCCGGCCGGGCGCGGCGGACATCTGAAGGCCTGCCCGGTGAAAGAGTGGGCTGTATCCCACAGCCTGCCGGTGTTTCAGCCGGAGAAAATCCGGGCCGAGGAAGCTTTAGAACGCATCCGGGCGGAACACGCCGACATCGGTGTGGTGGTGGCCTTCGGGCAGATCCTTCCGGAGGCGCTGCTTACCATGATGCCCTACGGCTGCGTGAATGTTCACGCGTCGCTGCTGCCGAAATACCGGGGAGCGGCACCGATCCAGTTCGCCATTTTAGACGGCGAGCCGGTGACGGGTGTCACCACCATGCAGATGGGCGCAGGTCTGGACGACGGCCCCATCCTGCTGCAGGACGAAATGCCCATTGCTCCGGAGGAAACCGGCGAAAGCCTGTTTGACAGGCTGTCGGTGTCCGGCGCGGCGCTTTGCGTAAAAACCCTGTCGCTGCTGGCGGAGGGAAAGATTACGCCCCAGCCTCAGGACGAGAGCAAAGCCACTAAGGTGGGCCGCATCACAAAGGACATGGGCGATCTGGATTTTGCTCAGCCGGCCGTGGTTTTGGAGCGGCGGGTGCGGGGACTTTATCCCTGGCCCGGAGCCTTTACCCACCGGCAGGGAGCCCTGTTAAAGGTGCTCTCCGCGGAAGCCCTTTCCCAGGACGGTCAGCCCCAGCTGGCATGCGGCGAAGTCTTCACCGGCTGCAAAGACGCCATTGACGTGCAGACCGCCGATGGCATTCTGCGCATCCTGCGGGTTCAGCCCCAGGGCGGACGGGCCATGGCGGCAAAGGACTACCTTCTCGGACACGCCTTTTCGGAGGGCGAGTGCCTGGGGTAATAGGAAGAATTGCATGGCAAATCAGAACAGAAAAGCCGCTTCCCAAAAGGCGGCAAAACAGAATAAAAACCGGACGGCAACTCATCCGGGTTCCAGAGAACGGGAGACGGCACTTTCGGTGCTGCTTTCCGTTTTTGAAAAAGGAGAGTACTTAGACCGCGCTCTGGAAGCGGAACCGTTGGCGGCGTTTTCGACCAAGGAGCGGGCCTTTCTTCTGCGCCTTTGCGAGGGCTGCGTGGAACGGCGCATCACCTTAGATTACGTGCTGGATCAGACGGCCTCCATGCCCATGAAAAAGCAGAAGCCGGTGATCCGCACCCTGCTTCGCATGGGTGCCTATCAGATTCTGTTCATGGATCAGGTGTCCGACGCGGCAGCGGTAAACGGAACCGTGGCTCTGGTGCGAGGACCGTTTTCATCCTTAAAGGGCGTGGTCAATGGCATTCTGCGCTCCATTGTGCGGGATCGGGAAGCGTGGCTGGAAAAGATCCAGTCCGCGCCGGATGATGTGCGGGCCTCGGTGCCTGCCTGGATTGCGGATCTCTGGAAACGGGAGCGGGGCGAAGCGGCCGCGGCACAGATGACGGAAGCGCTGCTGGCTGCATCCCCGGTGTGCATCCGGGTCAATGAAGCCCGGACCTCCCTGGAGGAACTGCGCCGGATGCTGGAAGAGGAAGGATACCTCTGCACGCCGGCGGAGGATCTGCCGGCCCTGTATCTGTCCCGGGCAGGGAAGCTGTTTGAGACAAAGGCCTACAAAGACGGCCTGTTTTATGTACAGGATGCGGCCGCCATGCAGGTGGTCCGCCAGGCCCTGCTGACCGCGGTTCCGGCGCCCCTTCAGGTGCTGGATCTGTGTGCGGCGCCCGGCGGAAAAGCCCTGCAGCTGGCGGAAGGCATCGCTTCCGCAGGCGGTCAGGTGACAGCCCGGGATAAGACGGAAGAGAAAGTCCGGCGGATCAGAGAAAACGCCACTCGTCTGGGGGTGCAGAATCTGACGGCAGAAGTGCACGACGCCCTGGAGCCGGATCCAAAAGCCCGGGGGCGCTGCAGCCTGGTGCTCTGCGATCTGCCCTGTTCCGGCCTGGGCGTGCTGACCCGCAAGCCGGACATCCGCTACCGCGTCACGCCGGAAGAAATCGAAAGCCTGGCGGCGCTGCAGCGGAAAATGCTTGCAACGGCTGCGGAATATGTGGCAGACGGGGGATGCCTGGTGTATTCCACCTGCACGGTAAGCCGGGCGGAAAATGAAGACAATGCGGCCTGGTTTGCCCAGAATCATCCGGCCTTCGAAAAACTGAAGGAAGAGCAGATCCTGCCTCTGGCGGGAAAACACGATGGAGCGTATTACTGCATCTTCCGGAAAGCATAGGTTTTGAAATGCATAAAGCATTTCAAAACCGGACATCACCCAGCGCCAAAGGCGCGTGCCTCGCGAAGCGGGGTTTTGACGCGATTTCCTTAATCGCGTCAAAAGGTATAGGTTTAGAAAGAACACAATATGACCAATGAAAAAGCGGATCTGAAATCCATGACCCTCCCGGAACTCCAGGATTTTCTCATCGCCCAGGGCGAGGCGAAATTCCGGGCGAAGCAGGTGTACCAGTGGATGCACGTCCACCACGCCGACAGCTTTGACGCCATGACCAATCTGTCCAAAACCCTGCGGCAGAAGCTTAACGAGGGGGCCAATCTTACGGTATTAAAGCAGATCGACTGCCAGATTTCGAAATACGACGGCACCCGCAAATATCTGTTTGAACTGCCGGACGGCGAGCGGGTGGAAAGCGTTTTTATGCAGTATCATCACGGCAATTCCGTGTGCATTTCCTCCCAGGTGGGCTGCGCCATGGGGTGCGCCTTCTGTGCCTCCACCATCGGCGGCTGCCGGCGCAGTCTGACGGCGGCGGAGATGCTGGATCAGATTTACCGCATCGCCGCAGATACCGGCGAGCGGGTGTCCAACGTGGTGGTGATGGGCATGGGTGAACCCCTGGAAAATACGGATGCCCTGCTGCGCTTCATTTCTCTGATTACCGGTCCCGACGGATATGGCATGTCCCAGCGCAATATCACTGTGTCCACCTGCGGAATCGCGCCCCAGATTCTGCGGCTTTCCGAGGAGAAAATCCACGGGGAAAAGCCCCAGTTTACCCTGGCCCTTTCCCTGCATGCTTCCTCCCAGGAAAAGCGGGAAAAACTGATGCCGGTTTCGAAGCGTTTTACCCTTCCGGAAGTCCTGTCGGCCTGCCGCGTCTGGCAGGAGCAGACCGGCCGCCGGATGACCTTTGAATACTCCCTGTGCGCCGGAGAAAACGACAGCGATACCGATGCCCGCCAACTGGCCGCCCTGATCGGGGATTTTCGCGGCCACGTGAACCTGATTCCGGTGAATCCGGTGACGGAGCGGAAGTTTACGGCGCCGGATCGTACGGCGGTGGAGAGCTTCCGAAAAAAACTTGAAAATCTGGGAATCAATGTTACTATTAGAAGAGAATTGGGACGGGATATTGACGGCGCCTACGGACAGCTGCGCCGCAAACACGGAAATTCATGATGTTTACGCAGAAGAAAAAACCTCCGCGCCTGTCCTGTTGACGGCGTTTCCTTTTGCAGGGTACGCTTTTTTTCAGTGTTGCTTAATGGAGACCTTTCATGATTTTTGACGCATTATCAGACACCGGCCAGGTGCGCGAATCCAACCAGGATTATGTCTACGCCAGCGGCGCGCCGGTCGGTAATCTTGCCAATCTGTTCCTGGTGGCAGACGGCATGGGCGGCCATTTAGCCGGCGAATACGCCTCGGCCCACGCTGTGGAAGTCGCCACCGAAGTCATCCGCGAAAGCCACTCCCAGGAGCCGGTGGCACTTCTTGAAGAAGCCATCTGTGCGGCCAACGCCGCGGTCTATCAGGAATCCCTTCAGGACGCATCCAAGCATGGCATGGGCACAACCTTTGTGGCGGCCACCATTTCGGGACAGCACCTGTATGTGGCCAATGTGGGTGACAGCCGTCTGTACCTGGTGGACGACACTGCGGTCTGTCAGATCACCCGGGATCATTCCTTAGTCAACGAAATGATCCGTCAGGGCGGGATGACGGCGGAAATGGCGCGCCACTCCACGCGGAAGAACATCATCACCCGCGCGGTGGGTGCGGAAAGCGACGTGCAGATTGACGTTTTTGACCTGTTTCTTCAGCCTGGACAGCAGGTTTTAATGTGCACCGACGGACTGACCAACATGGTCTCTGACGATGAAATCCTGGACATCATGAGAGAAGAAGATAATCCGGCCGCCCAGGCAAAGCGGCTGGTGGATACGGCCAATGCTCACGGCGGAAAAGACAATATTTCCGTCGTGATTGTGGTGCCCTTTGAAAAC
Source organism: Shuttleworthella sp. (assembly GCA_045544375.1). Taxonomy (GTDB): domain Bacteria; phylum Bacillota; class Clostridia; order Lachnospirales; family Lachnospiraceae; genus Shuttleworthia. The sequence goes on from JAZPYY010000112.1 coordinate 45,804, forward strand.
GAAAACTGACCGGCGGTCCGGGAGAAAATCATCTGCGGCATAAGCCGCGTTAACCGGCCACAGGAGGAATCATGATCGAACGTGGAACCTATTTTGCGGATCGCTACGAGATCCTCGAATTAATCGGACAGGGCGGTATGTCCCATGTCTATAAAGCCAAGGATCACGTCCTTGGCAGAGATGTTTCCTTAAAGGTGCTGAAGGCGGAATTCGCCGAGGACATCACCTTTGTCACCAAATTCCGCGCGGAGGCCCAGGCCGCCGCAGGTCTGGAACATCCGAATATTGTAAACATCTACGATGTCGGCAGCGAAAACGGCATCTATTACATCGTGATGGAGCTGGTGGAAGGGGTCACCTTAAAGACCTACATCGAGCGCAAGGGACGCCTGAATTACAAGGAGATGCTTTCCATCGCCATTCAGGTGGGCCGGGGCATCGAAGCCGCCCATAACAAGCAGATCATTCACCGGGACATCAAGCCTCACAACATTATGATCTCCCGGGACGGCAAGGTAAAGGTAACGGACTTTGGCATTGCGAAGGCCGTTTCTTCCAATACCTTCCACGCGGATATGATGGGCAGCGTGCACTACACCTCGCCGGAGCAGGCCCGGGGCGGTTATGTGACCTACCAGAGTGATATTTATTCCCTGGGTATCGTCATGTACGAGATGTCCACGGGACGGGTGCCCTATGACGGGGATTCCACGGTTTCCATCGCGCTGCAGCATCTGCAGGGTTCCATGGAACCGCCCACCAAATACGCGCCGGATCTGCCCCTTGCCGTGGAGCAGATCATCTTAAAGGCTACCCAGAAGAGCCCCGACCGGCGGTATAAGGACATGGGCGAAATGCTCATGGATATGCGAAAGGCCTTAGTGAACCCGGACGACGAAATTGCCGCGGCTTCCGTGGCCTCCGCGTCGGATAACGATCACACCCGGGTGATTTCCGCCGCCGAACTGGCGGAGATCCAGGAGAAAAATGCCCACCGCGCCCGGCAGGAAGAAGAGGAGGTCGAGGACGATCTTCCGGATAAAATCGAAGATGATGACGAGGAAGATCAGGTTTCTTCTGCGTTATTCAGCGGCTTAAACCGAACCAAAAAGCAGCTGCAGAGCACCCAGACCAGCCGCACCTTAGAGCGCCTGATTACCATCGGCGGCGTGGCGGCAGCGGTGATTCTGGTTATCCTTCTGCTGTACATGGTTCTGCGGCTGTTCGGTCCCTTTGGTCCGGGCATCGGCGAAAATACGGATGCGGAGCAGGAGGCCGAAGCCACGGAGCAGGAGGCGGAGGAAACTTCAGAAGAGGAAGCGCCCCTGCCGGTGAACGTGAAGGTGCCCAACGTGGTGGGAAAGACCCAGGATGAGGCCATGCAGGGCTTAACAGCCGTGGGCCTGAAATTTACGGTGACATCCACCGTTATGGACGATGTGGAAGAGGGCCGCGTGGCGTCCCAGAGCGTTCCGGCGGATACGGAAGTGGAAATGGGTACGTCTGTGGAAATCGTGGTCAGTGCCGGCGTGGGCACCATCGCGATTCCGGATGTGGTCTCCGGCGGCTGGACGGAAGGAAACGCTGCCCGCAAGCTGGAGGAATCCGGTTTTTCCGTGGCCCGGGAGTGGCAGTTTAACAACGACGTGCCGGAAAACAACGTCATCGCTCAGATGCCCACCGCGGGCTCTGCGGGACGCAAAGGCGACGTGGTTACCATCTATATCAGCCAGGGACGTCAGGCCGTGCAGGTGCCTACGGTTCGGAACATGACGGAAGAAGAGGCCAGAAATGCGCTGGGATCCGTTGGCCTGAACGTGGGCAATGTGACCCGTCCTTACAGTGATTCCGTGGAAGAAGGCCGGGTGATTTCCCAGGGTACGGCGGAAGGCACCTTTGTGGATCCGGGTACGTCGGTGGATCTGGTGATCAGCCGGGGCCAGGAAGTGTTCTACTATTTCTTCGACCGCTCTTTAAGTTCTGTGGACGGCGCCGAAACCACCTATGTGCTTTTTGACGCCTCCGGTGCCCAGGTGGCGACCTGGGTGATCGCCGCGGGACAGACCCAGGTGGTGCACCAGAATCAGCTCACCACTCCCACCGGTACCTTAGCCTGGGAGTACGTGGAGACGAAAACCGAAACCATTACGGACGAAAACGGCGACAGCCAGACCGTCCAGACCCAGGAAACGGTTCACAACAGTGAAAACGTAACCTTTATCAAACAGTAGCGGAGGCATATGCAGGGGCGGATTATCAAAGGAATTGCAGGCTTTTATTACGTCAAAACCGGGGATGGACAGGTGTATGCCTGCAAGGGGCGGGGACTGTTTCGCCTGCAGCACGTAAAGCCCCTGGTGGGAGATTTCGCTGCTTTTGATATTACGGATGAAAAAGACGCCGAGGGGAACATCACCGAGATTCTCCCCCGGAAAAACGAGCTGGTGCGGCCGGCGGTGGCCAACATCGATCAGGTGATGCTGGTGATTGCGGCAGCGTCTCCGGCGCCTTCTCCTGTGCTGGTGGACAGTTTTCTGATGGAAGATGAGCGCATGGGCGTGCCCACGGTGCTGGTCTTAAATAAAACGGATCTGGCGGATGAGACCACCCAGGAAAAATGGACCCGGGTGTATCGTCGCGCCGGCTATCCGGTGCTTTGCATTGCGGCGAAAACCGGTGAAGGCGTGGATGCGCTGTTTGACGCTCTGCGGGGAAAAACCACGGTGATTGCCGGAGCTTCCGGCGTGGGCAAATCCACGCTGATGAACAGGCTTCGCCAAAGCGAGGATATGGAAACTGGCGAGGTGAGCCGCCGGGAGAGGGGACGCCACACCACGCGGCACAGCGAACTGCTGCCCCTGCCCTTAGGGGGTGAAAACCCCAGCTATCTCATCGACACCCCCGGATTTTCCAGTTTTGAACTTTCACCGGAGTTTATTCCCGAACAGCTGGAAGACTGCTATCCGGAATTTGCTCCCTTTCTGCCGCTGTGCCGGTTTACGGGCTGCGCCCATTTAGCCGAGCCGGACTGCGGCGTGCGTACTGCCGTAGCGGAGAAAAAGATTTCCCGCTCGCGCTATGCCACATACTGCCGGTTTTACCGGGAACTGAAAGACAGGAGATTTCCCAGGTGATGACCTGGATGTTCAACGAAAACTGCTGGATTCCATGAGGAGGTTGCGATGAATTGCCTGTCCCCGTCCATTCTGGCCAGTGACTATGCAAACCTGGCACGAGACATTTCCATCATCGACGAAGCCGGTGCCCAGTACATCCACATCGACGTGATGGACGGCACCTTTGTGCCGAACCTGTCCTTCGGACCGGGGGTGGTTTCCGCCATCCGCCCGCTGACGGACAGGATTTTGGACGTGCATCTGATGGTGCAGGATCCGGTGCGCTACATCGATACCTTCGCCAATGCGGGGGCGGATCTGATCACGGTGCACGCCGAGGCTACGGTGCACTTAGACCGCACCATTGAAGCCATCCGCGCCCGGGGCATCATGGCGGGGGTCGCCTTAAATCCGGCCACGCCCTTAAATGTGCTGGAATATGTGCTGCCCCAGATTGACATGGTGCTTCTGATGACCGTCAATCCCGGCTTTGGCGGACAGAAATTCATTCCCTATTCTCTGGACAAAATCTATGATCTGCGGCGCCTTCGGGAACGCAAGGGCCTGCAGTTTGATATCGAAGTGGACGGCGGCATTACCTTAGATAACCTGCAGCCTGTGCTGGAAGCCGGCGCCAACATCATTGTGGCCGGAAGTTCGGTGTTTAAGGGAGACGCAGCCGAAAACGTGCGGCAGTTCCTGGAAAAGATGTAAAGATTCAAGCGCCAAAAGTCCGACGCCGCGCCACGCATGCGTGGCAGCGGAGGAGAGACTCATTGGCGCAAATCAGTTCTGATCCTATCATGTAATTATTTAAGAAACAGACAGAGGGGGAGAAATCATGCCACAGAACGTAAATGAACAGAAACACGTGGATCTGCTGCGGGCTCAGACCGCAGAATGCGCGGTGCTTTTGGCATCGGACGGAAGCTTTCCGCTTTCCGCACCGGGTCCCATTGCCCTCTTCGGCAGCGGCGCCCGCAATACCATTAAGGGCGGCACCGGTTCCGGCGAAGTGAACTCCCGTTATTTCGTTACCGCGGAGCAGGGTTTAAAGAACGCCGGCTTTACGGTGACCACCACTGCCTGGATGGATGCCTACGACCGGGTAAGAGAAGCTGCCTGGGAAGAGTTCTTAAAGGTGATTCGCGCCCGGGCCAAGGCCAATCACACCATGGCTGTCATCGAGGGCATGGGTGCCGTGATGCCGGAACCCGAATACCAGATCTCCCTGGACGCTAAGGGGGATGCGGCCATCTACGTGCTTTCCCGGATCTCCGGCGAAGGCAACGACCGGGTGGCGGAATCCGGCGACATTCTGCTGTCCGACACCGAAAAACGGGATATTCTGGCCTTAAACGAGCGCTTTGAAAAATTCCTTCTGGTCTTAAACGTGGGTGGCCCGGTGGATCTGACGCCGGTGACCTGCGTGAAAAACATTCTGGTACTGTCCCAGCTGGGCGTGTCCACCGGCGACGTGCTGGCGGATATCGTGCTGGGCAAGGCCAATCCTTCCGGAAAGCTGACCACCACCTGGAGCGCCTGGAACGATTACTTTGAGGGCGATTTCGGCGACATCAACGACACCCGCTACAACGAGGGCATCTACGTGGGCTACCGCTATTTCGACAGCGTGGGCAAAAAGGCCATGTATCCCTTCGGATATGGCGGATCCTTTACCACCTTTGAGGTGGCCTATGAAAAGACGGCGGCGGTCCCGGCCGACGGCGGTGTCTGCGTCGAAGTTACAGCCAAGGTTACCAACACCGGTTCCGTGGCGGGCAAAGAGGTGGTGCAGGTGTATGCCTCCGTGCCGGAAGGAAAGCTGGATCAGCCCTTCCAGATGCTGGCCGGTTTTGCAAAAACCAGGGAACTGGCTCCGGGAGAGAGCGAAGACGTGACGGTTCGTTTCCCCATGGAGCTTCTGGCGGGCTATGACGCCGAATGCGCTCAGTACGTGCTGGAAGCCGGCGACTATATTCTGCGCCTGGGCACCAGCAGCGTGGACAACTGTGCGGTGGCTGCCCTGTCCCTGTCGGAAACGGCGGTAACCCGGAAGGTGAGAAACGCTCTGGGCAATCCCGGCTTTACCGACTGGAAGCCCTCGGAAGAGGATAAGGCTGCTGCGAAGGCCCTGCGGGGTGAAGCCAGGGATCTGGATACCTTGACGGTGGATGCGGCTGCGTTTACAACCCAGGAGCCGGCATATGATGTGGATCCCGAAATTGATCCCCTGGTCCGCAGCCTGACGGATGCGGAACTGGCCAACTTCAGCTGCGGTTTCCACACCGCCAATCCCATCGGCTCCATCATCGGCGGCGCAGGCGACAGCGTACCCGGTGCGGCGGGTGAAACCTCCTCCATCTTAAAGGACAGAGGCGTCAATCCCATGGTTATGGCCGACGGCCCGGCAGGCCTGCGTCTGACCCGGGAATATGCCATCAACGCCAAGGGCAAGAAGGAAGGATTAGGCGTGGGCATGCCGGAAAGCATCACCGCTCTGATGCCCTCCATCGTAGGCAAGTTTATGGTATTCCAGGCCGCCGCAAAGCGCAAAAAGGTGACGGACATCCAGGAACAGTACTGCACGGCCATCCCGATCGGAACCGCCATCGCCCAGTCCTTTAACCCGGATTTCGCCGAACTCTGCGGCGATATCGTGGGCGAGGAAATGGAACTGTTCGGCATTCATCTGTGGCTGGCCCCGGCGTTAAATATCCACCGGAGCATCCGCTGCGGACGTAACTTTGAGTACTTCTCCGAAGATCCCTATATCAGCGGTATTTTTGCCGCCGCCATCACTAAGGGCGTGCAGAAGCATCCGGGCTGCGGAACCACCATCAAGCATTATGCGGCTAACAATCAGGAGACCAACCGCTACAATAACAACAGCCGCGTCAGCGAGCGGGCCATGCGCGAAATCTATCTGAAGGGCTTTGACATCTGCGTACACGACAGCCAGCCCCACGCGCTGATGACCTCCTACAACCTGTTAAACGGCGAGCACACCTCCGAGCGCCGGGATCTGATCGAAGACATTCTTCGTGCAGAATTCGGCTACGAAGGTATCGTGATGACCGACTGGGTGGTCAACGGCGGCACCATGAACAAGGCTTCCATCCACCGGGCTCCCCAGGCATCCCGCGTCACGGCCAGCGGCAATGACCTGATGATGCCGGGCAGCGTGGGCGACGAGAAGGATATCCTTGCCGGTCTTGCGGACGGCCGCACCACGAGAAAGCAGCTGGAAATCAACATCAGCCGCGTCCTGCGCATGATCCGTCTGCTGGTGCGATAAAACGCGAAACCGCCGGAGGGCGGAAAAGAACGCTGATCACAGAACCGGCAGACGCAGCATCCTGCGCCTGCCGGTCTGACTAACATGAAGAGGAACGATATGGAAATGGAATTCGGATCCGGCCCCAAGAAACCGGATGATTCGTTAAAGACACAGAAAGATGCCTTAAAGCGCGCAGAGGACGCCCTTCGGGAAGCCTCCTCCCGCTTTGGGTCCTTTTACGAAACCAATTCCCGGAAGGTGCGGGATATCTTAGATGAAGTGGGTCGGGATTTCGGTGTTAACCCCACGGAGATTCCCGTGGATCCGGCCTTTTCCGGCGGTGCGTCCAACGGCTATCCCAACGTGGGTTATCCCCAGACCGGTTATCCTGTGGGCGGCTATCCCACCGGCGGTTACCCCACAGGCGGCTATCCTGCGGGTGGATATCCCACGGGCGGCTATCCCCAGAATGGAAACCCGGCCGCGCCCGGGGCTATCGGAGGCGCCAACAATCCGACCCTTGCAGGCCCCAACGGGGCAGCGGCGACCAACGGAAATCTGCCCACGGCTGTGGCTGAAAACGCGCCTGCCGAACCGCCGAAATCGGAGGAACCGGAAACGGATCCCATGGAGGATCTGGACGGCCTCATCGGTCTTTCCACCATCAAGCATGATGTAAAGGAGCTGTTTGATTTCGTGAAGGTGCAGCAGCTGCGGAAAGAGCAGGGGATGAAGGCCGTGCCCGTGTCTTTGCATCTGGTGTTTTCCGGAAATCCCGGCACCGGCAAAACCACGGTGGCCCGGATTCTCGCCCGGCTGTACAAGCAGATCGGTGTCCTTTCCAAAGGACAGCTGGTGGAGGTGGACCGTTCCGGCCTGGTGGCCGGCTACGTGGGACAGACCGCCATCAAAACCCAGGAAAAGATTCAGGAAGCCATGGGCGGCGTGCTGTTCATCGATGAAGCCTACACCCTGGCCAAGGAAGGCAACGATTTCGGCCAGGAAGCCATTGATACCATTTTAAAGGCCATGGAAGACCACCGGGACGACTTTATTGTCATCGTGGCGGGCTACACCAAGCCCATGGAGACCTTTATCAACAGCAACCCCGGCTTAAAGTCCCGCTTCAACAAGTTCATCGAGTTCCCGGATTACACCATCGAGGAGCTGATGGGCATCTTCGATTTAAACTGCAAGAAGTACCAGTATACCGTAGATGAAGACGCCCATGAGCAGGTGAAGTCTCTGGTGATGCTGAAAAAGGCCGAGCAGTTTGAAAACTTCGCCAACGCCCGAGCGGTGCGGAATCTCTTCGAGGATATTGTCACAAACCAGGCCCGCCGGATTGCGGTGATGGATAATCCCACCCCGGAGGAAATCGGACGCATCACATTGGAAGATCTGCGGGATCTGGAAGAAGAGAAGATCCTTCACGGCGGCGAAAAAGATGACGCGGCGAAAGAAAACACGGACGGCATGGATGCTTCCGAGACCGAAGCGGATGCCCAGAACACCGAAGACGGCACGTCTGCAGACCTGCAGGAGTCTGAAGAGAAGACAAAGAAACGATCCTGGCGGGAGCGCCTGTTTGGTTCGAAAGACAGGGAAAACGACGAAGAGGACGATTGACCGATGCCGGCAGGGTTCGAATACACAGACGAATTCGGCAATCTTGTCGGATTAATGACAGATTAAGCTGATTATTAATAAAACGTTTTCGCAAAAGAAGGATATGATGGTGTCTGTAACAGGAAACCGTCATATCCTTCGTTTTATGCAGAGGGAATTCAGCGGAGGATGGCACGGCTTTAGCCACGGTAACAAGGAGGGAAGAGGGACTATGCAGAAACGAATGAAATGGCTGGCACTGGCGCTGGCGGCTGCGATGATGGTCACATCCTTTGCAGCGTGCGGCGGCAGCGGTAAGAGCACACAGGAAACGACCACGCCTGCAGCGGAAACGGCAGCAGAAGACGAAACGCCGGAAAAAGAGGCAGCAGATGACGCGGCTGCGGATACGCAGGAAGCGCCGGCAGATGAAACGGCCGACGAGGACATTCCGACGGATACGTTTACGTACATCATCAGCAACGGTGAGGATGCCCGTTTCTACGACAGCTACAACGAAAGCCCGGCCTATCTGTACTGGGCGTCCAAGCCGGTAGAGGTCGACGGCGAAAAACGGTATCTGAATCTGGAATTTTGGGAGCCGCCGGTGGGAAGCGAAAGCGACTACACCAATAACCTGATTGCGACCGGAGAGTATGCGGATATTGTCAATACGGCGTATTCTTCCATGAAGGCACCGGAACTGTATGACCAGGGTGTCGCCATCGATCTGACAGAGTATGTCGAGAAATACATGCCCAACTACATGCAGTGGATCGAAGATCACGACTATTATGATTACGTCACCAATCTCGTGGACGGTGAGCGCAAGTTCATTCAGCTTTATGATGTCTGCGACGTCCCGGGTGAAATGTGGGGCGGCTATGAGTACCGCCGTGACTGGATCGTAAAGTACGGCAAAAACCCGGAAACCGGCGAAGCGTTCTCGGGCGAATGGAAGGAAGACGAAGACGGCGTCCGTTACTGGGAAGACGACGTGGTATTTCCCTCCGGAAACAATGAGCCGATCTATATCTCTGACTGGGAATGGATGCTGGATATCTTTGCCACCGCTCTTAAAGAGCAGGGCATCACGGACGGATATCCCATGAGCATTCCTTATCAGGGCGCACAGCTGACCGGTGACTTTATCACAGCCTTCGGCGGCGGCGCGCTGTGGTACATCAACGAGGATGGCGAATGTGTCTTCGGCATTACCGAAGACCACACGAAAGCATATCTGGAATGCATGGCAAACTGGTACAGCAAGGGCTGGATTGATCCGTACTTTGACGAGCATACCAACGACATGTTCTTCTCCATCGATTCCGCTTCCGTGTATTCCGGAAAGGTCGGCGCTTTTTACGGTCTGACCTCTCAGCTGGAAGATGCCATGGATACGGGAGCAGGCGACGCTTCGGACGGAGCGGTGGTCTTTGGCGCAAAACAGCCGATCAACGATCTGTACGGAACGGCAGATGACCAGAACAAAGAGCCGACCAACTACTATGGCGGCGACCTGGTGAATGTCTCCGTCATCGTGACAAACAAGGCCGAGGATAAGAACCTTCCGACGTTCTTTGCAAAGCTTGACGAACTCTACACCGCGGACGGCGGTATGCTGCGAAACTACGGTCTTTCCAAGGAGATGCAGGAAGAATTCCAGAGCGAATTCTACATTGAGTGGGGTCTGGAAGACGGCGCATGGGAAAAGGTGACCGATGAAAACGGCGACTATATGTATGTGCTGAATCCTGCAGTGAACGAGGAAGACGGTCTGGGCAGCGCCTGCACCATGATGCGCGTGCTGGCACAGACAACGAACGCCCATCTGGATAAGGGTTACTCTAAATCCAAGGCACCGTCGGTGGCGAACTGGACGTACTACGCTTCCAGCGGAAACGTTCCGTCTGCGGTCTCGGCTCAGCTGACGCCGGATCAGGCCCAGGAAGCCAGCGCGATGCAGAACAATGTTATGACGTATATTTCTCAGGAACTGCCCGGATTTATCCGCGGCGAGAAGAACCTGGAAGGTGACTGGGACAGCTTCGTCAGCGGTATGGACGACTATGATCCCTACACCTACTGTGACTGGATTAACGCGATCATCGGTGAATAATCAGAAGTCTGAACGGTCATTCTGATACAAAAAAGGAAGCAGGATGGGAATCCCTGGATTTCCATCCTGCTTCCTTTTTGCGCATCGCGCGAATTGGTTGGGGGAGCAAGAGGCTCCCCCATCCGATCGAAAAGGTCTGAGAATGCCGGATTACAGATGAAACGGCGCGGCAAATCCGCCATAGTAAGATACCGGCTCGTTTCCGGCGCGCAGATGGGACGTATCGCCCATGACCTGGATCCGAAACAGCGCTTCTCCGGGAATCCGTTCTTCTGCGGTCAGAACGGTGACGGATGAAGGGGCACAGAAGTACCCGTGATGGAGCACAGCCGGGGCAACGTTGATCAGATGCGAAATCAGAACGTCCATAATGCCCAGGTGGCAGAAGAATACCAGCACCGGTTCTGCGTCTTCATAGGCCGTAAGCAAAGCGCCGCCGGATGCGCTGACGTCAGGCATCATCTTTCCGGCGCGGGAAGCGGCATACGAAAGCGTATCTTCCGCGGTTTTCCCCTCGTGGGACATCCATGCATCGGAAGGCTCTTTCGCCGGCGGATCGGTGCGGTAGATCAGACCGCTTCTGTGGTACCCCCATTGGGACAGCACTTCGTCAAGACGTCCGGTGACCCAGTCGTATTCCTGCTTGATCTTCGGAATGCCGGGCTGTTCCTGGTAGAAGGTGCCGTAGAGCTTCTGATACATTTCAAAGGCCTTTTTTGCGTCTTTCGCGACTTCCCGGGGCAGAGCATTTTCGGTGATCGGTTCTGTAAACAGCGGTGTTTCCCACCAGTGATTCCGATCGAGAAGCTGGGGATACTGATCCAGAAACGCCGGGGTGAAGTCCCAGGGAATGAACTTTTTGGTGGGATGAAATACGGGATTGACGCCGACGGCAAATTCCCGCAGCCAGGGGCACACCAGAGCCTTTGTGGGATCCGGCCCGGGAAGAATGTCATCCGGAGCCTGGGGATAGGTGTGGGAAAGGGTTATGCCATGGGATTTTAAGGTGGGCAGAGCGGTTTTCTGGGCTCGGCCCATGGGAGAGCAGTACACCTGGGAAATGGGCCAGTTCTGGGTGCGTTCTCCCAGCAGAGCGGCCTCCCGGGCGCCTTTTTCCGTCAGACTGTCGAGTTTATAGTCAGGTTCCGCGTGGCGGATAAAAATCAGTTTCATAGTTCTTCCTTTTGAATGCTTGAATGGATGGCAGTACCGCATATAGCCGGTGATTTCAGGGCAAGATACGGTGTTTTGTTCTGTTGTGATGCGCCGTGGCAGGGGTCTTTGCCGAAAAAAGGTTTATCAATCCGGCGGGTGCCCATTGCCATGTTTTGTTATTTTACCACAGGCCGATTCTTGATGAAAAGCTGTGAATTACACCCTGTCCTGCAGAAACACTGATAAATGTCGGAAAATACGATGTGCTTAAAAACATAAAGTCTCGATAGCATTAATGGTATTTGTTGGTAATGCGTTAGTACTCTGTTGATATTTTAAAAATGTGTTTATATTTAAGACCGTTGTTGACAACGATATCCATATAAACAAATCTGCATTGTTTTGAGTAAACACGTAATCATTCCTGATTCATGAGATAGGTAATTGCGAAACTCGCTCCGCGAGTTCACAATCCTGAATAAAAACAAGGTCGAAATCCGACCTGGCCGGATTTCCCCGATCAAAACCGGTGGATTGCTCCACGTTATTGTGGATAACCATACTGAACCTTGAAAAGT
>JAZPYY010000113.1:0-18359 GCA_045544375.1 Shuttleworthella sp.
GAACGTTCGCGAGTCTGTCAAGCATGGCGAAGCCATGCGCGGAGGAAATGGACTATACATTGGGGGAGGAAAATGTGAAACCTGTATCGATTGAAATGGCTGCCCGCCCGAAAATCCGCTACTGGATTCCTGCGGCCTGTGTGGACGAAACGGATCTTCGCACCGAAATCCGTTCTCTGTATGACCGCGGATTCGGGGGAATCGAAGTGGTCGTTCTGCAGATGGTGCCCAAAAGCGTGCTGCAGTCCGCCGACGGCTGGGGAACCCAAAACTGGGACCGTGTGGTGGACATTTTAAATGACGAAACCAAAAAACTGGGCATGACCCTGGATCTGGCCGCTGGTCCCGGCTGGCCATTGGCATCCCCGGCCCTGACTTCGGCGGATGCCCCTGGTGCCCTGATGGAACTGACCTGGGGCTGCGAAAAGGTGCCCGGCGGATCCATTGTGCGCGGTCCGCTGCCCCAGCGCAGGATGGTTCGTCCGGAAGGAACCACGAAGCGCATCGCCGCCATGGCCTATCGCGTTGACACTTCCGATCCGAAACTGGCAGAACAGGCCGGCACGATGTTGAAGACCTCCTTTGGAGAGCGTGAAATCCGCCAGCCGCTGTACGCCGGTTCCTATACGGATCTGGAGCCCTGTATTTCCGCCACCCCGGAGGGGGAAGAGAAGCTGGACTGGACCGCGCCGGGCAGTGCCACCGACACCTGGATGATATTTGCCTTCTATGAGCAGCCGGCGGTGCATAAAATCAACGGCGGACAGACCTATGTCATCGACCACTTAAGCGCAGCCGGCGCAAAAGCCATGGCCGATTACTGGGATCCGATCCTTTCAGATCATGCCTATGACGCCATGGAATCCCTGTTCTGCGATTCTCTGGAATACGATGTAGCTATGGACTGGACGCCGGAACTGCCGGAGGTATTCCATTCCCGCAGATATTATAATATCATTCCATATCTGCCTTTCTTAGGAATGCCGGACACCTACCCGGCGTCAGACGTGCCGGCCTTTCCGTCCACACCTGCTGCTTTCCGGGATCTGGTTAACAATGACTACCTGGAAATCCTGACCCAGATGTACTGCGAAAACCATCTGCGGGGACTGGAGCGCATGGCAGAGAGCCATGGAAAGACGGTGCGCTATCAGGTGGCTTACAACAAGCCTTTCGAAGAGGAACGCTGCGGCCTGTTTGTGGGCATTCCCGAAAACGAAGCCTTGGGCCGGGGGCAGATCGACGGGCAGCGGCTGATGGCAGCTGCGGCCCATCTGGGACGGAAACCCCGTTACTCCTTCGAGTGTGCCGCCGAGTTCGGTCACAATTACGGACAGTCCTATGAGGATCTGTTCTGGTGGATCAAGCGCAGCCTCATGGGCGGCATGAACGCCCAGGTGCTTCACGGCGGATCCTATTCCGGAAAATGTACCGGAAGCGATCCGGACAACGAACTGGCGAAAGTCACGCAGTGGCCCGGCTACATGGGTTTCGGCACTTTCGTTTCTAATGACTGGAACCGGACACCGGATGTGTCCCATGCCCGGGAATGCCTGGATACGGTGGCCCGCCTGAATACGGTGTTCCGCAAGGCTGCCCGGGTGGACTGCGCCGTATTCCGTCAGGCCTATCAGAATGACGGTTTGGGACCGGATTTCAACATTTATTCCGACGATGGCGTGCTGCAGGATGCGGGATACAGCTACGAATTCGTTTCCGACTACCTGCTGTCCCTGCCCGAGGCGGATGTGGATGACGGCGTCATGGACCGCACCGGCGCAGGATACCGGGCCCTGATCGTGCCGCCCCAGGAGCGGATGTCCGAACATGCCATGATCCGGATCCTGTCCCTGGCGGCCTGCGGATTGCCCGTGATTCTTACCGGTGCCGCTCCGAAGGAACCCATGTATTTTTACGAGTGCCGCACGGAAGCCGGCGCAGCGGCCTGGAAGGCAAAGCGGGACTGGCTGTGGTACTCGCCGGCGGAAAATGTCATGCGGGTAGCGGATCTGTCCGAAGTGCCCACGGCTCTTGCGGCCTGCGGCGTGCGTCCCCGGGTGGAGTTATCCGGCGGAAAGGACGTGCTGACCGCGGTGCGAAAGGACGCCGACAACCGGCGGGTGTGGGCTGCCATTTACAACATGAATCGGCTGGGCGCGTCTGAAAACGGCACGGTGGGAAATATCGATTCCGAAACCATCAAGCCTCTCTGGCAGCGCAGGGGCACATCCTCCCGTCAGCGGCTTCGGGTGACACTGCAGGGATACGGACGGGTCTTTCAATACAATTACTGGAACGACACCTTCCTTCCCCTAGACTTTACCTACGCCGGAAAGGGACGGATGCAGGGCGAAATCATCATCGAAGAAGATGAACTGGTACTGCTTTGCATCGATGAAAGTGAACTTCCCAAGGATGCCCGGTCGGGCAGCGGACACATGACAGAGCAGCCGGCGGGAAGCGTCACTTTAACCCATCTGTCCCTGTATCCCTTCGGACCGGATACGCCGGAAGAAACCTCCTTCCTTCGAAGCGGGTTTGCGGATCAGCCCTGTTTTGAGAAGGAAATCTCATCCGGGGAAGATCTGATTCCGTGGAGAGAGATGGATCCCATCCTTTTGACCTTCTCCGGTCGGGGTATCTATAAAGGTTCTATAAATCTTGACCGGATGCCGGAAACGGAGGAACGTGTTGTGCTTCGGGCCGGAAGGGTATATGATACATTTACAGTGACCGTAAACGGACAGCCGGCGGCATTTCCGGATCAGGTTAAAAAAGAGACGGACATTACCGGACTGCTTCGGCAGGGAGAGAACGAGCTGGTCATCGACGTGGTATCGGAACTGCACAACGCCGTACTGGGGAAACCCGTTGATCCGTCCATACCCTATCAGGCACCATTTTTTCCCCGGGATTACGGAATCTGCCCCACATCAGATCAGAGACTGGAAGTGGTTTTTATAAAGGAGGAAGTATGAAAATCGGTATCGGCAATGATCACACAGCGGTTGAATACAAAAACGAGATCAAACTGTTCTTAGAGGAATCCTTTAACTGCGATGTGGTGAATTACGGCACCAACAGCACGGAAAGCTTTGACTATCCCATCGCCGGTGAAACCGTGGCCAACGCCGTGGCCTCCGGCGAAGTGGACCGGGGCATCGTGATCTGCGGAACGGGCTTAGGCATTTCTCTGGCGGCCAACAAGGTCAACGGCATCCGCTGCTGCGTGTGCTCGGAGCCCTTCACGGCCCGTCTGTCCCGCCAGCACAACAACGCCAACATGCTTGCCTTCGGTGCCCGGGTGGTGGGTCTGGAAATGGCAAAAATGATCGTGGACGAATGGATGAAGGCCGAATTCTTAGGCGGACGTCACCAGCGCCGCATTGACATGATTACCGAAATCGAAAGGAGAAACAGCTGATGAGCAGACCGCGGAAAGAAGACGTGAAGGTACCCGTTCGCCGCAGAATTGCCCAGGCACTCTGGGAAGCCATGGCCGAGATGCCTTACGAGGACATCCGTGTTATGGAGCTGGCGAAGCGGGCCGGCATCAACCACAACATGATCTACTATTATTATAAAAGCGTTCGGGAAATGGCGATGGATGCCCTGACCACGGAGCTGGCGGACCGTCGGCTGCAGGATGCCCTTTATGACCTCCTGACCGGCGCCGATACCGACGCGGCAGCATCCCTTGCCCAGCGCCGCCGTTCCAAAGAGGACGCGCCGAAAACCCCGGCGGAAAAGCTGCAGATTGCCCAGCTTTATGCAGCCGCCGACGCGGACGGACTGCGGAAGGCTCTGGAAGATGAGATCTTAAACGGCTGGCTTTCTAAGATCGGATTAAAGAAGGATCAGTTGACGGCGGAAGAACAGCTGTCCCTGTCGTTCTTGCTGGGCGGCCTGGCGGATCTTTTGGCCGCACCGGATGCGAAGAAAACGCCGGCGGTGCTTCTGGCTGCAGCGGAAGGTCCGGTGCAGGAAGCCTTCGGCAGCGTGTTAAAAGCTCTGGCTGCCCGCCCCGACTGCGCACCGGAAGAGGCCCCGGCCCCTGCGGCAGAAGAAGAGGTGAAAGCCCCGGCCCGGAAAACCGCAGTGAAGACTGAGGCAAAGAAGCCGGCGGCGAAGAAGACAGAAGATGCGGCACCGGCAAAGATGCCTGCAGCAAAGACTGCGGCGAAGAAACCGGCCGCGGCAGCGGAAGCGAAAAAGCAGACCCCGGCAAAGAAGCCGGCAGCCAGTGCAGCGGCAAAGAAAGCTGCGGAAGAGAAGAAACGCAAAGAGGCGGAACGTCTGGAAGCTGCCCGTCTGGAAGCAGAACGTCTCGAAGCCGAGCGTCTGGAAGCAGAGCGCAAAGAAGCGGAACGCCTGGAAGCCGAGCGCCTGGAGGCGGAACGCAAAGAAGCCGAACGCCTTGCGGCGGAACAGGAAGATTCCCGGGATATGGAAGTCTGGATGCTGTAGGGACTGTCGGGCTCTGAATCGTTCCCATTTTGTTTTACAAAACCTATTTACAAATGAACTGTATTATGGCATGTTATTGTATAGAACCGACAGGAACCGCTGCGACACCGGCGGTAAATGACAGAGCATAAGGAGTGTATTATGGACGAATCAATGGTTTTTGAGCGGATTAAAGCGCTGGCAAAGGATTGTTTTTCAATTGCGGATATCGAGATCACGGCTGACACCAGCTACACCGATCTCGGACTGGACAGCCTGGACGCCTACGAACTGTTAATGGCCGTGGAAGACACCTTCGAAATCACTCTGCCCGAGGATAATATCGACCAGATCAGCACCATGCAGGATATGGTTGATATGGTGATGGACAGACTGTAAGATCTGCACTGTCTTAAAAACATAACAAAAGCGATATGTGGGGGGTATGCGCAGCATGCCTCCCTCTTTTGTTCGCGAGTCTGTCGAGCATGGCTCAGATGAGATTTGATAAAACAAGGTATTCACACGGGCTCAGTTGTGGTAAAATCGTTAGGATGCAGACATGAACGGTCATGACAGTACGCGGGAGGTCTCCTGCGTGAAAGGAGTAAGCATGGCTTTAAGCAAAAAGCCGGTCAACGGCATGAAGGATATTCTCCCCCGGGAGATGGAAGTGCGGGATTACGTAACGGGAATCATCAAGGATACCTACCGCAGCTTCGGTTTCACTCCGGTGGAAACACCCTGCATGGAGAATATCGCCAACTTAAGCAACAAACAGGGCGGCGAAAACGAAAAACTGATCTTTAAGATCTTAAAGCGCGGTGAAAAGCTGCACATCGATACCGCCGAGACCGAACAGGATTTAGTGGATTACGGCATGCGTTACGATCTGACGGTTCCGCTGTGCCGTTTTTATGCCAATCACGCCAACGAGCTGCCCAGCCCCTTTAAGGCGTTGCAGATCGGCAGTGTCTGGCGCGCCGACCGCCCCCAGCGCGGCCGCTATCGCCAGTTCACTCAGTGCGACATCGACATCTTAGGCGAGCCTTCCAATCTGGCGGAAATCGAGCTGATCTTAGCTACCACCACCACCTTAGGCCGCATCGGTTTTTCCGGATTCGAAATCCGCATCAACGAGCGCCGTCTGTTAAAGGCCATGGCTTCCTACAGCGGCTTTGCGGAAGAGAATTTCAACGATCTGTTCATCACCCTCGATAAGATGGACAAAATCGGCATCGACGGTGTTCGGGCCGAGCTCTTAGAGCGGGGTTATGCCCAGGATTCCGTGGACACCTACATTTCCCTGTTCGACGGTCTGTCGGATCACAAGGATGTGGCCGGCGGTATCGCCTGGCTGCGGGAGCAGATGAAAGAGGGCTTAAACGAAGAAGCGGCCCAGAGCCTGTGTGAAATCGCTGCAGCCGTGGAAGCGGCCAAGCAGGCGGATTTTGAACTGGTCTTTGATCCCACCTTGGTGCGTGGCATGAGCTATTACACCGGAACGATCTTCGAAGTCGCCATGCCCGAGTTCGGCGGCAGCTGCGGCGGCGGCGGACGTTACGACGAGATGGTGGGCCAGTTCACCGGACAGAAAGTGCCGGCCTGCGGCTTTTCCATCGGCTTTGAGCGCATCATCCTGCTGCTCTTGGAATCCGGCTTCGAGGTTCCCCATCAGGGAACGAAAACCGCCTATCTGGTGGAAAAAGGCTATCCGGCGGACAAGGTGGCCGAAGTCATGGAACAGGCCCGCAAGCAGCGCGCTTTAGGCAACACCGTGCTGGTGGTGCGCATGAACAAGAACAAGAAATTCCAGAAAGACCAGCTCACGGAGCAGGGCTATACGGAGTTTGTTGAATTTTTCAATCGATAAAACCGCATCCGGCACAGCTGGGGCATGAATGCCAAAAGCCTGTGCATGAGATGCTGGTGAGAGAACGGGCCGTTGCACCGTTCGAACAAATAAAATAAAGAAACCTGGAGGAACATCATGGCAGAATCAATGAACGGACTTCACCGGAGCCACCGGTGTGCGGAAGTCACCGCAGCCCAGATCGGACAGCAGGTGACACTGATGGGATGGGTGCAGAAGCGCCGCAATCTGGGAAGTCTGATCTTTATCGATCTCCGCGACCGCAGCGGAATCATGCAGGTGGTTTTTGACGAACCCGTTTCCGGCAGCGAATGCTTTGAAAAAGCATCCACCCTGCGCAGCGAATATGTGGTGGCCATCGTGGGCACCCTCCAGAAGCGTGGCGGCGCCGTAAACGAAGCCCTCGTCACCGGCGAACTGGAAGTGGCGGCCACAAAGCTGGTCATCCTTTCCGAGGCCGAAACCCCGCCCTTCCCGGTGGAAGACGACACCCGCACCAAGGACGAACTTCGTTTAAAGTATCGCTATCTGGATCTTCGCCGTCCCACCATGCAGCGCAACTTAGCGCTTCGCAGCCGTGTGACCACCGCCGTCCGCAACTTCCTGATCGAAGAGGGATTCCTGGAAATCGAAACCCCCATCCTTCAGAAGTCCACGCCGGAAGGTGCCCGGGACTACCTGGTTCCTTCCCGGATTCATCCCGGCAGCTTCTATGCGCTGCCCCAGTCACCTCAGCTGTTTAAGCAGCTGCTCATGGTGTCCGGCTGTGACCGTTATTTTCAGATCGCCCGCTGCTTCCGCGACGAGGATCTGCGTGCCCACCGTCAGCCTGAATTTACCCAGATCGACATGGAACTTTCCTTTGCCGATGTGGATGATGTCATCGACGTAAACGAGCGCCTGCTGGCCCGGGTCTTTAAGGAAGCCATCGATGTGGACGTGGCCCTTCCCATCCCGCGCATGACCTGGCAGGAAGCCATGGACCGCTTCGGCAGCGATAAGCCGGATACCCGTTTCGGCATGGAACTGAAGGATATTTCCTCCCTGGTTGCAGACTGCGGCTTCGGCGTCTTTGCCAACGCCGTCGCCAATGGCGGAAGCGTCCGCGGCATCTGCGTTCCCGGCGAGGCCGCCATGGGCCGCAAGAAGCTGGACAAGCTGGTGGAATACGCCAAGGGCTGCGGCGCCGGCGGACTGACCTGGCTGGCAAAATTAGAAGACGGCACCTGGAAATCCTCCTTCGCAAAATTCATGACGGAAGAGGAGCTGGAAGCCATTCAGGCCGCCATGGGCGCCGAAACCGGCGATCTGATGCTCTTTGCTGCCGACAAGAACAAGATTGTCTGGCAGGTGCTGGGCGATATCCGCATCCAGCTGGCCAAAGAGATGGGAATGGTGGACGAATCCCGCTTCAATTTCCTGTGGGTTACCGACTTCCCGCAGTTTGAGTGGTCCGACGAACAGGGCCGCTTCCTGGCCATGCATCATCCCTTCACCATGCCCTACGAAGAGGATCTGGACAAGCTGTTCACCGATCCCGCCGCAGTGCGTGCCAAGGCCTACGATATCGTCTTAAACGGTGTGGAACTGGGCGGCGGATCCGTGCGAATCCATCAGGATGACGTGCAGGAAAAGATGTTCGAAGCCTTAGGCTTCACCAAGGAACAGGCCCACGAGCGCTTCGGCTTCCTGCTGACCGCGTTCAAATACGGCGTTCCGCCCCATGCCGGACTGGCCTATGGCTTAGACCGCATGATGATGCTGATGACCGGCGCGGATTCCATCCGCGATGTGATCGCCTTCCCGAAGGTGAAGGATGCCTCCGACTTAATGACCGAAGCGCCGGCCGGCGTGGACGAAAAGCAGCTGGCGGAACTGGGTATTGCCATCGTGGCCGCTGCGGAGGAAGAGGCGTAAATCAGGAATTTCGACCCGCCGGAAAGAAGATATGGACGACGAGCCTGAAATGATAGAGACATTGTAACCGTCGGGAACTCTCTGGAGGACAGCCTTCCGAATCACATGGGGGAAAGAACCGCATGGAGCGGTCAGAAACGGTTACAGACACGCAAGAAAAGGAAAGGAAAGAGAGGAACACAAAATGGAGATTCGTTTCGAAAAACGGGATCAGCTGAAGACCAAGCCGGACGAGAGCAATCTTGGTTTCGGCAAGTACATGACCGACTACATGTTCATGTACGACTGGGACAAGGAGCAGGGCTGGCATGACGCCCGCATCGTTCCGGAAGGCCCCATTCAGCTGGATCCGGCCTGCGTAACCTTACATTACGCCCAGGAAACCTTCGAAGGATTAAAGGCATACCGCACTTCTTCCGGCGACATTCAGCTGTTCCGTCCGTACATGAACGCAGCCCGTATGAACCGCTCCAACGAGCGTCTTTGCATGCCAGAACTGCCGGAAGATGATTTCGTGAATGCCATCAAGGCCCTGGTAGAGGTGGAGAAGGACTGGGTTCCCCATGCAAAAGACACCTCTCTTTACATCCGTCCCTTCATGTTCGCCACGGAAGCTTTCTTAGGCGTACACATGGCTGCGGCTTACAAGTTCATGATCATCTGCTGCCCGGTGGGTGCTTACTATCCCACAGGTCTGGATCCGGTGAAGATCCTGGTGGAAGATGAACTGGTCCGCGCGGTGAAGGGCGGTACCGGTTTCACCAAGTGCGGCGGTAACTACGCCGGCTCCATCTTAGGCCAGGTCAAGGCTGAGAAGATGGGTTACACCCAGGTGCTGTGGCTGGACGGCGAGCATCGCAAGTATGTGGAAGAAGTGGGCACCATGAACATCATGTTCAAGATCGCCGGCGAAATCTACACCGCTCCCATCGAAGGCACCGTGCTTCCAGGCGTTACCCGCGACTCCATGATTCACCTGCTGCGCGAATGGGGCTACAAGGTCAACGAAACCCATCTGGCGGTGGACGACCTGATGAAGGCCGGCCATGACGGCACCTTAGAGGAAGTGTTCGGTACCGGAACGGCAGCCGTTATTTCCCCGGTGGGCGAACTTCGCTACAAGGATGACGTGGTGGTGATCAACGACAACAAGACCGGCGAACTGACCCAGAAACTGTATGATACACTGACGGGCATTCAGTGGGGACGTATTGCTGATCCGTACGGATGGACGATGAAGATCTAAACGGTATTTCAATTGAGAACCCGCGCCGTTGGCAGCTGATATGCCACCGCGGACGGGTGCAACGCCTCGGACAAGCTAACTCCCAACTGCGACTAGGCACGCGAAGCCGTGCCTTCGCGCGCAGTCTCCGTAGGGAGTGGATCTTTCCTCGGCTAAAAGCGCACCCCAGATTGTCCGCTTGCGGCACATCAGCTGCCTTCCGGCGCATCGGTATCTCCCTCGAAATCCGCTGTTAACCAGGTGAAGTGTTTACGGGATTGTGAACATAAAAAATACCCGCATGACTGAGGTCATGCGGGTAAGTAAGGGTACAAACTACGGATTGCTTCGTGCTTCGCACTTTCGCAATCCTGGCGCCATTCGGCCATGGACGACAGTTTATACCCCTAAAAAGGCGAAAACAACCAATGGGGGTTGGTTGTTTTCAAAGGGGTTATAAAAATATAAAGGGGAAGTGACGATGAGAGATACGATGGGGGATGCATCTCTCAGGTCTCTTGTATTATACGGGGTTGCAAGCATCTTCACAACGGCGAAACCTCACGAATGTACACAAAAACGTGTCCGAGAAACTGTGCAACTTAACTAATTGAAAGCTGTACATGAGCGGCGCGCTGAAGTTGTAAGCCTGCATATGAGCAGTATGCTGCAGTTTCACGTCTGCATT
This sequence comes from Shuttleworthella sp., assembly GCA_045544375.1. GTDB lineage: Bacteria > Bacillota > Clostridia > Lachnospirales > Lachnospiraceae > Shuttleworthia. The sequence goes on from JAZPYY010000113.1 coordinate 10,150, forward strand.
TGAATAGCACACAGAAGACCGGGCATCATTCATAGAATAAGAGAGGGTTGTCAAAGAACAGGAGGAAGCATGAAGTACACGATCAACAAGAATAATTACAGGGATTTTGACGTGTTCGCAAAGAATCGTCTTCCGCGGCGCAGTTATTTTATCCCTTACCCGGACCAGGCCTCGGCGAAGGCTGTGGAACCGGCGAAGAAGCGCTACAGCTCACCGAAGGTGGTGTGCTTAAACGGCGACTGGGATTTTAAGTTCTATCCGAAGCCGGCGGAAGTGCCGCTGGTTCTGGATACGGATGCCATCTCCTGGGATCAGATTCCGGTGCCGGGATGCTGGCAGTTCTATGGCTATGACAAGCCGTTCTATGTGAACATCCGCTACCAGTTTCCATTTGATCCGCCGAAGATTCCGGAAGAGGATAAGGTGGGCAAGTGCTTCAGCCTCATGGGCAACGGTGGCGAAAACAAGATCGGTGCTTTCTGGGTTGATCCGGGCGAAGAGTACAACTTTGTGGGTATCTACCGCACCACGTTTAAGGTGGAAGATCTCTCCAAGCGCTATGAGATTTCCTTCCTGGGTGTGGCTTCCTGTATCGACTGCTACGTGAACGGCCAGTTTGCCGGCTATGCGGAAGGCGCGCACAATACCGCCGAGTTCGATCTGACTTCTCTGGTCAAAGAAGGCGAAAACGAGATGGTCTGCGTGATTCACCGCTGGTGCAACGGCAGCTATCTGGAGTCTCAGGATATGTTCCGCAACAACGGTATCTTCCGGGATGTGCTGCTGCGGGTGTCCGATCCGGCCGATATCTACGATCTGGGCTTTAAGACCAAGAAGGAAAACGGCAAGTACACCGCCACAGTTTCCGTCAAACTGTATCAGGATGCCCTGGCCCAGGCGGCCGCCTGCGATCTGCCGGTGGACGTGACTTTATGCGGACACGGACTGGAGCAGAAGGCTTCCGCCACCGTGGAAAACGGCCGGGCGAAGGTGACCTTTGAAGACCTGGATGTGAAGGAGTGGTCCGCGGAGGAGCCCAATCTGTACGACCTGTTTGTGGAGTACGGCGGCACCTGCATTTACGCCCGCGTGGGCTTTAAGACCGTGGAAATCAACGGCCGCCTCTACACGTTAAACGGCAAGCGCATCAAATTTAAGGGTGTGAACCATCACGATTCCACCCCCACCGGCGGCTATACCATGACGCCGGAAGAGCTGGAAAAGGATATGAAACTCTGCAAGGAGTTCAATATCGATACCGTGCGTACCAGCCACTATCCGCCGGATCCCTACATGCTGGAGCTCTGCGACGAGCTGGGCATCTATGTGGTGGACGAGGCCGATATCGAAACCCACGGTACCTTTACGGCTCAGTTCCCGCCGTCCTATAACCAGATCAGCCACAATCCGGCCTGGAAGGATCACTATGTGGACCGCGCCAAGGCGCTGTTCCAGCGGGATAAGCTGCATCCCTCCATCGTGCTGTGGAGCTTAGGCAACGAGGCCGGCGGCTACTGCAACCAGGATGCCATGTACGCCTACTTAAAGGCCCGCACGGATATTCCGATTCACTACGAGAGCGCCATCCACTGCAAGCGCCGCGCCTATGACGTGGGCAGCGAGATGTATCCTTCCCATGCACAGGTGCACGCTGTGGGCGAAGGCAAGGCGAAGGTTAAGGAATTAAACGACCGTCCCTACTTCATGTGCGAATACGTGCACGCCATGGGCGTAGGCCCCGGCGCAGCCGAAGAGTACTGGAAGGAAATCTACAACTATGACGCCCTGATGGGCGGCTGCATCTGGGAGATGACGGATCATGCCATCCTTCATCCCGATGGAAGCTACACCTACGGCGGCGACCACGGTGAGTGGGAGCACGACGGCAACTTCTGTGTGGACGGCATTTTCTATCCGGATCGCCGTCCGTCCACCGGTGCCTGGGTGATGCGCCACGTTTACCGTCCCATCCGTATTTCCTGGCTGGGCCAAGATCGCTTTGAAGTGTTTAACACCACGGCCTTCTCGGAAGGCAGCCGCTATCAGGTGGAGGCCCGTTTCTCCGACGGCACGACCAAGACCATCATTCCCGCCGCCGGCCCCTTAAGCCGCGACGTGATCACCATTGAAACCGGAGACTGCATCAAAGCGGCGGCGGAAGCCCAGACGGATGCGCTGATCGATTTCGTGACCACGGATACGGTTACCGGCCGTGAGGTGTCCGACGAGCAGATCGTGCTGGTGCCCTGTGTGGCCGGCATGCCGGAGAAGGATGAAAACCGTCAGCTGGACGGCGTTCTTTCCCTGATCGACGGCCGTCCCTCCATCTCGGTGGAAGCCCTGGCCGAATCCTGTGCGGAAGGCTTTGAAGAAGGATTTGCGCCGGCGAAGGAAGATGACAAGACCCCGGTGCTGGGAGCATCCGATCCCTACACCATCCTGTTCCGCGCACCCACGGACAACGAGCGCAATCCCTATCCGGGAGCGCCGGATCCCCGTCCCTTCACGAAGCAGAGCGTAAACACCGCTTCCGTGGAATATCTGGACGGCGGCAAAATCCGCGTGGAATCCCGCGTCACCGTGGGCCGGAAGGCATTCCTTGCCACGGACGAATATCAGTGCGTCCGGGAAGGCATTTTAGTCACCTCCCGGATCTGCCCGGATAACTCCAAGAGCAGACTGCCCATGATCAAGCTGCCCATGGCAAACCTGCTTCCTCGTTTCGGTAAGGCCTTTGCCCTGGACGAAAGCTTCGATCAGGTGACCTACCGTGCCCGCTGCGGCGAATCCTACAGCGACATGGAAGCACAGTTCCCGATTCAGGATGTCACCTGCAAGGTCGAAGACATGACCGAGCCCAACATCCGTCCCCAGGAAAGCGGCAACCGTCGTGAGTGCCGGTATGTGACCTTAGACAACGGCGACTACGAAGTGACCTTCACCGCCATCGGAAAGCCTTTCGAACTGGGTGTCAAGCCCTATACGGACAAGGCCCTGCTTTCCATGAAGCACATCGAAGATGAAGTGCGCACGGGAACCTATGTCACCCTGTCTGCCATCATGATGGGTATCGGTACCGGAAGCTGCGGACCTGCTACGCTGCCCCAGTATTGCTATCCGGCGGATAAGGAATACAGCATGCAGTTCCTGATTTCCGCGAAGAAGAAAGCGTAAGAACAAATCTTGCTTTGAATTGCTGGAAGATTTACAAGAAGATTTACTAGAAGAGGCATTTTGGAGATTATCGCGGGCGTACAGCCCGCGATAATCTGGTTTTTACAGCCCATATGACAGGATTTCCGTGAATTGGGCTTTTGCGGTTTCATTTTGGGCATGTAGCCCAAAGCAGGCCGGCATTTACAGCCCATGTGACAGGATTTCCGTGAAGTGGGCTTTTTCGGTTTCACCTTGGGCATGTAGCCCATGAAAAAGGTTTCAAAAACAAAAAAGGAAAGAATTATGTCACGTAATAATGTAATCTGGAAAATCTATGGTAAGAATTTCCTGGAGATGACCAAAGAAATTCTGGACGCGGCGGATCTGGCTTCCCGGATCCCCGCGAAGGATACCCGCATCGGCATTAAGCCCAACCTGGTGTGTGCCGTGCCGGCGGAATACGGTGCAACCACCCACACGGAAATCATCGCCGGAATCATCGAGTATCTTAGGGAGCATGGCTTTGATCATCTTCGTATCGTAGAAGGATCCTGGGTGGGCGACCGTACGGCGGATGCCTTTGAATACTGCGGATACAACCGCCTGTCGAGGGAATACGGCGTGCCCATTTTCGATACCCAGAAAGACACCTGGCATACGGTGGACTGCGCCGGAGCGGAACTGGAAGTCTGCGACGTGATGAACGAGATCGACTTCCTGATTAACGTGCCGGTGGTGAAAGGCCACTGCCAGACCAAGGTTACCTGCGCCTTAAAGAACATGAAGGGCCTGATTCCCAACCGGGAGAAAAGCCGTTTCCATCGCATGGGGCTGCACAAGCCCATCGCCCATCTGCAGACAGCAATCCATCAGGATTTCATCGTTGTGGACCACATCTGCGGCGATCTGGATTTTGAAGAAGGCGGCAATCCGGTGGTGCGCAACTGCATCATGGCCGCCACGGATCCGGTGCTGGTGGACAGCTACGCCTGCTACCTCATGGGCTATGATGTCCACGAAGTACCCTACATCCCCATGGCGGAAGCTTTAGGGATCGGCAGCACCGATCTGGAGCACGCCGAGATCATCAACCTGAACGAAGGCAGCGGCGACCGGGAACTTCCCCGCAAACGCAAGGTGCTGGACGTCTCTTACGCAGTGGATGAAGTGGATTCCTGCAGCGCCTGCTATGCAAGCCTGGTAGGAGCCATGATGCAGCTGAAAGAGGAAGGCCTGCTGGAGAAACTGGAAGATCGCATCGGCATCGGCCAAGGCATGCGCGGCAAAACCGGACGCCTGGGCGTGGGCCGCTGCACGAAGGATTTCGACGTCTGCATCATGGGATGCCCGCCGGAAGAAGAGAAGATTTACAGAGAATTAAAAGAGTATATTCTGGCACAGTCATAAAGAACGAAAAGCCGCCTGCTGTATGAAAGCATTACAGCAGGCGGTTTTTATTATAAACGGTTGTCTTTAAGAAACTGCTCCACCTGCGAACGGCTTTCAATCCCGTTTCCGGCGCCGACGGCCGTAGAACAGAGTCCGCCGCAGACGTTGGCAAAGGTGAGGATCCGGCGCAGATCATCCTGTGAAAGGGGACGCTGCCCGTGGGCTTCAGAAGCAAGAAGCGAAGCCATAAATCCTGCCACAAAAGCATCGCCGGCCCCGGTGGCATCGACGGCACTGACCGGACAGGCGGGCAGATGGATCTCAAAATCCTGGTTTTTGAAATAGCAGCCCTCCGCCCCTAAGGTGATAATGACGTTTTTCACACCATAGGACAGAAAGATCTCGGCCATGTCGGCAGGGGTATTTTTCTGTGAGTAATAGGCCGCCTCATCCACGTTTGGAAAGATGAAATCAATGAAGGGAAGCGCATCCCGGTAATCCGACAGCAGCACGGGCCCCTGGTTGGGAAGTTTCATATCCGCAAACAGCGGAAGGCCCGCTTCATGAACCCTTTTGGCCACAGCGTATACCACTTCCGGATCCCGAAAGGGAACACGGCCGATGGACGCGATGGAAACAGCAGAAAAGCCCTCCAGGGGCGGAAGATGATCCTCCGGGTGAAAGGCATAAAAGTGGGCCCGGTTTGTCACCGACTTACGGCTGCCGTCCTCGTGGACAAACAGCGTGCTGATGGGTGTCTGCATCTGATCCGAACAGACGACAGAGGATGTGTCAATGCCGGATCGGTCAAGAACGTCAAAGATCATCTGTCCGGCCGGATCTTTCCCCAGCGCGCATAGAATCGCGGGAGACAGATCCAGCCGGGAAGCGACGACAGCCTCATTTAACGCCTCCCCGCCGGTGTGAAGCGTCTGGCTTTCCGCCCGGTAACCCGAGGCGGAAATGGGATGCGGATCAAAACCGCGGATCACAGAATCGATCAGAGCTGTGCCGATACAGAGAAGACGAGGATCAGACATAAACAATACCTTTACTTTCGAAACAGCTTTCCGTTTGTGCTTCCGCCATCAACAAGAACATCCACACCGGCAAGATAGCCGTTGCGCTCATCCGCAACAGAAGCCAGAGCAAAGCCAAGTTCCTCCGGACGGCCCATTCTGCTTTCCGCGGCAAGCGGAATCAGATAACCGCCTTCCTTTTCCTCAAGCTTGCCCATATCCGTTGCGATCAGACCAGGAGAAAGCGAGACAACACGGATGCCCTTTCGGCCATAGTCGAAGGCACATTTCTGCGCATACCAGACAACGAAATTCTTGCTGAGGGAATAGGCAAAACCGGATTTCTGGTAATCGGTTTTCGCGAGATTGGCAAATTTCATCAGGCTCTGAACGAACTTTGCTTCATCCGTTTCCGCATAAGCGTAATTCTTTTTTGCGAGCGCTACAAGAAAACCGGGCAGCGCATAGGCAGAATTGGAAGCAACGTCGACGATCACACTTCCGGACTGCATGCATTTTGAGAATTCCTGATTGATGTAAACGGTACCGATCGCATTGACACGGAGCAGTTTTTCCCCGTCCGCCATATTCGGACTCATGCCGGCAGAATTAATGACATTTCTGATATTTCCTTTTTCGGCGGCAAACTGTACAAGGGCCTGTACACTGGTGCGGTCCGAGGTATCGCAGGTGGTCGCGTAGGCCTCATAGCCCAGAGCCGTCAGTTCATCGACCGCCTTTTCCAGCTTCGACAGGGTGCGGCCCGTCACAATAATGATCTTTTCCTTCGGCATGCACTTCGCTGCAGCCAGTCCCATGCCGCTTCCGCCACCGGTAATAACAACAACATCCTTCATAAAAACCTCCTTTTTTGGCAGACGGAACAGATCCGGGAATCGGTAAACACGTACTCACCGACTTGATCCGTTTGACAGAACAGCTTTATTATACCGTAAAAATGGAACAGAGGGGACAGATAGCCGTTCAGTTTTTTGGGGAAGAAGTAAAGTAAATCTTTATGTTTGCAAAAAAATGGGACAGGTACCCATCCCATTTTTCAACTGCAACCCTGCACATTTTTCAACTGCAACCCTGCACCGTCCACTTTGCAAAGTGTTGCCTGTCGTTTATAATAAAAAAGGTTGCACCTCTCAATGCATTAGAAGGGAGAACGATATGTGGACCATTCCCAATCCCCTGACAGACGCGCAGGGACAGATGACGACTCCGGAAAACTGGGAGAAACAGCGGGCATATCTGGCGGATATTCTGGCATCCGATCTGTATGGCGCCATGCCGCCGGCCCCGGGAAACGTGACGGCGGAAAAGGTATTTGAAAAACCGCTGTGGGAGGGGGAAGGCATCTTCGAAGTATACGACCTTTCCTTTGGCCCGGATCAGGTGGTTCATGAAAAGACCGCGGTCATCCGCCCGACGGACCGGAAGGCGGTTCCTTTGGTTCTCTGCGGCGGATACGTGGAAGAAGAGAACGCAAAGATGGCTGTGGATCAGGGCTTTTGCATTCTCACGCCCTTAGCGGATGTGGCCGCGCCGGATGAGGCGGATTACCAGAAGGGCAGTCTCTATCAGGCTTATCCGGAATACAGCTTCAAGGTCATCGCCATGTGGGGCTGGATGTTAAGCCGCGTGGTGGACTGGCTTGAAACCGTGGATTTCGTTACAGACGACGCCGTCACCGTCATCGGACATTCCCGCTTTGGAAAGGCAGCCCTGTGCTGCGCGATCTACGACGAACGCATCAAAGTCTGTGTGGCAGCGGGCAGCGGCTGCGGCGGATTGGGCAGCCTTCGGGTGGCCAGAAGCCGTTTCGGCCGCGATACCGGCGCTGTGGGAACCATCGGCGACATGACCGGCGGTATGTTCCCCCACTGGTTCTTATGTTCCGTGACAGCTTATGGCTCGGACAAGCCCAGTGAGCACAACCGGGAGAACGAGCTGCGCTTTGATGCCGATTTCATCGGCGCAGCCATTGCACCGCGATCCCTACTGATTCTGGAAGGCTTAGACGACACCTGGGCAAATCCCTACGGAACCCTGGCCACCTTCGGCGCAGTTGCCGAGGTGTATCACTTCCTCGGTGTGGACGACAAGTGCGGCATCCATGTCCGGGAAGGCGGACACGCCTTAAACAGCGAAGACTGGAGCACCCTCTTAACCTTCTGCCGGGAGCAGGTGCTGGGTGAAAAGGTGCAGCGGAACTGGCATGTACGCAGCCCCAAGGATCCGGTGATCGCCCGGGACTGGAAGGCCGATCCCAATGAAGCCGTGCCCACAGAGAATTATGACATGTCGCCGGATGCCATCGCAGCTCTCTTAAAGGGTTTAAATGAACGCTGGGTGTTCACTGAGGCGGGCCTGGAAAACGGTGTCGTGCGGTTCATGAAAAAGATGATTGCTCAGAGAATGCAGGATCCGTCCTAAACCACCAAGGCTATTTTCAACTTCATGGTTGATGCCGAACACCTGTTCTGGTATAATGTAACAAATAATACCGGAAAGGAGTGTCCCGCATGCCCGAAGCCACCCTGAAAGATGTGATAACCGCCTACAGAAACCTGTCATTCTGCGATCGCACTGCCTTTTATTACACCGTCTCCAATGACGTTGATGTCAGTGAAAATAACC
>JAZPYY010000114.1:0-5903 GCA_045544375.1 Shuttleworthella sp.
CGCTTTGGCCGGACGCGGCGATCTGCGCCGTGTGAGAGTGCACAATGGCTGTGGCATCCACCGTCGTTTCCAGCGTGCCCACCGCAGACCAGGAAAATACACCCACAAGCAAGGCGATGACCGCTGCCAGGATGATCCACATTCCGGGGCTTGTTACGCGCAGATAGCTTGTAAGATCCTCAGGAGAGGAAATGCGCGCCATTGCTTTCTTACGGAATAGAGTCTGGTTATCTTCAGCCATTAGAATGTAACTCCTTTCTGTTCGACGTTGTTCAAAGCAGCAGGGTCTTGTTTGACATAAGTAATCAGAATATCGTATCCCAGGGCTTCGATCAGTCTTGTAAATGTGTGATTGACTACAGTTTCTTTCCGGCGGATCACGCGGTTCACATACGCAGGTGTAACGCCGAGCTTATTTGCAAGCTTTGCCTGGGTTATTCCAGCTTCAATGCACATCGTCTTGATATCGATCTCGACATTATTCTTTACCTTGACAACCTCCCGCTACAGGTTCAAAGTTGATTGCACGAAACAGTTAATTTATTGTATCATATTTCACGGCGGTTTTCGCATGCTTTTTCGCCGCCGATTTTTCATTGCACGAATTACCGAATTCTTTCCTGTTTTCCGATCTTTGCTTCTTTCGTCTGCGTTTCCCATCCATTCCCAGAATCCATACAAAAGTTTATTTTTCCGCAAAAGATTGCCCGTTTTCACTGGACACTCCAAAAAGAAACGTATAGAATAAATGGGTAATTTTCTTTTTGAATGAAAGGAAGGGAGAATTCAAATGAGCAAGTTTATTGACGAGTTTAAAGAGTTTGCCTTAAAGGGCAACGTCATGGACATGGCCGTCGGTGTTGTCATCGGCGGCGCGTTTAAGGCTATCGTGGATGCCCTGGTGGAAAACGTGATCAACCCCGTGATCGGCATGATCGGCGGCAACGATCTGGCTGCCTATGCGATCCAGCTGAATGAAAACACCGCCATCACCTACGGCGCGTTTCTTTCCGCGATCTTAAACTTCCTGATCATCGCTCTGGTGCTCTTCTGCGTTGTCAAGGCCATGAACAAGGCCAAGAGCGCGATCAAGCCCGAAGTCGAGGAAGAGCCCACCACCAAAGAGTGCCCCTACTGCCTCAACCAGATTCCGATCAAAGCCACCCGCTGCGGTTTCTGCACCTCCGAGGTGGAAGCGGAATAATGACGGTTTGAAACTGTCTTACACGTTTTAAAGACCTGATCACCGTTACAAAAACAGCTCATGCAACAACTTGCATGGGCTTTTTTATGTGCGCGATAAGGCCTGAGCAGGCGCGCGTGCTCGCACGCGAAGCATGCGAAGGCCAACGTACATCGAGCGCAATAGCTCGAGATGTGCGCATCGCGCGTATCGGATGGGGGAGCTGGGCTCCCCCATCCGATCGTATACAATGAGCCATGCGCGTCAGCGAGTCTGTCAGGCATGGCTCAAATAACCTGTTTCTTAAACAATCTACTCGTCCTCCCACTCTTTTCGATAGGCCAGCGGCGTCTTCTCTTCTGCCTTTTTAAACTGCCGGATGAAATAACTGACGTTGGGCATTCCGCATTCCGCCGCCACGGATTCCACGCTCTGATCTGTATACCGCAGCAGACTTTTCGCAAAATTGATGCGCATAGTGAGAATATAGTCGTTTAAGGGCATGCCCATGTACCGGTGAAACTGGTGAGACAGATGATACTTGCTGACACCGGCTTCCTGCGCCAGCACATCCAGATCAAAGGGCTCCCGGAAATGATTCTCCAGATACTTCAGCGCGGTGCGGATATACTCCGGCAGCCGCCCGGCGGGCAGGGATTCGGCGTCTGACAGAAGAAGCAGCTGTGTCATCACATTCACCAGCAGGCCGGAAGTAATCAGCTCGGCGTGGGGTTCCTTCTTCTGGGTCAGGGACAGGATGCGCATCAGATCGCACTCCATGGCGTCCCGGTCTTCCACGGAAACCACGTGCACGTTTCTCTCCGCGAACCGGTCGTAATATCCCTTGGTCATCTGGCCGTTAAAGTGCACCCAGAGGATTTCCCATTCCTCCGTCGGACCGCCCGTTTCGTCTGCCGCACTCGAACCGGCCGGATCGCTGCCGTCAGATAAGCTCCGGTGAATCGATGATCCGGCAGGTGCATCCCTTCTGCCGGTCTTTGCCTCATACCGGTGCAGATTGCCGCAGTAAATCCAGAAGGCCTGGCCGGGACTGACGGTGTACTCTTTCCCGCGGTAGGTTAAATGGCCCTGTCCGGCCAGGGTGTAAACCAGCAGATAGCTATCTAAGTTTTCCCGCTCGGTAAAATAGGGCGGCCGCGTCTTAAACCATCCCACCTCCTGCACGTAAAGATAGGTGCTGCGGGCGGTTTTCGAGGGCGTATTGATGCAGCGGACGGAATCCTCGCTCCAGGTATAGGAGGCCCGCTCCAGATAGCGCTGTGACATAATCTTTCTCTCCGGCCATTGAATGATTCTCCGGCTTTTATAAAAACACAAAGGGCAGGAATTGCTTCCTGCCCTTCATTATACGCGATAAGGATGAAAAATGCTCGCTGCTTTAGAATACGGAATACGGGATCTCCAGCAGCATGGCCACTTTCTTGAACAGGCCAGCGTTGTGGCCGACGGAAAGGGCGAAATGGTGCGTGGGAGCCTCGGCAAACCAGGCATCCATGTAGGCGGAGGGATCCTTGTCGAAGCGGATGTGGGTCATGGTGTTACCGTTCTGCAGGATCGGGGCGTCGATGGCTTCGCCTTCGCTGATGTTGAATTTCAGCTTGCCGTCCACGGTCTGGGTCACGCCGATGGCGGTTACCGGGCCGCTCTGCACCTTCGCCTCCACCGAGACGCCGGCGCCCCGCTTGCCGTGGTAGACAGCCATACCGCGAAGAATGGGCTTGCCCCGGGAAATGGCGATGTGGAAGGGACCATCATGACCTAAGATCATGGTGTTGCGGTTGAAGTCGGCCGCCACGATTTCGCAGAAGCTGCCGCCCTTTTCGCACAGATCGGCGATCTTCATGGCCAGAGCCGTCTTGATGTCGCCTTCACCGGAGCAGGCCACACCCTGAGCGTTTAACAGGGAGAATCCCACGATGAAACCGCTCTGCACCTGCTCGTCGATGTCGTCACGGCCGTGGCAGTAGTAGGATACGCTGTCTAAGGTGCGGTCTTTCACCAGTTTCTCCTGGGCAACAGCCACCCGGGCGGACCACTCCAGCTGCTCGTCCGTGGGCTTTTTCGCAATAGGATCCGAGGGGGAATCGCCGGAGATTTCAAAGAAGTTACGGATCTGTTCGATCTTCGCTGCCACTTCCTCGTCGGTAACGGTATCCAGGCAGGCGCGCAGATCGCTCATTTCCAGGATTTCCACGTCCACGCCGGTCTGTGCGGAGATCATGGTCAGGTCGCTGTACATATCCAGCATGCCGCTGTAATAGCCGCCTAAGAAGCCGAAACGGGCGTGCTGCAGGTTGCGCTTGACACCGGCTGCGCGGCACCACTCTTCGATTTCCTTCCAGGCGCTGATGGCTTCCGGACGGTCTTTCGTATTCTCATCGGCGAAGGCGAATTCCGGGGTGTAATCCAAGCCCAGCAGACCGTTGATGATATGGCACTTCGCTGCGGCGCGGTTGAAGGCGTTGGCCACTTCAGGCACGGCGCAGCCCACGCACTGGGCCAGCCAGCGGTCGGTACCGGTGGTGGCGTAATCCATCTCAGCGGTGGGCTGAAGGTTTAACATCACCGGGGTGGCCTTGCAGATCTGGTGCACGGGAAGCACGCAGGAGCTGGTTACATAGGTGGCCATGTGGATGAAAATGATGTCCACGTTGTTTTTGTTGAAGTATTCGCCGGCGTCCCGGGCGATGATCTCGTCGTCCACCATGCCGAAGTTGAACACTTCACCCCACTGGGACAGACGCTTTTCGATGAAGACGTTGTACTCCATCAGGCAGTCCCGAAGGCCGGCGAACTGTCCCCAGTAGGTCTTTAATCCGGCGCTGTACAGGCCGATGCGCGGCTGTTTGCGGCTTCCGATCATTTCCAGTTTCTGTTCCATGACTTCCTCCTTTTTCATATCCATATTTCCCTTTGAGCATAAGTTAAGGGACATCGATCCTTTCGATGTCCCTATTATGCATGGATTTATGGAGAAAGTCACTTCTCTGGATTGTGTGAAAATAACACGATGTTGCGCATTAGCTGCGGGCGGCCTCCAGAAGCTTTTCTTTCAGGGTCTTCTCAATATCCACCAGCTCGGCTTCCGCCGCGAGACGCTTGTCCTTGCCATCCTTCTGGATGGTCAGCACTTCGTCTAAGGTGGCGATCAGGGTCTCGTTGGTGTGGCGAAGGGTTTCGATATCCACAATACCGCGCTCGGATTCCTTGGCGGCTTCGATGGTGGCCATCTTCAGCTTGTCAGCGTTCTTGCGCAGCAGCTCGTTAGTGGTCTCGGACACTTCCCGCTGGGCCTTGGCCGCCTGGTTGGCGTGCTCCACGCCGATGGCGATGACCATCTGGTTCTTCCAAAGCGGAATGGTGTTGACGATGGTGGTCTGAATCTTCTCAGCCATCATGGTGTCAGAGCTCTGGATCATGCGGATCTGAGGAGCGGTCTGCAGAGCGATGGTACGGGTCAGTTCCAGATCGTACAGCTTCTTCTCGAAGCGGTCGCACATGGCTGCCAGATCCTTGGCCGCCTGAGCGTCTTCGGCCAGGCCGCTGGCTTCGGCTTTCTTCTGGGCTTCCACCAGTTCGTTTTCACGGACTTCCTTCAGCTTCTTCTTGCCGGCGATGATATACATCGTCAGTTCCTTGAAGTAGTTGAGGTTCAGATCATACATGTTATCCAGCATGGCGATATCTTTTAACAGCGTCTGCTGATGCTGCTCCAGCTGCTGGACAATGGCGTCCACGTTGGTCTCCACCTTGCTGTACTGTGCCTTTAAGTTGACGATTTTGTTCTCGCCACGCTTAAACAGACCCCGCAGGCCCTTCTCTTTTTCTTCCACATCGAAGTCACGCAGTTCGCCGATCAGTTTGGTGATCACGTCGCCGACTTCCCCCATGTCCTTGGTGCGCACGGAATCCAGGGTCTTTTCGGAGAAATCCGCCATCTTCTTCTGGGTGCCGGCGCCATAATTTAATACGCCGTTGCTGTCCGTGATGTCGATCTGGTCGGCAAAGGCTTCCGCCTGGGCTTTCTCTTCCGCCGTCAGAACGGAATCGTCCATTACGACTTCCTTGGGAGCTTCGGTGGCGACAGGTGCCGCCTCGGGGGCCGGTGCCGCATTACCAAATGACAGTGTGGGTGTGGGCGCTTCCATCGTAGCGGTCGCTGTTGCTGCATTCTGGTTCTGTTCGAAATCTGCCATGTTCTCCTCCTTTAAATTTCATGTTCCCTTTGTTTACTGCTGGCTATTTTCAACTTCATGGTTGATATTTATAAATCTCCGATAGGCCCTCGCATACCGACTCTTTAATGGCACTAGCCTGGTGCCTCTACCTGATATAATTCAGGCTGCTTTTATTCTTGTTACTTTTTCACCCACCCTGATCTGCAGGTCGCTGACGCCCGCCAGCTTCATCATCTGGTATGCCGCGTTTACATCTGCATTGATACATGCTCCGCTGTTGCTTTTGAACAGTCCGCGCTTTACTCTGCGCTTCCAGTCATAGTTTGCGGCTTCCGGGTATTCTCCATCCAGGTAGCTTGTCCCGCTGGTGTAGCTTTCTACTACCACATTGACTGCAATTCCCGCAAGTGCCGCCTTGTAGGTGATCATGTCGATCAGCGTCTTATAGGGGATGGCGACAAAGGTCTGGTTTGTTCGGTTTCCCAGATTCACCTTCTGTTTCCATCCGCTGTTCGCGCCGA
>JAZPYY010000115.1:0-73575 GCA_045544375.1 Shuttleworthella sp.
GATCACACTGCTTCCACCGGAGTAGGCAATAATGGCATCCGGCTCGATGGATGCCGGATCCGCCGGCTCCACCACCACCAGACTGCCCACCGGAATCTCCGGTTCCATGCTGCCGGTGACGATGGTGTAGGTCTGAAGGCCTAAGATGTTGGGCACAATCGCCGCCACCAGGATGGCCAGCACGATGAGCATCAGAAGCAAACCGATCAACCTGCAGAAAAGGGACGGGAGATTTCCCCCGCCCTTTTCCTTGCTGTCTCTTAAATGCCGGCTGCGATCCATGCGGCTTTTTTCGGCCTGTACCTGTTTTGATGATTGTTTCATTCTTACTTACTCAGTTTTGTCAGCCGCGTCATCAGCCGTGTTCTGTTCCTGATCTAAGGGCTTCATTTCATCCGACGCGCTCTTCGCTTCCGCCGCAGGTGCACTCTTCTTCTTTCTGCGAAGCAGAACGACCAGCAGTGCGACAAGCGCTGCGACACAAGCAGCTGCGATGCCGATGGCGGCCTTCATTTCGGAGATCTTCTTGGCGACCTTTCCTAAGAAGGTATCGGCCTCTTCATCCGCAGGAACATCGTCCGGCGCGGCCAAAGGCACTTCTTCGTCGTCTAAGTCAATCAGCTCTTCCGGCTCGGTGTTCTCTTCTGTACCTTCCGTACCTTCTGTACCCTCGGTACCTTCCGTGCCCTCAGTACCTTCCGTTCCGGGAGCTGCAGCTTCTCCGCCAGGAGCGGTTGCTTCACCGCCAGGGGCTGCTGCTTCTCCACCCGGAGCTGCGGCTTCTCCACCAGGTGCTGCGGCTTCACCGCCAGGTGCGGTACCCGCTCCTGCGCCTGCTCCGGCTCCTGCACCCGGTTCCGTTCCCGGAGTGGCGGGGGCTTCAGCTGCCGGAATCGGACGATACACGAAGGTGAATTCATTCGGTCCGTCCGCCCGCAGGGTGGCAGTCAGGTTGTAGGCCTGGGGCTGATAGCCTTCCACGTAGACAAAAGCCACAACCGGCTTATCTCCCACGTTTCCATAGAAGGTGGCACTCGGTGCAAGTTCATTACCGGCTTCGTCCCGATAGTTGACGGTGTAGGAAACGGTGGATCCGCGGATACCGTAGGTGGCCACGAACACCGTGTCCTGGGTGATCACGGTGGTACCGATCAGACCTTCACGGCCGCTGATGTGGTACCCCTTGAAATAGTACTTTTCGTTGGTGACGGTGACCGGGTAATCGTTGGGGTTCCAACGGGTTCCGTAGGCCATCGTCACGTTTTCCGTGGCTACGGTTCCGTGCAGTCCGCCGGACATGGTCACGCTGTAATCATAGTCCGCCGCTTTTACGCTGTCTGCGCGATGTCCGCCAAATCCGCTAATCACAACGGCGGCAGCTAGCACTGCCATCAGGCCGGCGCGCAGCCGATGCATTCTGTTACGCATGCTTTGCACCTCCTTTGTCATTCGAACGGCGCAGCAGCAGAATCGCTGCAATCAGAAGAACCACACCGCTGATTAAGCACGCTGCCATATAGGGCAGGATGTTGGTTTCGTCACCCGTCTTCGCCGGACGAACCACCGTGGCCGTGGGCTGCTTGGGCTCTTCCTTGGGTGTCGGCGTTTCCTTCGCGGTCAGTTCCACGGCGAAGCGCATATCGATGTTGGCTAAAGTGTTCTGATAAATATTGCCCTGGGTTTCGCCGTCTAAAGATACCTCTAAGGTAATCGTTCCGGTTCCGTTCGGGGCGATGGTGTCCACGTAGAAATAGTCTTCCAGAGAATCGGTCGCTTCCTTTAAGCCTTCTTTTCCGGCAGAAACATCTTCACCGCCGACGGTGTCGGAATTGAAGATATCTTCGCCGTTGTAGGCCAGGCGGTATTCATAGGCACCGCCGTTGGCCGGGCTGTTGTCTTCGAAGCTCTTTAACACCGCGTTGTACATCCAGTAATCAACGTCTTCGGTGTAGCTGTTGCGCAGGGTCAGAGTGAAGGTAACCGTATCACCCGGCTGCATCTGGTTCACCGCATCCGTGATGGAACCCATGTTGCTGGCAAGCTGCGTGCCGTCGAAGTTCACTTCCCATCCCTGGCTACCCGTGATCTCCTCTGCCGAAGAGATCTGTGCCGGCATTGCAGCTGCCACGAACGCGCAGGCAATGAGAAGGCAAAAGATCTGTTTTAAATACCTCATGATTCCTCCTTACTGCAGCGACAGGCTGTTGCCGGTAACTGTCACATTTGCGCCCCAGGCACTTAAGATCGCGTCCTCGGCATTGTGCGTCTGCACGCCGCTGGCTTCCACCTTTAAGGCCATCACTTTTCCGTCATAGAGATAATGCGTGGTAATCGTGCCCTTTCCGTCGTTGGTCTGGGAAACCGTATCCAGCACGGCGTTATCGCAGGACAGTTTCGAGATCACGTCCACCACGCCGCCGCCACCGACAGCGGTATTGTAGTAGTACACTTCCCGCTCGGGTGTGGACTGGGCCGCATCGTGAATCCATCCGTCTTCCATCTCATATTTGATCAAAGAAGGATCTAAGTTCACGTTCTTCTGTCCGTTTCCATCGGTCCAGTAACGGTAAATCACCACGCGGATGAACTGGTCGATCACACCGCTGTTTCCCACGTCGATGTTTTCATCGTACTTTTTGCCGATGGCAAAGGTTTCGCCTTCCGGAACCAGGTTCGCCAGCAAAGTGCCGCCCACATCCACGGCGGTATTGTTTTCATACAGCTGGATTCCGATCTCCTGCATGGCCAGAGGCGATTCGTAGATCTCGGAATAGTAGGTCAGTGCCGCCATCGCGCTGCCAACGGATCCTGCCAGCAGAAGCAACGCCGCCGCTCCTGCCAGAATCATGGCTAAAAGCGTATATTTCTTCGTTTTCATGTGCTCCTCCTGCCGTTAATCCTGCACTGTATGAACGGTCTGCGTCCAGTCGGCGAAAGCCGCGCCGTTTTCGTCATAGCGCACCGGAACGCTTTCGTAAACCACTGCCACGTTAAACTCGTCACCTTCCGCCACTTCCGTGGGAATGTCTCCGATGGCGATCAGCAGTTCCTGGGTCTCCCCTGCCGGAGCGATGGGATCGGCGTAATACCAGTAACCATCTCCTCCGTCCGACCAGCCGGTTCCCGAGTAGGTCAGCTTATAGGCAGACGCCGCAAAAGCCCGGGCGCGGATAAAAACGTCAGCATCTCCGGTGTTGGTCACCACCACGTGCTTGGTCCAGTCGGTGACGGTGGGCTCTTCGATGGTGGTTTCATTTCCCAGGTCAAGCGGTAAAACACCGGACGCTTCCGTGTAGGTGGTAAAATACGCCATGGCGGAAGGAATGGATGCTGCGATTACGAGGGAAGCTGCCAGCAGCGCGGGCAGAATCCATTTGCTTTTTTTCATCATGATCTCCCCTCCTTACTGTTTGGTGAGCTGCCAGCCGTCTTCGCCGTAGGTGAACTTGTTTAAGATGCCGTAGCCCACCTTGTTTTCGCCGTTGTAGTCGTTGGTAAAGGACACTTCCGCGGAGACCGATCCGTCTTCCTGTTCACTCATGGTAACGGTGGCTTCGGAAGCTCCCGATATCGCGTAGCCCGCGCCGGAATAAATCTCTGTGACGGTCACCTGTGCGCCCACCGGAATCTTTCCGACGATGGTATAGGTCTGCGTACCCGCCTGGGAGAAGGTCAGGGAGGCCACGTCCTCAAAGACAACTTTCTCCTCCAGGGTGGCGGTAATGGAGAACACGAAGGTCACAGGCGATCCCACGTTGTAGTTGGACAGCGTCTTGTGAATGTGCAGGTCTCCGGAGGCCGTGCGCTGTGAGGGCTTTAACACGGCCGTAATGTCGTACTTCCAGTCGCCGCCCGCGGTGTTCACTTCGACGCCTTCACTGATCTCATCGACCGTGGAGGGAAGTGCCACCAGTTCCGGCAGCCAGGAGTAGATGTAGGAAGACGAATTCGCCGTGGTCGTCACCGTCGTGCCGTCGCTGTGCACGTATGCGGATAAGGGCGCGCCGGTCTGATGGGCGATCACCAGGTACAGGCCTGCGGTCAGCTCCTTCGGATTTGTCTCGACGGCTAAAGCAGGTGCTTCCAGCACCCCGCCATCGGCGTCAAGCAGCACGCTCTTCGCCGCGTCCTGTGCCAGGGTGCGCCAGTCCTCATTGGAAAGCGCTGCCAGGTTATCGTAGGTGGCGATTTCCTTTGACAGCGTCACCCCTTTATCCACCGCAAAGGTGTAGGAGCTGGTGCCGTCCGTGCTTTCCACCGCGTCCGCAACCTTATACAGGTCCACCGTCACGTCGGCGTTCGCAAGATCTTCCATTCCATCCGGGCCGGGCTGGATGGTCAGAGCCACCGTCCGATCCAGATTCAGATCCTCTGCGTGGGCCGCAAACGTGCCTGCAAAGATCGTCGCTGCCGCCAAAAGCACGGCGCAAATCTGTGCGTTTCTTTTCTTCATAGGTCCTCTCCTTACGAGTGCCGGCTTCAAATGCGTCTCCGGCTTATTACCGTAAAGCCCAAAGTACTGTTTCTGCTCCGGCTGTTTCGGGCTCCGGTCAGGAATGAATCTCTGCCCGGGCTTCTGCCGCCAGCCGCTTGGCCACCAGCAGATCTTTCGTCGCCTGGCGGTATGCCCGGTGGCGTTTGCCTTCGCGGTCTGTGGAGATCAGGGTGATGATCAGCAGAAGCAAAAGCACCGGAACCGCTACGAACGGAACCACGTACATGGTTTCGATCTGTGCTCCGTCTGCAGGTACCGCCGCTTCACCGTTGGCGTTGGCCACCCGGTGTCCGCGAACCAGCAGGCGGTGTGTATTGATACCATAAGGGGTGCACGTTACGAGTGTGCAAAGATCCATGCCCGGAACCAAGGTCAGGTTGCTTAAATCGGATGGTTCCACGATGTGGATCTGATCCACCTCATAGGTTAATGTCTCGTTTAAGATGGTGAGGGTGAAGGTGTCCCCCACGACCAGCTTGTCCAGCTCGGAAAAGAGCTTGGCGCTGGGAAGTCCCCGGTGGCCGGATAAGACGCAGTGACTGGCGTCGGTTTCGTCTTCGACTCCGTAGGTTTTGTGTCTTCCTTCCGTGACCTTCCAGGTCTGAGCTCCGATGGGAAGGGATGAGCCCTCGATGTGTCCGATGGCGGTCTGCAGGACCGATTCGGAAACGCTGTGATACACAGCCAGTTTTTCACGGATCCGGGGGATTTCGATGTATCCCATGGGACCGTCGTTGATATTTAAGGTGTCTAAGTATTCCTGCTCTTCTTCTTCCGTGAAATTCCAGTGGATCCCGTTATCGGCGATGCGGCGGTTGTAGTCCTTCGCTTTGTTTACGATTTCCTCATACTTTTCCGTATCCATGGAGGTCACCGTCTCACTGTAGGAAGTGATGGCCCGAGACTGGTGGAAGGAGTTCCAGTAGTTGGAAAAGGACGGATACGCCAGAAGTCCGAGTCCCGCGATCAGGATCACGGAGAAAAAAATGTTAAAAGCATTAATCTTCATGCATGGAGTTCCTTACATGAAAGGTGGTTGTGTTTCCCTGGGAGCCTGGGCCATAGGCCCAAGCTCCCAGTTGATCATGGTACGTTTTAAATCGATGTGATCACATCAGGTGGAATACCTTCTTGGGATCACTTATTTTGCGCAGGTCGCTTCAGCTTACTGAGCGTTGGTGCGGCGGCGGGTTACCAGAACAATGCCAGCACCAAGAACAAGGATGGCACCAAGGATGTAGAAGATCGTGGTACCGATACCACCAGTGGAGGGAAGCTCTGTACCGGTCTTGTTGACTACAACAACCGGAGTAGCCGCAAGATCATTAATGCTTACGAGAACATCAAAGCCAGTATCTACATGTTCATCAACCTTATTTCCATCTGCATCAAAATAAGTTGTAACAGAAGTGGTCGTAGATCCAGTCTTAACAGCATCTACAGAAACAGGAGCTGTCAGCTTGTTATAGCCCTTAGGAGCCTCAGTTTCAGTAAAGCTGTAAGTGCCCTGCTGGATACCTTTAATCTTGATCAGGCCATCTGCCGGAGTAGTAAGGCTGTTTGTATAATCTGCCTTAGCAGTATCATCCAGTGCTGCGTACGCCGTAGGATCAATCGCAACATATGCGCCATCAGCAGCTGCAGTTGTGCTTACATAGAACGGAAGTTCAAATACAGCACCTGCAAGATTTCCGCCCGCCTGGTCAACTTTCTTGATTGCAAGAGCGTAGGTGAAAATCGTATCAGTAATCTTCTGCTGATAAGGATGATCTTCATTGTCATCTGTCTTATAAGAAAGCTCAACTTCGTTGGTGTTTCCTGCGCCATCAACTGCTGCAGTAGCTGCAACCTTAGCGGTATAAGTAATGATCAGAGTAGCGCCATTCTTATACAGAGATGAGTAACCATCTGTAGCATTTCCAGAAGCCCACGGAATTGTAATCTGGTTGTTTGCAAACTGCTGAACTGTAAGAGTTGTCTGGTCGGTTGTAGTAGTTGTATCTCCATCATCATCAACAATGATGCTGGTAACATTGATGTCTTCAAGAGAACCGGTTGCCGGAGTATCTTTTACAGTGTAAGAAATAATCTGCTTAGTTCCGTCAAAGTTGGCTGTACCAAACTTCACAGTATATGTAACTGTCTGGCCAATGAATACATCTTTATCATCAGCAGTCTTAGTAGGATTGCTAATCGGAGGTGTAGTATTCTTATCGATGATAGTTGCATTCGGTTTTGTGGAATCAACAGAGATCGCTGTCTCACCCTGCGTTGTAGTAACAACATAGTATCCATAATCAAGACCGGCAAAAGTAAGTTCTGTACCATCACTTACAACAGATGCAGTTGCTGTCTGAGTTGCCGCCCATGCCTTCAATGCTGCAATTGCTGCATCGGAAAGAGAATCACCATTTTTCGCAGCGTCAGTAGCAGTGATATTACCAGCAGCATCTGCTGTGAAATAAGCTGAAAGACTATCCGGAATAGTTCCAGTATAAGCGATAGAGTTGCTCTCACCATTTGTTTGAGTTGCGCTATTGGTAGCATCAAACAGTTTGTATACAGCATAGGTTTCACCCTTAGATGCATTGCTGATAGTAATGTTGCCTTTTCCGTCAGCAGCTGTGCCAACGGTCTGCGCGAATACACTTGTGCTCATACCCAGAACCATAACCATGGCAATCAGCAGAGCGAAGAAAGATTTCATTTTCTTCATTTTCTTCATCCTTTCTTTTTGTTGTCCCTTCAAGGACGTTTCTAATAAGTAGTTCCTTTCTCGCCCCAGAAGGGCATTGGTTTTACGCTGTTTCAAACCACAGCTGGTTTTTCCAGGGCTGATCCGATTCCGTCTCGACTGATCAGTTTCCGATCAGCCCGTTTATAGAGTTGTCTATTCGTCTTCAGTTGTTTCGGCGTCAGTTTATTCGTCGAGATCAGAGGCTATCTTCTTGTTAACCTCCTTTCCCTACGCCTCATTCTGAAGCCGTACATCATAGCGGCGCTCAGCATTAATGCAATGCCGCTTAATGTATAAAGGAGTGTGCCATGACCGCCAGTATGCGGCAGTGCCTGTCCCGTCTGATTGGTGATGGTCAATGTCTTACCATCATCGCTTACAGATGCGTTTTCTCCGCTGACCTCTGAGATCAGTTTCACACCTTCTGTTTCTTCAGAAACCTTGAAGGTGACCTCATTGTTCGTAATGATGTAACCATCCGGTGATTTGTCTTCTGTCAATTTGTAATAACCGACAGGAAGTGTTCCTGCGCTGATCAGTACACCATTCGCACCCGATGTAAGCGTTCCACTGAAATCTCCAGGTATTGTCGTATAACTTCCCGTACCATCAAGCTTTGTGTTTCTGGTAAGCGTAAAATCTGCTCCGCTCAGGCCAGTAGCCGGTGTCTTGTCATCTGTCTTTGTAACATTGACCCCATTTACTGTGACCACCGTATTCGTGAATGTTACAGTATCGCCATTGGCAGGAACTTGGAATGTATAAGTATTTGCAACTTCATCTGTATCTTCACTGTTTGTTCCTGCCGTTGTTACGGTGTATGCATATGCTTCGTCAGCAGCTTCAGAAATCACCATCTCTACGCCAACAGGCACATTTTCGATCGTATAGCCATCAGTATCATTACTGTTTACCGTAAAGGTTATCGGATCAGCGCCTGCATATGTTGCTGTGAACGAGAAGTCCTGTCCGGTTTGACTGTTAATATACTGATTTTCCAGAGATTTCTTAACAGTTACTGTTGTCGTTTTCAGCGTGTTTGTATAAGCAATTGTTATATCGCCCTGGATAGTATATGTTGCACCGTTTGTACCGCTTACTTCTTCAGGATTCTCTATAGCAGTTCCGTCAACATTTGAGGTAACGGAATACTTTACAGTGGTGACATACTCGTCTTCCTGATTTTCTGTAAGCGTCAGCGTTGCACCATAAGGAACTTCTGTGAACTCTTTGCTCGTATTGTAGGTATATGTCGTTCCAGTATCTTCATCTGTGACGGTAGTCTGTTCACCGGCAAGAATGAAGTTTGAACCGCCTGAATAACCTGTGAATACCGGAGCAAAGGTAAATCCTCTATGCTGATCAGCACCTGTTCCTGCAACAGTCTTAGTTACGGTCACTGTATACTTATTGATTTCCCAGACCGCAAACAGATCTTCATAAGGAAGGACTTCATCTGCCGCAACTTGCGTTACATTATCGTATGTAACTCCGTCTTTAACAGTGGAGAACTTACCTGTTTCGCTGTTATAGGTCAGCCAAGGTGTTCTTGCTGTCGGTGATTTTGCCCAGCCAAGGAATGTATATCCATCATATGCATTGCTTCCGTTTAGAAGCTTGTCAATGTAATCGATGTCGACGGCTTCGTTCGGCTGCAGCTGATTGTTGGTTTCATCCTTGAGCTGATTTTCTTCCGTTCTACCCGGAATGACATTACCATCCGTATCCTGCCAGTTGGAGTACCAGTAGATATGTGTAACATCTACCGGAAGATCATCTACTGACTGATATACCGGATAAATGTAAACCGTCTTCTGGATAATATCCGCATCGTGTTCATCGTCATGCCCAATCACCTTATCCTCAGCAAGAGAGGAAAGAACTGTAAATACGTCACCAGGCGTATACAGCTGGCCGTTGTAATACCATCCCTGGAATACGTATTGCTTGCTTTCACCTTCTACAGTACGCGTGATCGGTGAATCCGGCGACCGCATAATAGATGACTGAGACTGGTCGGCATAGCTAAATCCATCGCTCGGAAGGTTTGTGGTTTCAATACCGCTATCGGAAGTATTTATGTTTCCGTCGACATCCATTAAGTACACGTTTGGCTTGTACTCAACATGATATTCACCAACACGTCTCCACTTAGCCTGGATATAGGTGTCATGGGTAACTCCGGTTCCGAAGTTGTAAAGACTTTCGCCTGTTACGTAATTCAGATCACCATAATGACCGTCAGCAAATGTAAGCTCATACCAGCCGATCAGAGCATATGCGCCTTTCTCATATGCGTATCTGGTGGATTCATATGGATACGTAAATGTTCCTGTTGCTTCCGTTTCTCCGTATGGCACCATTGGAACCGTTGTTGTGGTATCGCTGCTCACGTACCGCGCTGTTCTCAGGTATCCGTCATAATCCCATGGATCATATCCGGCTGCTTCGTATTTGCTGCGCAGGAAATCTTCGTACTTGTAATTTCCATCAGGATCTTCGGCATAATCGCGGACAACGTCGTCATATCTCTGAACAGTTTGTCCATAAGTACGCCAGAAAAGTGTGGACTCACCTTCGGTAAGTGTACCGCCATTAGGATCGATATCGACTTTGTAGTAAACATCCTCCCATCCAGCATAGACAACCATGTCTGCATTAGGCATCGTTATGGACCAGTCAAATTCTTCAGAACAGGCCTGGTCCTTGTACCATTTCCCATCCCAAACTTTGCCTGGATATTGAGAAACTGGTATAAATGTGGAAGCCGGCTCATAAGAAGCGAGATTAGCACCATAAACAACTCTTTGAGTAGTGATACCAGATAATTCAGTATTATCTACAGAATCAAGATATTTGAGATTATATGTTTTACGGTTGTATCTAATTTCTAGATCTTCATAAACCGTTTGCTGGTTCCATCCCCATCCTGTTGTATGAGATGTTGGAGTTGTTCCTCCTACGGCCGCATTAGTCCAACTTTGATATACCGTTGTTGTATTATGATTGAGTCGTCGATACTGGTAAATTTCAAAGCCATCAAATTTTTCTGAAAAATTAAATGTACCGCCCGATCCTTTTCCTGTGTCGGCTAGAGTATAATTGTTAGGGTTGTTTGCATCCTGAATGTAATATCGAATGTCTGATGCTCCAGCTCCTGTAAAGTAGAGTCGCATTTCCTGATTTGCTGTATCACGAACAACTCTGCCACCCGTATTTGTCATCGGGAAAACAAACTGCCCTAAATACGACATGCCCGCTGTACTATTTGTAGTATAAAAACTCCATTCTCCATCTGGCCACTCATAATTATTCTGAGCTAAAGTTTGACCATATAAACCTGTATATACAGTTACTCGGGTATTGCCTGTTGTTGTGTTGTAATAATTACTATCGTATCCTGGTGCCCCAGTATTATTTCCATTTCTATAGAATTTCAGTGTTATCAACTGACGATCGAAATAGATGTTAATAATACTTGTGCCATCCGCATTAACAACAACACTAGAATCACTCCTTGTAGTATTTAAATCAAATCCACTATATCTGCCGACATAATCTGAGGCTGCTACAATCGTGCCTGTAGTGCCATTTTCTGTAATTTGTTCAGCAAATGTATACGTTTGTGAGTTTGTGCTTGAAGCATTCTTATTGTCTGTTACATTCTGCTTCCAGAATACAACCGTATATGTCGTATCCGCCGGAGTCCAGTAGGCGTACAGCGTCTTTGCCTCATTTATTTCACTATTAAAGTTGAAACGTGTAGGAGCTGTGGTCGGTTGTACATAAGAGCCATTTTCACCAGTGTAAATGTTCGTCTCTGTCCAATACTGGAACGCATATCCCTTCCATTCAGGATTCGACGGCTGAGCACCTGATGCAGTATCTCCAGCAATTACAAATACTGGAGCCGTATAGTCTGCACCGCTTCCGGTTGCACCGGCATAGAAGGTGATCCAGTGACCGGACTTGAAGATGGGATAGAAGCTGTCATCAGCATTGAACGTCATTGTTGTGCTTGTTATTGCTTCTCTGGTGTCATCATTCTCACCAGCAGTTTCATTCCATCCCTGGAAAGCAAGCTCTGAATTAGGAGCGGTTACTGTCTGGGTTGCAATATTGTACTCAGATCCCTTTGCAATCTGAATTCTATTTAGAATGTTGGTTCCGGCAGCGTCTTCGTAGAATGTCAGGTAAACAACTTCACCGAAGAAAGCCTTAACCTGGACATGATATGTTCCATCCTCGTTCAGATCATTCGGATCGATAGTGATGCTGCTTGCACTTATAGTGCTGCCAGCCCCCGCTTCTCCATACGCAACCGCGATAGCACTGTCAAACGAGATTGCTTCAACAGGATTGTCGCCGTTATAAATGAACCACCCATTAAATTTTTCTCCCTCCGGGATCGTCGGAAGGCCTACATCCTGTAAAACTTCTCCGTTCTTAATAATCTGCGTAGTCTGTTCATGGCCAGCTTTATCAATGAACGTAAAGTTCGGGTTATTAGGATCTGAGAATTCAAAGGTTACACGGGGCGGCTGCGGCAGTCCGTCACTCTCTACGATTGCATAGATTGAGAAGCCTGTTGTCTCGAAAGAGACCACATCTTCTTCTACTTCTGCATAGAGCACCTCCGTCTCTTCGCCAAAGTGAACAACGGCAGCCTTTTCGAAGGCTTCGTCCTTCAGCTTCACATCGACTTTTACAGTTCCGTTCGGCTGAATTTCTTCTGAGTCATTTTTAATTGTAATATCGAAGAGTTTCGCCTTTGCGATACTGTCGACATCAACCCCAAGTTTAGCTGCTGCGCTTGCCAGATACTGATCATATTCGGTGCCAACGAGTTCACGAATATCAAGGCTAGCGTCTTGCGGAATGTTTGTTACACCTGTGAGATCAACGGTAATCTCATATGTACTACCGTCACTTGTCAGGTAATCTACCGTGACCGTACCGGTTTCTACAATGCCCCACACTGAAAACCCATCAGCTTCGAAGGTCACAGTGTCCCCTTCGGTCGTGGATTCCACGACTTCGGTCTTCTCTTGGGCATAGTGCAGCACCTGAGGTGCGTTTTCTTCGTTTGTAGTTTCGGTCTTGTCGCCCAGGACAATCTTCACGTCCACGGGGATGGCCGGCTGGATTTCGTTACCGTCGGCATCCAGGATGGTGATGTCGAAGAAGCGTACGTAGGTGATTTCTTCTTCTTTTACACCCAGGGTGTCCTTGGCATCGTTCAGATAGTCGTCATAGACAGACTCGGTCTGCTTGATTTCACGGATTTCAAGTTGGGCATCTTCCGGTACACCGGCTTCTGCCTTGCAGTCTACGGTTACGGTAACGTTCTGGCCATCAGATACCAGCACTTTGCGCAGGGTAACGTCAGCACCGACAACGGTCTTCTCTTCTTCGTCAACCATGAAGAAGACTTCGCCTTCCTCGGTGAGCTCGGTTTCGCTCATTTCGAATTCCGGAACCGGAATCAGGGTCTTGCCGGGTTCGACATAGGGATTCTCGGCAACTTCGGTGGTCTCTTCTGTTACAGCAGCGGGTTCTTCCGCCGGGGTTTCTTCAACAACAACTGCTTCCTCTGCCGGAAGTTCGTCTGCCTTCATCTCGGCAACGGCAAAGGCGGTGAAGCCATCGGCGTCAAAACGGACGGTGTTGTCTTTTGCAGTTAATTCCACCTCAGCCGGCTGAACAGCATCCAGGCTGACGGCATGGATCTCATGCTCCGCAAAGGCATCCCAGACCACCTTCACCTTCACCGGTGCCTGCAGGGCAAGTTCGTTGCCGGCGGCATCGCGGATGGTGAAATCAAAGTAGCGGCCCCAGAGCATCTCTCTGCCATTCCTGCAAAGCTCGCCTTCGGTTGCTGCAACCAGCGCGCCGTACTCCGGATCGGTGTCGAAGTATTCTTTCACTTCCAGAACGGCGTCCGCCGGGATACCGGCTGCTGCGGTGCAGTCCACGTTTACGATGACTTTGCGTTCGTTGCTTTCAGGTTCTAAGATCTGCTCAAATGCCACGTCGGTCGGAACCGGAGCAGTTACTTCCGGAGCAGCTTCGCCAAGGGTGACGTCAAAGAAGGAAGAACCAGCCAGCGGTACTTCCGCTTCATCGGCAGCGGTTTCCACAGCCGCCGCATCCGCATTTTCTGCCGGAGCGTCTTCCGCGGTCTGTGCGTCTGCCGCTTCGCCCGCATTGTTCTCTGTTTCCGCCACGAGAGCTTCACCAGAAACCTCTGCCTCTGCAGTCGCTTCGCCCACTTCTGCAGTTTCCGTTGCCTCGGCGGCTTCCGCCGTCTCGGTCACTTCTTCCGCAGCCGCGTTGGGATCCACGAAGCATTCCGCAGCATGGACGTGCTCTTCCAGCCCGCAGGTGAGGGTTCTGACTTCAGAAACGCACTCATCCGTGTGGGTATGCTCTTCGCTCTCTTCCAGACCGCAGGTATAGACGGTCTCGACGGTGTAGCACGCGTCTGTGTGCTGATGCTCCTCGATTCCGCAGTAGGTCTGATTCTCCATGGTAATGGCAGGCAGAATCAGCGAATAGGTGGTGACAAATACCACCACCATCGCGACGGGCAGGGCCACCCTGCGGCGCCAGAGACTCCAGTTGATTTTCTTTCTGTTCTTCACTTCTTGTCTCTCCATCATTTCACTTGACCTATATCGTTCATTGGCCAGATCCGATAAATGATCTTTCCTACGATCTGTTCCTCTGCGACACATCCGACCGATGTGTTCCGGCTGTCCACCGAGACGCTTCTGTGATCTCCCATCACGAACAGTCTCGATTCCGGTACCTGATACGGCAGTTCGATGTTACAGTCTCCGAAGGCTTTGTCCTGGACATAGGGTTCGTCGAGTTTGACGTTGTTGACATAGACGTTGCCTTCATCGTCGATGTCCACCCATTGTCCTGCGTGGGCGATGACCCGCTTCACCAGGATCTTATTGTTATAGTAGAAAGCAATGACATCACCCGTTTCGAAGGTTCCTCCCTTTACCGAGAGAACCAGGTTACCTTCGTGAAGGGCCGGATTCATCGATGTGCCGTAAATCTGAAGCACCGGCAGTAGCAGCACGGCTACCAGTACGGCTGCGGCGGCGATGGTGACCAGGGAGAAAATGGTGCTTCGAAGGGTTCTTCTGAAGTTCCTTCGATAGCGAACCTTTTCGTACAGCTGCTCCAGCTGCTCCCGGGTGGGCCGCTCTTTGGGTTGCGTTGTTTCTATATTCATAAGCCACTCTCCGGATTGGAGGGCTTTGCTTCTTCCTCCTGCAGCGGCGGAATTACTATATCTTCATCGCCTTCTGTCCTGTCATTGACCAGAGACATGCGAACCAGCACTTTGTCGATGATGGCATTGCTTCTGGCCAGCTGCTCTTTTACGTCACGAAGCTGATTGTTTAAGTCTTCGATCTCTTCATCCTGCGCGATCAGAATCTCCAGCAGCTCAATGCGTTTCAGACGTTTTAGTTCTTTATCTGTCATAATCCCTCTTCAGATATTGATGATTGCTGATCACCGTTCTGTGCGAAGATCCCGACCAAAAACTGAATCTGCGTCCTTCAGGCGTATTGTTCCAGCCGCGGCGAAAACTCAACGGTCAGTTCCTGATTTCCATCTTTTCGAACCTCCAAGGTAATGGGGTTTTCTTCCTGCCAGCCCGGATTCTCTTCAGCAATCCTCTTATAAGACTCGTAGTAATCAATGAAGCCATCGAAAACCACGTGTTCTGCTTCCTTGCGAACCTGTTTGGCAACTTCAAGATCCTTGTAGGAGCCCAGGTAATAGGATTTCTTCTGGATGGCGATTTCCACGCAGTACCGGCCGCGTTTCTGATAAACGCCCAACACGCCGGTGCGGCTGGTTCGATTGGGTTCCCGGCGCTTGATGCGAACGGCGGATGTGCCGGCTACATAGCCGAGATGATTGACCAGCTCTTTGCGCTGTTCCTTTCTGCGGCATCCGCAGCTGCGCTGCGTGCCATGAATCAGTGTGCAAGAGGAAAGATCCAGTTCCGTTCCGCAGCTGCAGCGGCAATGCCAGATCACGCTGCCTTTGTAATCTCGCTGATCGGTGGGATAAAGTGCGGTGAGACGTCCAAATGTAAGCCCTGATAAATCCTTTTGCTTCATATATCTGTCCTTGTTCCGTCAAAAAATTGTTTTCACGAAACCCGCAACCCCCCATGGATAGCGGTTTTCAGCGTTCCAAAAAGTACACTTTTTTCCATTTCGCACTTTCTATGTATACATAGATAATATAGTCCTTCCCGTCAAAAAAAGCAACAAAAACTTATGCATTTTGGGGTATGCAAAGGTTATACAAGGTATGTGTTTACAGGCGTTTAAGACTATTTATCTGTCAGTAAGGGGTGGTTTTCGATTTTGATTTAAGTGTACTTAAATCAGATTTGGTTAAATGAGCGTGATTTATTTATATAGATGTGTTTTGTTTTTTATGGAATAGAATATGATTTGACCTTTAGGTAAATAAAAAGCCTTCTGCACTATTTTGCAGAAGGCTTTTATAGTTTATAGCTTGCGGGGGACGCTACGTGCATAGACCACGTGCTGCTTCGTGCTTCGCACTCTCGCAGCACTACGGAAATTCGCACTTTCCGCCTGCTTACGCAGGCTCGTGCTGGCCGTAATGGCTACGCGTATAAGCCACGTGCTGCTTCGTGCTTCGCACTTTCGCAGCACTACGGAAATTCGCACTTTCCGCCTGCTTACGCAGGCTCGTGCTCATTTCCGTTGCGGTTTCTAAAAAGAGCTGCCTTTTGTGCAAGCACAAGGCAGCTCTTTTTGAAACCAGCTTATACGCTAATATGCACTAAAAGTGACCACCCCCACCACCATGACTAACTCCACTGGAGGAGTGGTGGGTACTGCTTCCTCCTCCTGAACTTTGTTTCGGGATCGGGATGTGCTGTATGGTGCGGTTGATGAACATGTCATGTCCGCCGTACAGCTGCATGCTTCCGGGGGTGATATATCCTTCGGCCCCGTAGGCTTTGCGTACGCTTTTTAGTTTGCTTTTCTGTGTGGCGCCGGCTCCGAAGGCGGTGGCGGCTCCGGCTCCTGTTGCGATCAGGGCGTTGCGGGCCAGCGGGAAGTTTTCGGGCACCTGGTGGTTGACGTCGAAGGCGCCGTTGGTTTTCCACTCGGTGATGAAGGCGTCGGCTAAGTCGGCGTAATGGGTTAAGCCGCCGTAGTAATCGCCTTCGCTTAAGTAGGAGCGTACTTCATCGCCGATGTAGCTGATACCATAGTCGGTGAAGGCGCTGATGCCGTCTCCTGCGGTGGAGATCCAGTAGCTGCGGTCTTCCATATTTAAGGAGAAGATCACGCCGCTGTTGGCGATACCCTGGCCGAGTCCGCAGTAGTCATAATAGTCATCGGCGTATTCCATGTCGGTTTTGCCGTACAGGCTGTCGTCCGTGACGATGGCGACGTCCATGCCCTGGCGAGCCGAGATTTCTTCCAGTTTGGCTAAGAGGGCGCTTTCTTCGCTGGAGGAAAGCAGGTCGGCGTAGTCCATCAGAAGCGGCGCGTTCTGCTGCCATTTGTCGGCGATGACCACACCGTTTTCGGCGGTGGTGGTGGCTTTGGCGGTCTGGGGCACGCACAGCAGGATGAAGGCGAAGGCAAACATTGCTAACGCTGCACGGGCTGCCCATGCGGATCGCATTCTACGATTCGTTTTTTTCATGTTTTACCTCCTTTCCTATAAGAAGAAATGCAGTCCTGCCAGTGCGGCGAAGACGCCGGCACCGATCAGTGCGAGCCGTTTTAATACGTATTTCCAGTACAGGCTGTTGTCGCAGGGCAGGTCGCCTACGAATTTGCCGGTCTGGCCGTTCATGGCGAAGACGTATTTCTGCCCGTTGTAGGTGGTGTTTAACAGCCACACGGGATAGAACGCGTAGCGCACACTGCCTTCCGTGATGCGGGTGTGATTGGCGGCTACGGTAGCGTCGGGCCATTCGGCCACGCTCTGGCGCATGGCGGTTTCGGCGCTGTGGTGGATGCGCTGGCGGGCCCGCTCAAAGCTGTCTTCTGCCGTGACGTCGTAGCGCTCGGCCAGATAGCCGGCCAGATACGCCGGGGCGAAGTCTACGGCGGCGGTGAGATAGAAGGGCTCGATGGAGTCCATGAGATCGTCATCCATGCGGGTGGAGCCGTCGGTGGGCACACCGGAAAATTCCATACGTCCGGACCGCTGCAGCTGGAAGTGATCGGTTTCCACCACGTCGTAATCCCCCTGGCGGTGGCGGCTGGCCACCCGGGAGGCGTTGAATACGAAGTTGGCGTCCACCTTGGCGTCAAACAGCCAGAAGGGCACGTATACGCCCTGGATCTCGTCGATGTGGTTTTCGGCGGAGAAGATGCGGGGAAGCAGCTTCTTGTCTGCGATGTGCTGCTTGTACTTCTCTTTCGCCGCCTTTTTGTCTAAGGCGAAGGGGATCAGCAGATCCGGCCGCAGCGTGCCGGACATCTGCGCCGCTACGGTGACCGGGTTGTCACAGTAGGGGCAGCGCGTGGCGGCCGTGTTGGCGTCTGCCACGATTTCGCCGCCGCAGGACTGGCACACATAGTGCAGCAGGCCGTCTTCGCCGGTGTTCCATTCACTGGCCTCCATCTGCCAGTCGGCGTCCTGTTCGGTAGATACGACTTCCCCGGTTTCCTGGCCGGCCTGGGCTCCCTGGGTTTCGTCGCCGAACTGGGCCAGGAATTCGTCCACGTCGTATGTCGTATCACAGTAAGGACAGACCATTTTCTGGGCGCCGCTGTTGAATTCGATGCGACCGCCGCAGTTGGGGCATTTATACTGTCGAAGATCTGCCATAATCTTTTCTCCATATGAACACATGCCCCGGCCCGCTTTTGCGCAGCCGGGGCGTTATAGGACTTATATTACTGTACCGCGTCCTCGTCACCGAAGGGATCTCCGCACTCGGGGCAGAATTTCGGCGGGTTGGTGGGATCAGCCGGTACCCATCCGCACTTGTCGCACTTGTACTGCAGTGCGCCGGCGGGTTTCTTCGCGCCGCAGTTGGCACAGAACTTGCCCTGGTTCTGCTGTCCGCAGGAGGGGCAGGTCCAGAAGTCAATCTTCGGAGCGGCGGCGGCCGGAGCCGGAGCGGGCTGTACGGGCTGCTGAGGAGCCTGGGCCTGCTGCTGTGCGCCCATGGCGTACAGGCTGTTGATGTCCATACCGCCGGCCTGCTGTGCCATACCCATGCCCATGAAGCCGGTGAAAGCGCCCGCGCTGTTGGAAGCGGCGGCCTTCATGGCGTCGGCCTGAGCGCCGGCAAGATTTGCAGCGGCCATGATGGGATCCTTGTACATGGCGGTACGCTGAGCCGTCTTGATCAGCTCTTCGTCTTCCGCAGACAGGGTAATCGGATTTAAGGCAACCTGCTTGATGCGCAGACCGCGGGTTTCGCCCCACTTCTTGGAAAGGGTCTCGTTTAAAGCCTCCTCCAGTTCCATGCCGTGCGCCGGCAGCTGGTTGGGACGGATTTCCAGATCGGAAAGCTTGGCTAAGGCCGGAGCGAGGGCGCTTACAAATTCCGCCTTCAGCTGGGGTCCGATCTCTTCGATGGTGTAGTCCTGCTGAACGTTTCCGCACACGTTCTTATAGAACAGCAGCGGATCGGCGATGACGAAGGAATAGGTACCTGAGCAGCGCACGGATACGTCGATGTCCAGGTTGATCTTGGAATCTACAAAGCGGAAGGGAACCGGGCTGGGCGTGCCGAACTTGTTGTCTAACAGTTCCTTGGTGTTGAAGTAATAGATGCGCTGATCTTTACCCGTGTCGCCGCCGTAGGTGAAACGTCTGCCGATCTGGGCGAAGGTCTGCTGAATCATGTCGCCTAAGTTGCCGGAAAAGATGGACGGCTCGGTGGAGGCGTCGTAGGTGTATTCGCCGGGCTCGGCGCAGACTTCCACGATCTGGCCCTGATCGACGATCAGTACGCACTGTCCGTCGGCCACTGCAATACCGCTTCCGCTGGTGATGATGTTGTCGTTGCCCTTGTTGGAAGAGCCTTTGCCAGTCTGCTTCATGCCTCTGCGGACGAGAACGTCACTTGGCATGGCGTCACAGTAGAAAAACTCCTTCCACGCATCTCCCAATACGCCGCCGGCGGATGTTAATGCTGCCTGAATCAGTCCCATAAGTCACTTCCTCCTTCTTTTTATAAATACTTGTTGCGGGTTTGCTCCCTTTTATCCTCTGCCACCGAAAACTCCCTTTGTTTTCTATGGCCGATGATCCTGTTTATGCCGTCTGCTGCTCCGCTTCGGCGATCATCTTCTTTAAGGCAACCAGGCGCACGCACACCGTAAAAAGTTCCGTAGCCGTCTTTAAGTCGCCGATGGGCGGATAGGTGGGTGCGATGCGGATGTTGGAATCCCTGGGATCCTTGCCATAAGGCCAGGTGGCACCGGCGTTGGTCATCTTGACGCCCGCGCCCATGGCCTTGCGGACGATGTCTTTCGCGCAGCCTTCCGGAGCGTCAAAGCTGATGAAATAGCCGCCGTTGGGCTTGGTCCAGCTGCCCACACCTAATCCGCCTAATTCACGCTCTAGGATCTCTTCCACCGCTTCGAACTTGGGACGAAGGATGGCGGCGTGCTTTTTCATGTGCTCGGTCATGCCGTGAATGTCTTTAAAGAACCGCACATGACGCAGCTGATTCACCTTGTCGTGGCCGATGGTCTGGTTCTGCAGCTGCTTTTTGATGTCTTCCAGGTTGTTGGCGGAGGTGGCTAAGGCCGCGATACCGCTTCCCGGGAAGGTGATCTTGCTGGTGGAGGCGAACTTGTACACCATGTCCGGATTGCCGCATCTCTTGCACTCGGCTAAGATCTCGATCAGGTAATCCTGGGGCTCGTCGTACAGGTGATGAATGCCGTAGGCGTTGTCCCAGAAGATGCGGAAATCCTTTGCCTTGGGCTTTAAGCGGGCGAACCGGCGCACGGTGGCATCCGAGTAGGAATAACCCTGGGGGTTGGAGTACTTGGGCACGCACCAGATACCCTTGATGGCTTCGTCACTGGAAACCAGCTGCTCTACCATGTCCATATCGGGGCCTTCAGGGGTCATGGGCACGGGAATCATCTCAATGCCGAAATACTCGGTGATGGCGAAGTGACGGTCATAGCCGGGTACCGGGCAGAGGAATTTCACCTTGTCCAGCTTGCACCAGGGAGTGTTGCCCATGATGCCGTGGGTCATGGCCCGGGCTACGGTGTCGTACATCACGTTTAAGGACGAGTTGCCGTAAATGATGATGTTGTCCGGGTTGTTTTCCATCATATCGCCAATCAGAACCTTGGCTTCGTAAATGCCGTCCAAAACGCCGTAGTTGCGGCAGTCAGTGCCGTCTTCACAGGTCAGGTCGGCCCGGGAATTTAAGGCGTCCATGATGCCCATGGAAAGATCCAGCTGGTCGATGCAGGGCTTTCCGCGGGACATGTCCAGCTTTAAGTCCATGTTCTGGAACTCGCGATAGCGCTTGCGTACGGCTTCGTACTCTTCTTTTAATTCCTCAAGGGAATATTCACAGTATGGTTTCATTGTCTTTTCCTCCAGGGATCTGCAAGTCAAATGCAGTCCCATCAGCCTGATGCAGGTATTGATCCAATATCAAATCAATTATAGCAGATGTGCTCTGCCTTGAAAATAATCAACGCATAATTTCAAAAGGCGCTGTGCGACGCATCCGTTGCAGTCAATCCGGGCGTGCACTGCAGTTTCACATCTTCTCACATATTCTATTAAGGCGCTGATACCATCACTTCTATTCCGTCAGCAGCATCCGGCGATCGGTATCCCAGTTGGACCATAAGTCCATGATACGCCAGTTCAGACGCCGGCACATCGCCCAAAAGGGCAATTTCTTTATAAGACGCCTTACTTTTTCCGTCCTTGGGATCAATATAGGGGGTGATCACCCGGCCATCCTTGCGCACATAGAAGCGATCGTCATAGGAATCTGCTGCAGGCTCATCTTTCAGCACCGCCGCGGAGGAAGGACTGGTGTATTCCACCGCCCGGTCGGAAAGTTCTAAGGTCATGGACACGCCGCGCTCGTCGATTGTGCGGGAAATGCCATCTGCAGAGGTTAACGCCGCGTGGGTGCAGCCGGCTTCGGCCATGGCATCCGCAATGGCGTCCATGGCAAAGGCGTTTTTCAGCAGCCAGAAGTCAATGTAAGCGCCGATGCCGTTTTCTTCCGCAAAGGTCTGATACTCTTCCGATACCACCAGACGGACGGTGTTTTCTCCGGGGAATTCCAGGCGGATGTGCCGGCTG
This sequence comes from Shuttleworthella sp., assembly GCA_045544375.1. Taxonomy (GTDB): domain Bacteria; phylum Bacillota; class Clostridia; order Lachnospirales; family Lachnospiraceae; genus Shuttleworthia. The sequence goes on from JAZPYY010000115.1 coordinate 21,579, forward strand.
TCGTTGATGTAGGACAGCGTTTCCTCCATCCAGGAGGCCAGATCGGCATTGACTTCGGGATCAAAGCTTTCTGTCTCCTCGTCTTCCATGCAGTGGAACAGGGAATCATAGGATTCATAGATGGGAGCCATGTACAGGAGCCGGGCAGGTTCGCCGCCATCCCGAACGTACTCTCCTTCCATTTTCGTCATGGCATCATACAGCCAGGGATCGATCTGAATATCTTCGTTGGGGGATGCGTTTATGGCTGCCAGATTGGCGCCGTAGGGAAGATCCTCGGCGCTGTAGGTCCGGTAAGCGTCAAAGACGCGGTAGGCCCGGCGGTTGGCTTCCGTGTAGGCCGTGGCTGCCGCCCGGTAATCCGCTGTAGGTGCCTCAGTGCTGACGTCGTACAGCAGCCGGATCTCATCCTGAAAACTGTCCGCTCCGGCGGGGGCTTCGATCACCGTGTAGCCGGAATCTTTGGACAGCCCCTGCCACAGGCCGGTACCGATGGCGCCAATGCCAATGACCAAAAGAATCAGCACCGCAATGGTGCGGCGGCGGAAGGAAGTGTCGTCCAGTTCGATCTCCTCCGGACGTTTGGGGGTGAAAATGCCTTTGAATGCGTTCATATATGCTCCTATATGGCAGAACTGCAGTATCTGTGTGATTCTATCCTTGAATGAAATGTCATAAGGTGATCTCTACGATCTATCTATCTTCCCTCATCCCTGCGAGCCCTTTGATTGTACCATTTTTCATCGATTTTAGAAAAAGTTTAGAATTACAATTTTTGTCTTGTGTTATAGTAACCGTATATGGAGTAATCCACAAGAGCTCTTGACACTCCATGACGCATTTGAAATCTGTTTTGCATTTGAAAAAGGCAGATTTCAAAGCATTCCATCAACCAAAGGCAGCGGAACAATCCGTTCCAAAACTGCCAACCTATGAAAGGAATGATTTATGCAGTCTACAAATCAAGAGCTGTCCCTAACCATGTCATCCAGTGACAGACGCTGGAATCAGATCACACTTAAGAATCGCTATCTTTTTGCGCATGTCATGCGAAATCCCGACGCCTGCCGCAGGTTTCTGCAGATCGCGCTTCCGGATTTATCTATTGGAAAACTGGTATATGTGAAGGACGAAGAAGATATTGAAGGCGCTGATGACAGTCATGGCGTCCGGCTGGACGTCTATGCAGAAGATGGAAAAAGTGTCTATGATATCGAAATGCAGGTGGCATCTGTAAGTGATCTGCCCCATCGCAGCCGTTACTATGGTTCTATGCTGGACGAGGTGGCTTTTAAGCGCGGCGAGGAGTATAATGATTTAAGAGATTCCTACGTGATATTTATCTGTTCCTTTGACCCATTTAACAGTGGAAAACGTATCTACACATTTCAAAACATGTGTCTTGAGGAACCCGGACTACCGCTGCAGGATGGTTCACACAAGATCTTTTTTAATACCAAAGGAACCGAGGGATTCATCACGCCGGAAATGCAGGCTTTTCTGGACTTTGTTGAAAACGGACGTGCATCTGATACGTTTACGAACTCCCTTGATACACTGGTTCAGAAAGCCAAGGCAAATCGATTCTTGCGGAGGGACATTATGCGTTATGAAGATGAATTGCGTTTTGAAAAAAAACTGGCAAGAAAAGAAGGTTTGGAAGAAGGACGTGCAGCAGGACATGCAGTAGGACTCGCAGAAGGACGCGCAGAAGGACGCGCAGAAGGCAGAATCTTGGCGCTTTTTGATTTAACGAAAACCGGTGATATGACCATGGAAAAAGCTGCTGAGCGCGCAGGTATGTCCGTCGATGAGTTTCAGGCGAAAGTCAGGGAACTGACGGAGCAATTATCTGAAGACTGATCGTTTCCATTCTGTCATCCCATGGATAGTCAATATCTCTTTATCGGATGGGGGATGCCTTGCTCCCCCATCCGATCTGCGCGATACGCACATCTCGCGGCCTCGCCGCTCGATGTACGTTGGCCCTCGCATGCTTCGCGTGCGGGCACGCGCGCCTGCTCAGGCCTTATCGCGTAAAAAAAGGACCCCGAAAGGTCCTTGGATCTGAAATGTTACTTCTTCAGGTGGTTTTGTATATGTTCTTTCATCTTTTCAAAAGTCAGCTCATTGATATCTTCATCGCAGAGGACACAGTACACATGATGGATCAGGCCGTGGTTTGTGTCCGCCAGATCCCGGTGGTACAGATAAGAATCACCCTTTCCGGCAGAGGCACTGGTTTCGTAAGTAACCTTCGTGCTTTCACAGCGGGTACACTGATACCGCACCCGGTCTTTTCCGGTTGAAACCCAGGTTTCTCCCGATCCGAAATGAGATCCCTCCACATGACTTCTGTTATGGGCCAGAACTTCATCGTTGCCATAGTCTTCCTGTGTCATGTCCAGTCCGCATCTGTAGCAGAAACGATGCATCTGCAGTTCCAGGTCAGGCTCCCTGGAAACCGCTTTCCACTGATGTTCCTTAGAAGGCAGCGTTTCCTTTACTTCACCGCATTCAACGCAGTAAACCTTTCCCTCCTGTACACAGGTGGCTTCCTGTGTCACCCAGGTGTGGGTGTGCACCGTCTGAGGTTCCGTGTTCGGCTCAGCGGGTGTTGGCGTGGGGGTTGGAGTGGGCGTCGGCGTTGGAGTAGGCGTCGGCTTTGTGTCTATGTCTGCACCATACCAGGCAATTCCTTCATCCACCCAGCCGCGCTGGCGGATCAGTGTGACGCGTTCGTTTGCGTCCGTGGTGAAATGGTGGCTGGCGATAGGCGCCACCCCCGGAAGAAACAGTCGATATACCGGAACGCTCTGTGATTCATCGGAATACCAGCCAATGCCTTCGTCGTTCCACAGGCCGCTTCCCAGCAGAACGCCTCTTTCATATGCATCCTTCGTGTAAAAATGCTCGTCGCTGGACGGACAGAACAGGCGATAAACCGGTGTGTCGGAAACCCCCGGTGCAACCCAGGAGTTTCCTTCATAGATCCATCCTGCGGCGGTTAAAACATTCCGTTCGTTGACATCCCGGGTATGCAGGTGCTCACCCGTTCCCGGATGAAACAGCCGCATCATGGGTATCATGGGATCTGAAACAGCAACGGATTTCACCGAAAGAGCCGTAAACACCAGAGCGATTTGTAATGTCAACATCCCGAAAGATACCAGGTGCCGATTATTCAATAATAAGCCCTGAGAAGCCTTTGGATCCTTCCCTGCTGCATTGCGCATCGCCTGATACGGCGTCAGATCCACATTTCCATATATGTTTTTGGAGGGGATTTTATCACCTGCGTGTTTTCTTCTGCGATGATCTCTCTGCTTTTCACGATTTGCCATTTTCACATTTCCTTCTTCAAACTTTGCCAAAAGGGCAGACTTCTAGCGTGAAATCAATTAACGTCAACGTCCGTTGGTCGGGAAATGACGGCCAGACTATGCCCTGGTATGAAACAGCTATGAATAATGATGGTGTGTGAAAGAATCGCGAAAAGCGAAAGGGATTCTGAAGATAAACGAGTGCAGTTTAAGATCAGAAGAGAGCTAGCCAAAGGCCCGCGGTGTTTCCTGACCATCAGGTCAGGAAGATCGTCTTATCGACGAACTTGAATAAAGATGTGCTGCGAGTGCATACAGCGATTACAGATACTGTAAATAAAAAAGGCGGAAAACGCAACCCGTTTTCCGCGATTTTAGAAAAATTTTAGGTTTTTTAGAATTCTGTTAGAATTACAGCGCTTCGGCTGCCACCGGGATGACCAGATGCGCACCGGGGTACAGCGTGTCTTCGTACAGATGATTTAAGAAACGTACCTGCTCAATATAATCACGCTGGGAAAGGCCGGAATGTTCCATATAGCGGCCGGAAATGGTCCACAGGCTGTCACCGGGCTGTACTTCCACAGAGGTGTAAACCAGCTCGTAGGATACAGGATCTTTCGCTGCCACGGAAGAAGGACCGTTGTGGAAAAGAAACACCGAGCAGAGAATCATTGCGACGATAAAAACAACAGCAGAACGTTTCATTGGAAAGCCTCCTTCCGCCCCATAAAACAGGCTAGAAACCTATTGAATCACAACCCCTCAAGGAGAAACAGAACAACCGTTCGATAGATGCATTATAAAACCAGAACAGGTGTTTGTCAATACATATGTTCGATTTTCGAACGTGTTTTTGCGAATATATGTTTGCCAGTGAGCATCAGATCTGATATAATACACATATCAATGATCTTTCGACACAAAGGAGGTGTCCATGTCCTACGGCAAAATCTCAGCCAAGCAGCAGGAAATCCTTGAATACATTAAATCTGAAATCTTAAATACCGGCTATCCGCCCACGGTTCGCGAAATCTGTGAAGCCGTTCACTTAAAATCCACCTCTTCCGTTTTCATTCATCTGGAAAAGCTGGAGAAAAGCGGATACATCCGCCGCGATCCCACCAAGCCCCGGGCCATTGAAATCATCGACGAGAACTTCAACCTGACCCGCAGAGATATCGTCAATGTGCCCATCATCGGTGAAGTTGCTGCCGGTATGCCTCTTCTGGCCATTCAGAACATCTCGGGCTACTTCCCCATTCCTTCCGAATTCATGCCCAACACCCAGACCTTTATGCTGAAGGTTCACGGCGAAAGCATGGTGAACGCCGGTATCTTTGACGGCGACACGGTGGTTGTGGCCGAACAGGCTACTGCCCGGAACGGTGAAATCGTCGTTGCCCTTGTGGACGATTCGGCTACGGTGAAAACCTTTTACAAGGAGCAGGGTCATATCCGTCTGCAGCCGGAAAATGATTACATGGACCCGATTATCGTGGATGACTGCCGCATTCTCGGAAAAGTGTTCGGCGTTTTCCGCTTCTTCTAATCCCTCCTGCTCTGATTAGAAATTTAACACATGGTGAGTCCCAATCATGGTACTTTCGCAAGCCTGTGTCTGAATTTCAATGAATAATTTCAATCTACGCATAAAAACAGCGGGAACACGATGCCAGATCTCATGTCTGGACCGTGTTCCCGCTGTTCTTTTGTTTTCATTCGATTTAAAATGCTGCTCGCATTTCAGAAATCGTATGTTCAAATAATCATAACAACATTATAATTATTTACCGATTTGAATTCCGTCAAATCCGCAGTTCCAATTACGCTTCCGTTTTCTCTTCTGCTTCAAAGGGCGCGGTGTCCATGGTGATGCCGTCCTTCCAGATACGCTCCAGATCATAGAACAGCCGATCCTCTTCCGAGAACAGATGCACGATCAGATCGCAGAAATCCAGCAGAATCCATGTGGATGCGCGGTTGCCTTCCACCTGGCGGGCATCGATGCCGATCTTGTGCAGCGCCTCTTCCACGCCGTCCTGCATGGCTAACAGCTGGTTCTGGTTGGAACCGCTGGCCACCACGAAGTAATCCGCAATGGTGGATACGTTGGAAATGTCGATGATGCGGATGTCCTGGCCTTTCTTCTCGGAAAGCGCGTGATAAACAGTCTTTAAAGCTTCCTGTGTCATGTAGTTATCCTCTCCTTACAGTTGTATCAGATTTACAATATCAGACGATAATCAGATCTTCTGTTCCATACTCATTTTCAGATCTGCTGTTTCAGATTATCTTCTTGGGTTTTTAGTATCCGGTATAAAACCCGATCTCCTGCTTCTGGGAGCGGGACTCCATCCGGTCTGCGAAATATACCCGTGTTTCTTCTGTCGTCAGATCAATGGCCGAATTGTTTTCCTTCAGATAGGCGATGGTATCCTCTAAAATCATGGTACAGGCCAGTTCCATATCCCAGAACGCCACCTGGCGAATCTCGTTTAACCGCGGCGCTTTTGCCCGGTTGGGCTCGATGTAATCGGCCACAAACAGAATCTGATCCAACAGCCCCATGCCCGGATTTCCGGTGGTGTGAACACGGATGGCCTGCAGGATCTGTGGATCCTTTACACCGTATTCCTGCTCGGCGATGTAGGCGCCTAATTTGGCGTGAATCAGATGGGGGGAAGCAATCTCCGCCGGCGTGATGGCAATCTTCTTTTTCTGGGCGTATTCCAGCAATTTGGCATTGCTCATATACTTGGCACAGTCGTGAAGCAGGCCGGCACAGCGGGCCGCTTCCAGGGGATACTGCCAGCGGGCCGCTAAGGAACAGCAGGTATCCATAACACCCAAACTGTGCATGTAGCGGGCAGGTTTCAGCTTGTCTTCCAGTTTTTTCATCAGCGCCGGAAAATCGTAAACTGCCGGGGTCTCGTACAGCCGATGTTCTGCAATGTAGGCAGCCACGTTATGATCGGTCATGGACACGATGGACTGTCTGCTGCGCACCGCCTGACGGATTTCCGTGGAAGACACCTTTCGGGCTTTCGTGTCGATGGGTTCAAATTTTCCGGAAAACCGGGCCCGAAGATCCTGCAGAAAGGGCTCCATCTCCAGAGCCGCTTCCTCGGAGGTCTTCTCTTTGTCTTCACCGCGGGGAGCGGCTAAGATCGTGGCGCAGTGGCTGATGATTTCCGGATGCACCCAGTCGGCAAAGGTCTCCAGGGAATCCTGTCCGATGATGAAATAAAACAGGGCATCGGGCATGGCCGCCGTAAACCGGCGCAGGGTGATGTAGGAATAGCTTTTCTGGGAACGTCCCGTCTCCCAGGTGCACACCTTTGCTCCCGGGATCGCCTGCGCCGCCAGAGACGTCATGCGAAGCCGGTCAATGCGGGACACCTGATCCGCCACTTCCTTGTGAGGCGAATCCCCGGTGGGCATCAGCCAGATTTCGTCCAGTTCGTACTGGCGCACGGCTGCCTTTGCAATGGCGATATGTCCGTTATGGATCGGATTGAATGTCCCTCCAAGAATGCCGATTTTTTTCATGGGACCCCTTTGCCTGTCCGGTCACTGCCGGGCTCTGATATCTGTGATTGTCAGCAATTTAAAACAGCGAAGGTCTTACAGTTTATCCATGTATTTCGAGTCTTTGGGATCCTTTGCCGGACGGAACAGAATGATGATTCGTCCGATGGTGCGCACCAGAATGGACTGGGTGCGGCCCGCGATGATTTCGCCCAGTTCCCGGGGATCGTCCATGCAGTTTTTCTGCACGGAAACCTTAATCAGTTCCCGGGCGCGAAGGGCGTCGTCAATGGCGGAAATCATCTCCGGGGAAAGGGAATTCTTGCCCACCCAGAAAATGGCGTCCAGACCATTGGCAAGGCCGGATAACTTTGCGCGCTGTTTACTTGTCAGTTCCATCATATTTCATATCCTCTGTCCCACGGGTTTAAATGTTTTCCGCGGGAATATCATACGGTTATTTCTCTTTTGAACCGAGTCATAACGTCAGACTTGACTTGGACCATTCACTTTTTTCGTATGGAGAAGGTCTTTACAACGTTTTATGAATGCCTGTCCGTCCACCGTCTATTACGGCACATAGGTAAAGGCCAGACCATACATCCGAACCGTATCTCCTTCGGTGATGCCCATCTCTTCCAGCTGAGCTAAGATGCCCTGCTCCTTTAAGAAGCGATGGAAAAACAGCATGCCCTTTTCGGATTCCAGGTTGGTGTATCCCAGCATCTTTTCGATGCGCGGGCCTTCCACCACGTACTCGCCCTCTTCGTTGATCTCCACGCTGTAGGGCTCCGTAAACGCCCGAAGACGGGTCTGGGGATCAAATTCCTGCTCGTAGGTAATCACGGGCGTTTCCAGGCCTGAGAGCGTCTTTAAGACGGCATACAGCAGTTCACGCACACCCTCGCCGGTGGCTGCAGAGATTCCGTACACCGGGATCTTATCGTCAAAGGCTGCACGGATGCCGGCCAGAACTTCTTCCTTCCGATCCGCACAGGCGTCCAGCTTGTTTGCCACGATGATCTGGGGCTTTTCCATCAGAGACGGATCGTAGGCTTCCAGTTCCTGGTTGATGGCTTTGATGTCCTCCACCGGGTCGCGTCCTTCCACAGAAGCCGCATCCACTAAATGAAGCAGCAGACGGGTGCGCTCAATGTGGCGCAGGAACTCGTGTCCTAAGCCCACACCTTCGGATGCACCCTCGATCAGGCCGGGAATATCGGCCATGACAAAGCCGTTGTTTCCATCCAGATCCACCACGCCCAGATTGGGATTTAAGGTGGTAAAGTGGTAATTGGCAATCTTGGGCTGGGCGTTGGAAACCCGGGATAACAGGGTGGATTTACCCACGTTAGGATAGCCCACCAGGCCCACGTCGGCGATGAGCTTTAACTCCAGCACCACTTCGACTTCGATGGCATCTTCCCCAGGCTGCGCATATTTCGGCGCCTGCATGGAGGAGGTGGCGAAATGCTGATTGCCCAGGCCGCCTTTGCCGCCCCGCAGAACGATCTGACGCCGGTTTTCGCCGGACAGGTCGCAGATGACCTGATGGCTTTCGGCATCAAAAACGACGGTTCCTTCCGGCACCTTTAACACCAGATCTTCCCCGTTTTTGCCGTGGCAGCGTTTTTTGCCCCCTTCTTCCCCGTTTCCGGCCGCATACTTGCGGCGATGGCGATAATCGTACAGCGTATTTAAGCCGGGATCGATCTCAAAGATGATGTCTCCGCCTTTGCCGCCGTCACCGCCGTCCGGGCCGCCGTTGGGCACATATTTTTCACGCCGGAAACTGACATGTCCGTCGCCGCCCTTTCCGGAGCGAAGAATGATTTTTGCGCGGTCTGCAAACATGCAGTGAAACCTCCATATAATACAAGACCCTGACGACAGACGCCGTCAGGGTTCGATACAGTCTAAGGAACGGATTATTCCGCTTCCACCGGATATACAGAAGCCTGCTTGCGGTCTCTGCCTTTGCGCTCGAAACGGAGCACGCCGTCGGTCAGGGCGAACAGGGTATCGTCGCCGCCGATGCCAACGTTTTCACCGGGATGGATCTTTGTGCCGCGCTGACGATAAAGAATGTTGCCGGCTTTGACAAACTGGCCGTCCGCACGCTTTGCGCCAAGGCGCTTGGATTCGGAATCACGGCCGTTACGGGTGGAACCAACACCCTTTTTATGAGCAAAAAACTGAAGATTTAATGCGATCATCGTCTATTCCTCCTTCTCTGTAAGAGACACATATCGGTCTCCGTTTTGTTCGATAATCATCTTTATCCCAAATATAAGGGATTTGATCAGCAGATCAGTCTGTTCCGTAGGCTCATCTAAAAGCCGGAACTCGATCCGTCCTTCGTTTTCATCGGCGAATTCATGTACATTTTTCGTGCAGAATTCTTCGATGGAATTCACCGTGTTGATCACCAGGATCGACACGGCGTCGCAGATGGGATCGTACTGATCTTCTGCCGTGCTGTCGGCATGTCCCAGGCAGGTGAATCCTCTGTAGGATCCGTTATGCCTGAATGCGGTAATCGAAATCATCGCAGATGCCTGTTATGCGTTGATCTTATCGATACGAACGCGGGTGTAGGGCTGACGGTGACCGTTCTTCTTGTGATAGCCGCTCTTCGGCTTATACTTGTAAACGATAACCTTCTTGTCTTTGCCTTCTTCAAGTACGGTAGCGGTAACGGATGCGCCGTCAACGGTGGGATTACCAACCTTCATCTCGTCGCCGGCCACCACGAGCACCTGATCAAAGGTAACTTCGGTATCGGCAGCTGCGCCAAGCTTTTCGACGTTTAACACATCGCCTTCGCTGACTCTGTACTGTTTTCCTCCGGTTGCAATAATTGCGTACATACTTAACCTCCTTACATAGAGACACGCCGGTTATGGCGGCTTTTCCCCTGAAAAGCACTTGCTAACCTCACCGGGCGGCATACCAAAGTATATTATCACGCCAGGCGTCATTCGTCAACAACTTTTCCTGCGAAATCCCGCGAATCTGCGGTGTTTTCATCATCTGCAGGGTCTTTACATTCATCCACATCTTTTCCCATGGAATCCAGGGACTTCAGACCGTTTTCTCCGCCGGCATACAGGTCTGCCCGGTGGATGTGCATCCGCATCTTCGGATCCTGGGGATCCAAGCCCATGGCATCGAAAATCACCTGCATCACCAGCTGAGGTTTCACCGCATCGGCACTGCTGGCGCTGATGCACATGGATACCGCCGGACCCTCTTCTGTCTGCTGAGCGGATATGGCATAAATCAGCGGTTTCAGATCCAGATCCCGGGTGCCCTTCTTGGTTTCCTTGGTGACGCAGATGGCATCCGCCTCCGTAATGGCTTTGCGGATGGCTTCGGAAAGCGTCTCTTCGGAAGGTGCATTTTCAGGATCCGCCCAGGTCAGCACATAATCGGCCGCCGCCACGGAAGCCATGGCGTTGGGTGTTTTGTCCGGCAGCTCCTTCCAGGACGCCGCCCGCACCCCGTCCACCATTTCGGCATTCAGCCGTTGTAAGGCTTCGGCGCTGGTGACCGGTTCCGTGATCTCGATGTCCATGTACTCTCCGCTGCTGGTCACGCCCAATCCCAGGGGCTGTGCGAAGGACATCACCGGATGGGGATTAAAACCTTCCGTGTATTTGATGGGCAGATGACTGCGCCGGAAGGCCTTCTGGAAAAAGCGCATCATATCCAGATGACCCACGTACTGCATCACGCCCCATTTTTCAAAACGAATTCTAATTTTCATTCCAGATCCCAATCATTGTGGTTTCGTTCGGATGCCTACGATTTTTTCGCCGTGGGACAGATGCCGGCTTCAAACACGCCGCATCCGCATCCTGCACAGCCCTGAGCGCAGTTGGGGGTTACCACACCGGCTTTGGCCCGTTCCCACTCCCGCTTCAGGAAGTTTTTGGTGATGCCCATGTCGATCACGTCCCAGGGAAGCACTTCGTCCACGCTGCGCTCCCGGTAGGCGTAGAAAGGCACGGAAATGCCGCATTCCTCAAAGGCGTTCATCCACCGTTCCATGGAGAAAAACTCGGTCCAGGCATCGAAGATTCCGCCGTGCTCATACACGTGGCGGATGGCTTTGGCCACCCGACGGTCTCCCCGGGCCAGCACGCCTTCCAGCACCGTCACATCCGGATGATGCCACTGGTAATGCAGGCACTTGGAATGGCTTTGCTTATGCATCTCGTCTTTGACGATTTTGGCCTTTTCGGTGTATTCCTCCGGAGGCATCATGGGTGCCCACTGGAAGGGGGTAAAGGGCTTGGGCACGAAAAAGGAAGTGCTGATGTTCACCTGGCATTTTCCGTTGCGCTGCTCTTTGGGAATCTCAAAATAGACGTCGCAGATTTCGTTGGCCAGCCGGGGAATCTCCCGCATGTCCTCTTCGGTTTCCAGAGGAAGGCCCAGCATGAAATACAGCTTCACCTTCTGCCAGCCGCCTTCAAAGGCTTCCGCCGCGCCATGGAGGATATCCTCTTTCGGCAGTCCCTTATTGATGACGTTACGCATGCGCTGGGAACCGGCTTCCGGAGCGAAGGTCAGACTGCTTTTGCGCACATCCTGCACCTTGGACATCACATCCAGGGAAAAGGCGTCGATCCGCAGGGACGGCAGGGAAATGTTGATCCGATCCTTCTCGCAGCGGTCAATGAGATAATCCAGCAGTTCCGGCAGTTTCGTATAATCGCTGGAACTTAAGGAACTTAAGGAAATCTCTTCATGACCAGTGGAGGAAAGCATGTCATCCGCTAAGGAAATCAGGGTTTCCAGGGACTTCTGACGGTCCGGACGGTACACGTCTCCCGCCTGGCAGAAACGGCATCCGCGGATACAGCCGCGCATGATTTCCAGGACCACGCGATCCTGGGTGGCCTTGATGAAAGGAACGATGGGTTTGCGGGGATAATAGCCGTGATCCAGGTCCTTTAAGACCTGACGCTGCACCTGCCGGGGAATCTCGGGATACTTAGGTTCGATGGCGGCCACCGTACCGTCTTCGTTGTAGGAGACGTCGTACATGGACGGCACGTAGGTACCGGGGATGGTGGCTGCACGGCGCAGGAAACCTTCCCGGGTGTAGCTGCCGTCCTTTTTCATGGAGATGTACAGATCCATGACATCCAGGTTGGTGACTTCACCTTCCCCGATAAAGAACATGTCAAAGAATTCGGCCACAGGCTCGGCGTTGTAGGTGCACGGACCGCCGGCCACAACAATGGGATCCTCTTCTGTCCGGTCTGCCGCCGACAGCGGAATCTGGGACAGATCGATCACCTGCAGCACGTTGGTGTAGCACATTTCGTACTGCAGCGTAATGCCTAAGAAATCCATATCCCGCACCGGCGACTGGGTTTCCATGGTAAACAGCGGAATCTGCTGTTCCTTCATGATTTTGGACAGATCCGGCCAGGGGGAATACACCCGCTCACAGTAGATGTCCGGGCGCTGATTATACATTTCGTACAGGATCTGAATTCCCAGATGGGACATACCGATTTCATACACATCCGGGAAACACATGGCAAAGCGCACATCCACCGTACTGGGGTCTTTGATGACGCTGTTCCATTCATTTCCGATATATCTTGCCGGCTTGTCTACGGACATCAGAATGTCTTCCGGCAATGCAAGTTTGCGCATACAGTTTCCTCTTTACCTGTGGTTCTTAAAAACCACCATTTCGTTTTCCTCTGCGCACCTGCGCTGATGGATCCGGAAAACAGCAACTTCGTTATCAGGCTTTTTCATCGTAGATGCAGCGGAAAAAGCAGCTGCGCTCTCCGGTATGGCAGGCAATCCCGCCAATCTGTTCCACTTCGGCCAGCAGCGTGTCCTTGTCGCAGTCGGCGTAAATCCGGGACACGTTCTGGAAGTGACCGCTGGTCTCGCCCTTCACCCACAGTTCATTACGGCTGCGGCTGTGATAGGTCATGCGGCCGGTGCGAAGGGTGGCCTCATAGGCTTCCTGATCCATGTAGGCCATCATCAGCACGTCGCGCTGATCTTTGTCAATAACAATGACAGGCACCAGACCGTCCGGTCCTTTTTTCAGATCTTCCCAGGCAAGATTCTCTCGGGTCATAATGCCCCCTTTGTGCTTAACACACCCTCAATCCGCGGATCAATTTCCGTGGCCATATCCAGAGCTTTTCCGAAGGCCTTAAACATGGCTTCAATCACGTGATGCGCATTGCCGCCGGACAGCACCTTGATGTGCAGATTCATCTGAGCGTTCATGGCCACGGCGTAAAAAAACTCCCGCACCATTTCCGTGTCCATATCTCCCACCTTGGGCGTTGCAAACGACGCCTCAAAGGACAGATAGGGACGGCCGCCCAGATCCACGGCGCAAAGCACCAGAGATTCGTCCATGGGAAGGATGAAATAGCCGAACCGCCGAATGCCTTCCTTGGTGCCCACGGCCTCGGCAATCGCCTTGCCCAAAACAATGCCGCTGTCCTCAATGGTGTGATGGCAGTCCACGTACAGATCGCCCTTGCAGGTCAGATCCAGATCAAACAGGCCGTGGCGCGTAAAACCGTCCAGCATGTGATCAAAAAAGCCCACGCCGGTATTTAAGGCAGATTTGCCGGAACCGGAAATCGAAAACGTGCAGTCGATGTCGGTTTCGCGGGTGGTGCGCACGATGTGCGACTGACGGACAGATGACATAGTATACCTCCCAAAATGTATAGTTTTTTCAAGTGTGAACCAGCGCCGTCGACAGCTGATATGCCACCGCGGACGGGCGCAACGCCTCGGAGAAGCTAGCTCCCAACTGCGACTAGGCACGCTCAGGAGAGCCTTCGCGCGCAGTCTCCGTAGGGAGCGGATCTTTCCTCGGCTAAAAGCGCGCCCCAGATTGTCCGCTTGCGGCACATCAGCTGTCTGCCGGCGCACCGGTATCACCCTCGAAATACGCTGCCGCCCGTGTCAACGGCTTTTCGCATCCGTATGTTAAAAATGCAGTATTTGCGGCATTTGGAACGGCCTGAACCCCGGGCAGATGCGGCAAGCCGGCAGGCAGAAAAACCCGTTTCTGCCGCCGGCGTGTTCATCTGAATAATCTATACTTTCTTACTGAAACCTCGCGTACATGGAATTCGCATGTGCCGTCAGCTGTTCGCATTCTGCGAACGCTGCCACATCCTGCCACACTTCCTGCAGGGCTTCCTTGGAATAGGATATCACACTTGACTTCTTTATGAAATCATCCACAGACAGCGGTGAAAAGAATCGGGCAGTTCCATTGGTGGGCAGCACGTGGTTCGGGCCTGCGAAGTAATCTCCCAGAGGTTCGGAGGAATAGGATCCTAAGAACATGGCACCGGCGTTTTTCACGTGGGTCATGGTTTCAAATGGATCTGCCGTGATGATTTCCAGATGCTCGGAGGCGATGGCGTTGACCGCATCCACAGCCTGCTCCATGTTTTCCGCCAGCAGGCAGAAGCCGTAATTGGTCAGAGACTGCTCGATGATCTCCCGGCGGGAAAGGTTGGGCAGCATGGTTTTGATTTCGGCCAGCACTTCCTTTGCCACACGATCGCTGGTGGTGACTAAGATGGCGGATGCCAGCGGATCGTGTTCTGCCTGAGACAGCAGGTCTGCCGCCACATATTTCGGGACAGCCGTGTCGTCGCACAGCACGCAGATTTCGCTGGGACCGGCGATGGAGTCAATATCCACAAAACCGAAAACGGAACGCTTGGCCAGGGCCACGTAGATGTTGCCCGGGCCTACGATTTTATCGACCTTGGGGATGGTTTCCGTGCCGTAAGCCATGGCAGCAACCGCCTGAGCGCCGCCGGCCTTGTAGATTTCGTCCACACCGGCTTCCTTGGCCGCCACTAAGGTGGAAGCAAAGACGCTGCCGTCTTTTTCCGGCGGCGTACACATGACGATGCGTTCCACACCGGCCACCTTTGCAGGCAGCACGTTCATCAGCACGGAGGAGGGATACACTGCTCTTCCGCCGGGAACGTAAACACCTGCGATGGCTAAGGGCGTTACCCGCTGTCCTAAGATGATACCGGGACGGCTGGCGTCAAACCAGCTGTTCTGGCGCTGCATTTCGTGGAAACGAACGATGTTGGCCTTGGCCTTGCGGATCACTTCAAGAAGTTTGGGAGAAACAGCCTCGTAGGCAGCGGCGATTTCTTCATCTGTTACCCGCATCTGATCCGCGGTTAAGGTAACCTTGTCAAATTTCGCCGTGTAGTCCAGAAGAGCGGCGTCCTTTTCCTTCCGCACCCGTCCCACAATGTCGGCGACGGCGGCTTCGTATTCCGTATACTGAGCCGGGCTGCGCTTTAACAGGGTTTCCAGCAGCGATGCCACGGCGGTTTCGTTTAACGTAATCTGCTTCATCATGTTACAATTCCCTCCTTTTATCCTTCTTGTCATTCGGGAAAGATTCGCTTATGTGCACGTCATCTGAAATGGATCAGCATATTCCGGCAGCGACAGACAATCCCGTTCATAAATCCGTTATTTCTTAGCCAGAAATTCGGGAAGAACCGCGGTCAGATCCGCGATCATCTTTGAAATCCGCTCCTGTTCCATCCGCATGCTCACCCGGTTGACAATCATGCGGGCCGACAGGGGGCAGATCTCTTCCAGCACGTCCAAGCCGTTTTCCCGCAGGGTGCTTCCGGTCTCCACGATATCCGCGATGACATCCGCCAGGCCAACCATGGGAGCCAGTTCCACGGAGCCGTTCAGCTTGATGATCTCCACCGTCTGCTGTCTCTGGTCGAAGAAAAAGTCCCGGGCGATGTGGGGATACTTGGTGGCTACACGGATCTGCATGCGGGCGTCTAACATGGGCTGCACGCTTTTGGGACCGCACACGCACATCCGGCAGCGGCCGAAGCCTAAATCCAGCACTTCGTAGACATCCCGGGATTCCTCTAAGATGGTATCCCGGCCCACGATGCCGATATCCGCCGCGCCGTATTCCACGTAGGTGGGCACGTCGCTGGCCTTGGCCAGGAAGAACTGGATCTTCGCCTCTTTGTTGACAAACAGCAGCTTTCGGGTGTTGGGATCCTCCATTTCCCGGCAGGAAATGCCGATCTGCTCAAACAGTTTCATGGAGGTTTTGGCCAGGCGTCCTTTTGCCAGTGCAACCGTTAATATTCCATTGGATTCACTCACAGCAGGCCTCCTTTCTCTTCCGTCCCGTTTAAAAACAGGGTATGGGCAGGTATGCCCTCGGGGAAGCGGACGTCGGGATCAAAGTCTTCGGGCACAGCAGAAAGAATCACGGAAAGTCCCTCCGCCCGAAGCCGCATGGCCCGTTCAATGGCATCCCGGCGGGCAGCGGGCGTATACAGGATTTCAGACATCTGCGGCTCCTGGGACAGACCGCCTTCCTGACGGATCACCGCGGAAAGCATAGCGTCCATGGCCAGGGCAAAACCGATGGCGCAGGCGTCCATACCGAAGTTGGCCAGCAGTCCGTCATAACGGCCGCCGGTAACCACCGGCTGTCCGGTTCCGGCTGCATATCCGGCAAAAACCACACCGGTGTAATATTCATAGGAAAGCACCAGGCCGGGCTCATAGGTCACATAGCCGTCAGCGCCGTACATCTGAAGGATTTCGTGGATCACGGCCATACGGTCTAATGCAGCCGCAATGCCGGGATATGCTTCCGCGGTTTTGCGAAGATCCGCCCAGTCTGCCGGCGTATGATACACGCTGGTCACCAGGGCAAACAGGCTGCGCAGATCCCCTTCCGGAACCCGATCCGAAAGAAAACGCTCGGCGGCCAGGGCATTGTGGTGATACACAATCTCCTGAAACTCTTCCGTCTGGGCATCGGAAAAACGGCACAGTTCACACAGTTCTTTGAGAATGGCCGCGTGGCCGATGGACACGGAAAAACGCTTCAAACCGGAACGCAGCAGGCAGTCGATGGACAGGGCGATCATCTGGGCATCCGCGTCCACGCTGTCGTCTCCGATGCACTCGGCACCCATCTGGGTGGACTCGGCCAGACGACCCTGATAACGGCTGTGATTGATGAAGATGTTGCCCTTGTAATACAGCCGCAGAGGCTTGGGATCCTTTGCGAAATACATGGCAGCCGCCCGGGCGATGGAAGGCGTAATATCCGGACGAAGCACAAGGGTGTTCCCTTCCCGGTCAAAGAACTTAAACAGGTTGCGGGAAGCGATGGTGGTGAGTCCGCCGGCGAACACGTCAAAGTATTCAAAAGAAGGGGTGGATACCGGTGCGAAACCGTAAGAGTGGATCACGTCGCTTAAAGCGTGCTCCAGATCCTTTTTCTGAAGCAGTTCGGATCCGTAAATATCCCGGACACCCTCGGGAGAATGAAGCAGTTTTGTACTCATGGAAGCACCTTTCGTTGCGGTCACTTTACTGCGGTGCATTGCTATTGTGCTAAAGCACCCGGTGATTCATTATAGGAATCTGCTTAGGCGTTGTCAAGCCGCTGTCGGTCATTCGGAAACATCTGTCTGCTCTTCCAAAAGCCGATCTTCCATATCCAAAGACAGCATGGGCAGAAACGGAACCAGCAGGTTCCCATCCCTTTCAAAAAAGAACCGGTCCTGAAGCTCATCGATGCGGATACTCTTTCGACCACCCTTTTCTGCCCGGTTCCAGAATTCGATCATCTCCCGGAAAGTCATGTAATAAAATGCCTCCCGGTGGGTGAAGTAAATCAGAATAAATGCGACGCCATCCTGGGTCTCGAAATCGGACATGAACTGCACCTGGTGGGGGTGAATGTTGGCCAGAGGAAAGGTGTCGGTGTGACATTCCTTCGCGTCGAAACAGACAGGAATGCCCTGCACCACACCGATGTAGTCCACGGTACTTTTCTTGTCAAAGTAGGCCAGCGTAATGTGCCGGGTTTCCTTATCAATATCAATAGGGGTAATGGGGGTTGGAATTTTCTGAATCAGCGCCAGTCCGCCAGCCAGATAGGCCTCGTTGGTGTGATTGATGTAATCTTCAAAATCCGATCCCCGAAGGCCCCGTGAATTCCATGTGGCCATTTTTATATGCATCTCCTTGTCACATTCTCTACGGTTAGTACAGAATCGATATCCGTAAAGATGGCTGATCCGTCATGACCATGCGCTGACGTTTCGATATAAAGCATCATGTGCAGGGTTTTATCAGTAAGACAGAGAAGCCGTCAGTCTATAGGTGCTTATCATTGTCTTCGCTATCCTTTGCCCAGGCTGGAAAATCCTCCGGCAGCGGTGCGGTAATAACACCGATTTCCGGCAGATCTGCCCGCCAGGCGTGCAGCAGCTGACGCCGCCGTCCTCGATGCGGCTGAGAAGCACCCTTTCCGTACTTGGGATCATTGACGATCCCGTAGCCCAACCAGGCCAGATGGGCTCGCAGCTGATGGGATTTTCCCGTCAGCAGAAGCAGTTCCACGTCGGAAGCATCCCCCTGTACCTTTCGCAGGTGGATGGCGGTGAGAATCCGCTGGGCACCGGCGGCAGAACGCATGGATATTTCAGACACGTTTTTCCCGTGGTCTTTTAACAGCCAGGCGCTGGCCAGAACCCAGGGGGAAGTCTGATCCACAGCCTTTTGAAGAGCCTGTTTCTGCGTTGTGGAAAGCAGGCTTTCCGGCAGCTTTTCCATGTCCTCTTTTGTCTGAATCAGCACCAGTCCGCTGCTGGCTGCCTGCCTGCTTTGGGCCCGCTGCAGCAATTCCTGAATGTTTCCGGAAACGATGGCACGGTAAGTCTTGGAGATCCCGGCCTTCGGATCCGCGCCGGACAGCCAGGCGGAAAGTTTCTGCTGGCCCGGAAGGGTTTTACCGGCCAGTACAATTCCGGAAGTGTTGCGGTCTAAGCGGTTTGCGGCAGCCGGGGTAAAAAAGGACAGCATTTCCGGAGTATAGCCCCTCTCCTGCACCAGCCAGGAAAGATAAGCTTCATTTAAGCTGACATCCTCTGCAGAGGCTTTCTGGGTCAGCACACCGGCAGGCTTGTTTAAGGCGATGATGTCGTCATCCTCATAAAGCACCTGCACCGGAATCCCCGCCGGATTCACCGCCGCCGGAACCTTCTGATCCGTTTTCGGAGCGGAAAAGGCGGCAAAGGTCTCGTCGGAAAAATAGACGCTGATCCGGTCTCCTTCATGGAGGCGATCCGCACCAAGGGCTTTTTTGCCGTTTACCGTAATATTCTTTTTCCGGAGCATTTTCTGCAGAAAACCGGCGCCAGCCGAGGGAAGCATCCGCTGCAGATATTTATCCACACGCATGCCGTTACAGACGCTGTCCGCAATCCATTCTTTCATATATCTTCCCAATTATTCCGTAACACTGTTCTTATAATCAAGAAAAGCCTGCAGCAGCTGATTGAAATCTTCCGCAAATCCGTGGGCTTCCGCTTCTTTCTGTGCCCGGATACCGGCGGAATAGGAATCCTCCACAGCGCACACCCGCATGCCGGCGTTTTTCGCGGAGGCAATTCCCGCCGGCAGATCCTCCATCACCAGACAGTGTTCGGGGCTTACTCCCAGTTCCTTTGCCGCGTAAAGATAAACGTCCGGCGCCGGCTTTCCCACGGTCACTTCATCAGAGGTGGCAAAGGCATGGATCTTTGAAAGCACCGCATGCTGCTCCACCGCCGCCCGGACTAAAACGCCGGAATTGCTGGTGGCAATGGCCATGCGGATACCGGCCTGATCCAGGGCTTCGATAAAGTCCTCCGCGCCTTCTTTCAACGGGATCTTCGTCCGGTAGGCTTCCTCGGCCATGCGGTTCCAGATATCCATGATTTCCGGGATATCCTCCGGCAGATCAAATTCTTTTTTAAACCACTGGGCCACCTGCACCATGGAAATGCCTTCGATCTGCTTCTGCAGATCCGGGCGCATGGGAAGGTGACGGCTGGAAAGAAATTCCACGTCAATATCGTGCCAGACCGACATGGAGTCTAAAAGTGTGCCATCCATGTCAAAAATAACGGCTTTAACATCGCAAAAAAGGGCGGATAATCCGGAAGTCTGATTCATACATGTCCTCATTGAACACATGCTCCGGCCTGATCACCATCGGCGCCGGATGTGCGTTGACTCTGGAATGTTTTACGTGCATGTAAGCACACAATCACAGGCCTGCCATTCATAAAGAAAGGGCATCCGGTTTCGCCCGAATGCCCCTTTATTTCATAACTTCTACGGCCTTAGAACAGTCCGTTCGGCACCTGCGGACCGCCGGCAGTGGGTGTGCTGTCGCCAGCGCTTCCGGTGGCGTAAGTATCCATCATATCGGCACCGGTGGGTGCAAGCTCGATGCGGTTCTGACGAACCACGTCCAGATAGCTGCGAAGGGATGTGGTCACCTGAGAGCTGTTGTTCTGGATGGCATCGATCAGCTGGCTGTTCTGTGCCTGCGTCATCTGCATGGTGTTCTCTAAGATCTGCTGGATGGCGGAAAGCAGCTCATCTGTATAGGAAATGGCGCTGCTGCGGATGCCGTTGGCATCTTCCGTAGCCTTGTCCAGAAGCTCCTGAGCATTCTTGGTGGCAACGTTTACGATTTCGTTGGCCTGGGCATAAGCCTGCTGCATGATCTGATGCTCGCTGACAAGCTCGTTGGTGGTAATCTGAGCCTGGGCGATGATCTGGTCGGCCTTGGCCTGAGCGTCGGAAAGGATCGCTTCCTTGTTGGCGATGATCTTCTGATAACGCTTGATTTCTTCAGGAGTTTTGCTGCGAAGCTCCGCTAAAAGCGCATCGATTTCATCCCGGTTCACAACGATCTTCGAGGATGAAAAAGCCTGAGGCTTGCAGCTGTCAATATACTCTTCAATTTCTTCGATGATATCTTCAATTTTGCTTGCCATAATGCGCTCCTTTACGCAAAACAACTATTGGACGGCAGCTCCCTTTCCTGCCTGTCACTCAAAGATTCTAATATTATAGCATATCTCAACTATTTGTAAAACATTTCTTGCGAAGAGCCTCTTCCACCAGGGGCGGAACGAACTTGGAAACGTCTCCCTGGAAGGATGCAAACTCCCGGACAATGGTGGAGCTGAGGTAGGAATACTTCAGATCCGTGGCAAAAAACACCGTATCGATTTCCGGCATCTGCACATGGTTGGTCTGGGCCATCATCAGCTCGTAGTCAAAGTCGGTCACAGCCCGCAGTCCGCGCACAAGAAAGGTGGCGTTTTCCCGCTTGGCAAAATCGATGAGCAGTCCCTCAAAGGAAAGCACCCGCACGTTGGGAAGATCTGCAGTCAGTTCCCGGATCATGTCGGTCCGCTCTTCCACGGAAAACAAAGGCGTCTTCTTTTTGTTGATCAGAACGCCCACAATCAGTTCGTCGAACATGCCTGCGGCGCGGCGGATGATATCCAGATGGCCGTAGGTTACCGGATCAAAACTGCCGGGGTAAATGGCTCGTTTCATAAGGACTCCTCACTGGGTCTGTAAATCGGATGAGGGACAAAGGCGGCAGAACACGTGCCGGTTGGTCTTATAATCTTTGATGCGGACAATGTCAAGGCCGGATAGATTCCAGTCCTCGGGATGTTCCTGCAGGCTTGTTTCCGCGATCACCAGGGTGTGGGGCGCGATCTTATCAGCCGAAAGCAAGACTTCTAAGGTCTGTTTCACCAGTCCCCGGTCGTAGGGCGGATCCATGAAGATCACGTCCGCATCCGACGGAAACCGCCGGTCTTTGATGGCTGCGAAAACGTCCATGGAAAGAAGCACTCCCGCGCTTTCCAGATGGGTGGCGGACAGGTTGTTTCGGATGCAGGTGCAGGCTTCCCGATCCCGTTCCACAAAAATGGCCTGATTCGCGCCGCGGCTTAAGGCCTCGATGCCCATCTGTCCGCTTCCGGCAAACAGATCCGCAAAGGTGCCACCCACATATGCGTCGGAAAGCATGTTAAACAGGGTTTCCTTGATGCGGTCCTGGGTGGGTCTGGTCTTGTCGCCCTTGGGCGTCTTTAGCTGTGTTCGCCGGGCTTTTCCGGAAATCACGCGCATAGAACTTACGTCTCCTTTATTTCTGGGACTGCAGAACCGCCCGGTTTTTGTACAGGTAATCCACCAGAGAAATAACGGTGAGCACCACAGCTGCCACCAGAAGGATCTGTCCCAGCAGCTGCCACAGGGGATGGGGGAAATTGGCGATCAGCACGATGGTCATAAGCATCTGGCAGATGGTTTTGGATTTTCCCCACCAGCTGGCGGCGATGACAACGCCGTTGTCCGCGGCCACCAGTCGGAAACCGCTGATGATAAACTCCCGGGAAATGATGATGATCACAGCCCAGGCCGGCAGCTGTCCGGTGGAAATCAGGCAGATCAGAGCCGAGCACACCAGCAGTTTGTCCGCCAGGGGATCCATAAATTTGCCGAAGTCCGTGATCAGGTTGTACTTACGGGCGATCATGCCATCCAGCATATCCGTCAGGCATGCGATGATGTAGATGGCCACGGCGCACAGACGCCAGGCTGTGCTTTCCGGATGTGCCAGAAGCACCGCCACAAAAAAGGGCACCAGAATCACACGAAAAATCGTCAGTTTGTTAGGCAGGTTCATTTTCATATTCTCTCCCTTATCATCCGTTTTAAAGGAATCTTATTCTTCCATCCACTCCCCGGTAAGGTCGTAGGCGGAGGCATCCGTAATCCGGACCGTAATCTCCGTTCCCGAGGGAAGATCCGTATCTTTTCGGGGAACAAACAGAAATCCGTCCACATCCGGCGCGTCCCGCCAGGTGCGGCAGACGTAGATGTCGTCCTCCGGCACGCTGCCTTCGATCACCGCCGAAACCACGGATCCGATCAGGCCCTCATGGATGGACAGAGAAATCTCCTGCTGCTGCAGCATGATTTCTTCCACCCAGGAAGCGGCTGTATCTGCATCGATCTGATCCGCAAATTCCGCCGCAGGCGTGCCCTCTTCCCGGGAATAGGCAAAGGCTCCCAGGCGGTCAAACCGCATGTCCCGAAGAAAGTCCAGCAGTTCTTCGTGCTGTTCTTCGGTTTCTCCCGGAAATCCGCAGATCACTGTGGTGCGCAGGGCAATATCGGGCATGGCGCTGCGCAGGCGGCGAACCACCTCCACCAGCTGCGCTTTGTTGGTGCGCCGGCCCATGCGTTTTAACACCGTATCGTTACAGTGCTGAATGGGCATGTCGATGTAATGGCACACCTTGGGATTGCTGCGCATGGCTTCGATGAGATCGTCGTCAATCTCTTCCGGATAGGCGTAGAGAATGCGGATCTGGCGGATGCCTTCGATCTGAGACAGCTTTTCCAGCAGCTCTCCTAAAGACTTTTTCCCGTACAGATCCGTTCCGTAAAGGGTGGTTTCCTGGGCCACTAAAATCAGCTCCGTCACCCCCTGGGCCGCCAGAGAGCGGGCTTCCTTTAACAGCTGCACCATGGGAATGCTGCGGTAATTGCCCCGAAGCTTGGGGATGATGCAGTAGGTGCAGTGCTTGCTGCAGCCTTCGGCGATTTTTAAGTAGCCATAAAACAGGCCGGTGGAGTGGATGCGTTCCGTTTCGGAATCGTCCACGGTCTCGTCTGCAGAAGCGCAGGCCACCGCCGTTTCTCCGGAAAGAGCCGCCTGTACCACAGGAAGAATGGCGTCGTAGGATGAAGTGCCCACAATGCCGTCCACTTCCGGAATCTCTTTTTGAATCTCGTTGGCATACCGCTGGGCCATGCAGCCGGTGACGATCAGCGCCTTGGCGCTGCCGTTCTTTTTGTAATCCGCCAAAGACAGAATGGCGTCGATGCTTTCTTCCTTTGCAGAATCGATGAAGGCACAGGTGTTGACCACCAGTACGTCGGCTTCGGCGTAATCGTCGGTCAGAGAAAACCCGCCCTGTGAAAGGCGGGATAACATATGCTCAGCATCCACAAAGTTTTTATCACAGCCCAGTGAAAGAAATCCCAGTTTCATTTACGCTTCTTCATCCGGATCAGCTTCCGCCGCATCCTCATCTGCTTCGTCATAGGTTTCTTCCGCGTCTGCTTCATCAGCTTCCTGGGCGTCATCCCAGGCTGCTTCCGCTTCCCGGCGCAGCTCCATGGTCTCGCGGCGGCGCTCCTCGGCCTCGGCCTCCATGCGCTCCTGCTCACGGGCGGCTTCTTCCGGGGTTAAGATCTTCAGTTTGCCCTGCCACAGTTCTTCCACGGCGATCAGAAGGGACTTGGCGCGGTCCTTCTCGGAAACTTCAATCAGGGGCTCGGCGCCGTCGGTCAGCTGACGGGCACGCTTGGCCGTGGCGCAGACAATGCTGTAACGGCTGTTGACAACGGGCTCTTCGCCGATGGCACTGCCTTCGTTTACAATGTTCATCAGTTCAACGTAAGAGGGATGGATCATGATTCGCTTCCTTTCGAAAATACCTGCAGCTGCTGCCGCATCCGGTCAATGGTTTCCTGATTGCGGGACATCCGCATGTGTTCGCTTTGAATCATCTGGTGCACGGAACGGACCGCGTCTTCCAACACGTCGTTTACCACCAGGTAATCATACTGCTCCATCTGCGCCGATTCGCGGATGGAAATGGCAAGCCGCTGGGAAACCACCTCCATGGTTTCCGTTCCCCGTCCCACCAGACGTTCTTTCAACACGTCGGCGGAGGGCGGCGTCACAAACAAAAGAAGGGCATCCGGGAAGTGATCGCGGATCTGCAGCGCACCCTGCACTTCGATCTCTAAGATCACGTCTTTCCCCTGGCGGATGCGGTCTAAAACCGCCGCTTTGGGCGTTCCGTAATAGTTGCCGTTGAACTGAGCATATTCCAGCAGTTCGCCGGCGGCAATCATGGCCTCGAATTCCTTCCGGGTTATAAAGAAGTATTCCCGACCGTCTTCCTCCCCGGGCCGGCGGCCTCGGGTGGTGGCTGAAACGGACAGGCAGTACTGATCCGGATAGGTGGCCAGCAGGTGTTTCATGATGGTGCCCTTGCCCGCGCCGGAGAAGCCGGAAAGAACGATCACAAGGCCCTGGGGCTTATTGGTTTCCATTGTGTCTGTCAAATTCGTGCTCCTTTATTCGATGTTCTGCACCTGCTCGCGAATCTTCTCGATAAGCGTTTTCATTTCAATGCCCATGGAGGCAATGGAAGCGTCTGTGCTCTTGGAAAGAATGGTGTTGGCTTCCCGGTTCATCTCCTGGGCCAGGAAATCCAGTTTGCGGCCCACGTTGATCCCGGAGGCCAGCGTCTCTTCCGCTTCTTTCACATGGCTGCGCAGACGGACGATTTCTTCATCCACCGCCACCTTGTCAGCATACAACGTCACCTCGGCGGCGATGCGGTTTTCGTCTAAGGCGAATTCCTCCACCAGCTCCCGAACACGGGTTAAGATGCGTTCCCGGTATTCCCGGATCAGCTGGGGTGAACGGCGCTCAATCTCGCCCACATAACCGGACAGGGTTTTCAGCTTGCCGGTAAGATCGTCGTAGAGGCGACGGCCTTCCTGCATGCGCTGATCCCTAAAGGACGCCAGGGCTTCATCTAAAGCCCCGAACAGAAGGACGCGCAGAACGCTTTCCTCCGTATCCTTTTCCACGATTTCCAGAACGTCCGGGAACCGGGACAGGGAAAGAGCCGTCACGTCGTTGGCCAGTTCCAGTTTTTCGGAAAGGCTGCGCAGGCTGGCCAGATAAGAGGCCGCCAGTTCTTCGTTGCACTGCACGCTGTAGGCCTTATCCTTCGCCGCTTCGTAATTGATAAAGACGTCGATCTTACCCCGCTGGGCCACTTCGGAAACCCGGGATTTGACCTCGCTTTCAAAGGCCAGCATCACCCGGGGAAGTTTAATGTTCACATCCAGGTAGCGATGGTTCACCGCACGGATTTCAATGGTCACTTTGCCGTCGGTGGTTTCAAAACTGCCGCGGCCAAAACCGGTCATACTCTGTATCATAATTATTGATTCCTTCATGGCAATTCCTCTGCAATCATGTTATTATACTCCAGAACCCTAAAACCCGCAAGGATTTCCATCTGTGAAGGGAGATTCTGTTATGGCCTTTGACGGCATTACCGTCCGCTGTCTGGCGGACGAATTAAACGACAAATTAAAGGACAGCCGCATCACCAAAGTGGCACAGCCCCGGCCGGCAGCAATTCAGCTGACCTGCAAGGCCAGGGACGGCCAGTACCGTCTTCTGCTTTCCGCGGATGCGTCTCTTCCCTTAGCCTATCTTTCCGGCACGTCGCTGGCCGCTCCCCAGACGGCGCCGGCCTTCTGCATGCTGCTGCGAAAGAACCTGACCAA
The DNA here is from genome assembly GCA_045544375.1 of Shuttleworthella sp. GTDB lineage: Bacteria > Bacillota > Clostridia > Lachnospirales > Lachnospiraceae > Shuttleworthia. Next base: position 47,738 of record JAZPYY010000115.1, read on the forward strand.
CGGCCGGATTCTGTCTGTGGCCACCCCCGGTATGGAGCGTGTGCTGGTGATCACCGTGGAGCACGCCAACGAGCTGGGCGATCTGACCCGCCGCACCCTGTATCTGGAACTTATGGGCAAGCACAGCAACCTGATTCTGTGCGATGAAAATGACGTGATTTTAGACGCCATCAAACGGGTGCCCTTTACGGTGAGTTCCGTGCGGGAAGTGCTTCCCCAGCGGGATTATTTCATCCCCCAGCAGGAAAACCGTCTGGATCTGCTGAAAACCTCTGAAGAGGATACTGTAAGCTGCATTTTAAATAAGCCAACGGATCTGGCCAAGGCCGTCTACACCACCTTTACGGGCATCAGCCCCGTGTTTGCCAACGAACTGTGCTTTGCCGCCGGACTGGACGCCAACCGCCCTGCCGCGGCCCTGACAGAGGATGACGCCAAAGCCCTGTGGAAGGAACTGTGCAGCCTTCGGAACCACATTTTAAACAGGGACTGGTCTCCCCGTCTGTATCTGGACGAAGCGCGCCATCTGCCCATGGAATTTGCTCCGCTTCCCCTGTCTTCCTGTGCCGGTCTCACCGATCAGCCTTCGGATTCCATGTCCGCGGTGCTGGAGGAATATTACGCCTCCCGGGAAGCCCATAACGCCATGCAGCAGCGCTCCTCGGATCTGCGAAAACATGTGCACACCCTGCTGGATCGAAACGTGAAAAAACTGGCCCTGCTGAAAAAGCAGATGGCGGACACGGATAAAAAGGATCAGTACCGGACCTGGGGCGAACTGCTTCATATATACGGATACTCCGCGGAACCCAAAGCCACAGAGCTGGTCTGCACCGATTACAACACCGGTGAGGAAGTAACCATTCCCCTGGATCCGGAAAAGAGCGTCATGGAAAATGCCAAGGCCTATTACGACCGCTTCGGCAAGTTCAAGCGCCGCGCCGCCGCCTTAGCCCCCCAGATCGAAGAAACCGAAGAACAGATCAGCCAGCTGCAGTCTGTCACCCTGGCCTTGGATCTGGCGGAAAACATCGGCGATCTGGACGCCGTCACCCGGGAACTGGCAAACCTGGGCTTCTTAAAGAAACACAGCGCCAAAGAAAAACACAATCAGAAAAGCCAGCCCCTGCACTACCGCACGGAGGAAGGCTTTGATATCTATGTGGGCAAAAACAACGAACAGAACGACCAGGTCACCTTTAAGCTGGCGGATGGCGATGACTGGTGGTTTCACGCCAAGAAAATCCATGGCTCCCACGTGGTGGTGAAAGCCGGCGGAAAAGAACTGCCCGATGCTGTCTTCAAGACCGCCGCATCCCTGGCCGCCTACTATTCCCAGGGCCGCGACAGCAGCCGGGTGGAAATCGATTACATCCAGCGCAGGTTCATCAAAAAGCCTAATAAGGCTGCGGCGGGATTCGTGATCTACCACACCAACTACTCGCTGGTGGCCGAGCCGTCGCTGAAGGGCGTTACTCTGATCCGGTAAGTTTCGAATCACCGCTTCTCATACCAAAAAATATAACTTATTCAGATGAATACGCCGGCGGCTGTCTACACCCGGCCGGAAGTTGGACCGCTTACAGCACGGAATAGCTGCGTTCTTCCAGTTCTCTCACCGCCGCATGCAGCGCAGCGTGCTGCGGCTGTGAAAGGTTCTCATCCTGCTCCAGTAGCCGATCCGCGTCTTCTGACGCCTGGGACAGCACATCTGCGTCCAAGAACACGTCGGCTAAAGCAAAGCTCATCTCTCCGCTTTGACGTACTCCCAGGAAGTCTCCGGGGCCCCGGAGTTTCAGATCCTTCTGGGCTATTTCAAATCCATCTGCCGATTCTGACAGCACTTTCAGGCGCTCGTTGCCTTCCGGTCCGGAGTCCGACGTATCCATAAGTATACAGTAGGACTGCATGCTGGAGCGGCCCACGCGGCCTCTCAGCTGATGCAGCTGAGCCAGTCCGAAACGGTCTGCATTTTCCACCAGCATCACTGTGGCGTTGGGCACGTTGATGCCCACTTCTACCACAGTGGTGGATACCAAAATATCCGTTTCCCCTTGCGCAAAGCGCTCCATCACCGCGTCTTTTTCCTTGGGCTTCATGCGGCCGTGGAGGATATCAATGCGCACCGAAGATCCCAGCCGTTCCGAAAGCCCCTTGGCGTAATCCTTTACGTTCTGGGCTTCCGTCAGTTCTTCCGACGCTTCCACCAGCGGACAGATACAATAGCACTGGTGTCCGGCCGCGATTTCCTTTAACAGGAAGCGGTCGGCCTTGGGCCGGTCGTTTTCCCGTATGACGGCGGTTTTGATTTTCAGGCGGTCTTTGGGCATTTCCGAAATGACGGACAGCTGCATCTGACCGTACAGAATCATGGCTAAGGTCCGCGGAATGGGGGTGGCGCTCATCACCAGCAGGTGGGGACGGGATCCTTTTTCCGTCATCAGACTGCGCTGCCGGACGCCGAAACGATGCTGCTCGTCAGCCACCACCAGCGCCAGATGATCCAGGCTCACCGTCTCTTCCAGCAGTGCCTGGGTACCGATGACCAGGGCTCCGCCGGCGGCCTGAATCTGCTCTTTCATCTTCCGCTTTTCCGTCTTGGTCATGGCTCCGGTTAAGCAGAACACAGGCAGATCGATGCCGCACATGCGGCAGAAATCCAGGAATGTCTGCTCATGCTGACGAGCCAGCACCTGGGTGGGAACCATCAGCGCTGTCTGATAGCCGTTCTGGGCCATCAGAGCCATGGCGATAAAGGCCACCACGGTTTTACCACTGCCCACGTCACCCTGAATCAGACGCTGGTGCACCGTGTCCGCATGCAGATCGGAAAGCACCCCGGAAAGGGCTTCCTGCTGTCCTCCGGTCAGGGTAAAGGGCAGAGCCTCCATAATCCGGGAAACGACGCTGTCGTCCCGGATCTTCCAGACATTTTCCGCCAGCTGCTGGGCGCTGGCAAACCGACGCACATACAGCAGAAACATGAGAAATTCGTCATATACCAGCCGGCGGCGGGCATCGGCAAGTTCTTCCATGGAGCCGGGCCGATGCATGGTAAATACCGCATCCCGCTTTGGCAGAAGGTTTCGAAAAGTCCGCAGATCCTGGGGCAAGGGATCCGAAAGATCCTTCGTGTCCTCCATAGCCAGGCCCACCGCACTCTTCACCGTGGTGTTGGAAAGGCCGGCGGTCAGCGGATATACCGGCTGAGGCCGGGACACCAGACGTTCGTAGGCGGCAGGCAGATAGATTTCGGGCTGATCCATGCGCAGATGCCCCTTTTCCCGCTGCAGCGTACCGTAAAACACAATGGGTGTGCCCGTGGGCAGCTGGGTCACCACATAGGGCGTGCGGAACCAGAACAGTTCGATATTCCGGTCTTCCTCAAACCCCCGGGCAATCACCAGATCCATCCGCCGGATTTTGCGCACCACAGGGGAACGCTGCAGGCGCACGCACACAGCGGTCTGGGGATATTTGCCCTCCGAAGTGAAGGAGGAAAGGGGCGCCGGCTTGGGATACTGACGGTAGGTGCGAGGATACAGGTGAAGCAGATCATAAATCGTCGAAACACCCAGTTTTTCAAACAGTTCCGCCCGTTTCGGGCCGATTCCCTTTAATTCTAAAATGGAAACGCCTTCGGACATATCACTCTTCCTTTAACGATCATTTGAAAGCTGCCATCGGATGGGAGTCTCTGCCATCCATCCGATGCGCATATCTCGTGCCCCGAGGCACTGGATATACGATGACCTTCGAATGCTTCGCATGCCTGCATGCACGCATTCTCCGGCCATATCGTGCAAAAACACAAACGGGATAGAGAAGGCTTTCTTCCCTATCCCGCGAGACATCGCACATGAAAATTTTATTCCATGGAAACCGTGTAGTAATACACCGGCTGGCCGCCGTAAACGGTTTCGATTTCCAGATCCGGATACAGCTCGCCCACCTTGGCGGAAAGGGCCTCGGCGTCTTCGGAGGTCACATCCGCGCCATAGTAGATCGTAAGGATGGCACTGTTTTCATCTGCCATCTCGTCGATCATGGACAGGAAGGTCTGGGTCAGATCGGGACCTACGGAAAGAATGCCGCTGTCGCCGATGCCCATGAAGTCACCGGAATGGATTTCCTTGTCGTCAATCACCGTGTCGCGAACCGCATAGGTCACCTGTCCGGTGCGAACCATCTTGATTTCTTCCAGCATGCGGCCTTCATTGTCGAAGGGGGACTGCTCGGGAATGAAGTTGATCAGCGCCGTGATACCCTGGGGAATGGACTTGGTGGGAATGACAATGACATTCTTGTCCTCGCAGAGTTCGCTGGCCTGGTTCGCAGCCATAATGATGTTCTTGTTGTTGGGCAGAACAAAGATGCTCTTGGCATCCACAGACTCGATGGCCACCAGCAGATCTTCCGTGCTGGGGTTCATGGTCTGTCCGCCTTCGATGATGGCGTCGCAGCCCAGATCACGGAACAGCTGATTTAAGCCTTCGCCGATGGAAACTGCCACGAAGCCCATGCTCTTTTTCGCGTCGGAAGCATTCTCTTCCTTCGCTTCCGCTTCCGCCGGCTGATCCGCCGTCTCTTCCGTGGTTTCTGCCTTTTCCGGTTCAGCCGGGCCCGGTTCTGCCGGCTTTTCGATCTGAATCGGCGCCAGTTCTTCGACACGGGACACTTCCACCTGGCTGATGACACCATAGGTCACCACAGCGGAAAGGGCCTGACCGGGATCCTGAGCGGTCATGAGAACGACGATCTTCTTGCCGTTTCTGGCGGCATCGAAAGACTCAATGGAACCCACCTTTTCCAGCAGGCCGTGAATCTCGGCGAGCTGCTCGTGGGTAAAGGTGCCGGACACCGCATGCAGAGCGTAGGCCACAGAATAGGTGGCATCCACGCAGGGCGCTGCGGGCTGTTCCTCTTCGCCTTCATCGTGGGTGATGTACTCCACTTCGGCGCAGGCATCCTCACCGATGAGGATGTTGTAGGCGCCCTTTAACACTTCCACCAGACCCTGTCCGCCGGAATCCACCACGCCGGCCTGGGCAAGCACCGGAAGCATCTCCGGCGTATGGGAAAGCACTTCGTCTGCCGCGCGCACCACTTCGGATACAAACCAGACCAGATCGTCGGTTTCGTCCGCCAGTTCCAGTGCCCGATCAGCTGCGCCCCGGGCAACCGTCAGAATGGTGCCTTCCTTGGGCTTGATAACCGCCTTATAAGCGGTTTCCACGGCACGCTGGGTGGCATCGCTTAAGATGTCCACCGTCAGGGTGTCATAGTCCTGAATGGCCTTGGTAAAGCCGCGGAAAATCTGGGACAGGATAACGCCGGAGTTTCCCCTGGCACCTCGCAGGGAACCGGAGGAAATGGCCTTGCAAACCGCCTTCATTTCCGGATTTTCACCCAGCGCGGAAACGGCATTCGCCGCCGACTGGATGGTCATGGTCATGTTGGTACCGGTATCGCCGTCGGGAACCGGAAACACGTTCAGTTCGTTAATATGGTCTTTGTTCGCCTCAAGTTTTTTTGCGCCGCCCAAAAACATGGCGGCCAGAGAAGAGGCGTTGATTGCCGTAATTTCCAATCTGTGCCTCCTTAATCGATCACACGGACACCTTCAATAAAAATACGGATTTCCTTCACGGGCATACCGGTGAAAGCTTCCATGCGATATTTCACGGTGTCACGGAGATTATCGCAGACGGCAGCAATGCTGACGCCATAGGCAACGATGACATGGAAATCCAGCGAGACGCCGTTTTCTTCATCGATCGTGACATTAATGCCGCGGTTTAAATAATCCTTCTTCAGGATACGGGTCAGGCCGTCCATCATGTTAACGGCAGCCATGCCGACGATGCCGAAGCACTCGACAGCGACGGAACCGGCATAAGTGGCAATCACCTCGGAATCAATCTCGATCTTTCCAAGATTCGTGGTCATTTCACCCTGCATGCGAACCTCCCTTTCGTTTTTATGGTCAAATCGCGTCAAAAGGTTTAATTATGCGACACAAGCCACCACGCAGGATACGCGGCGGCTTGTGAGAAGTCAGAATGAATTCATACGGCTTATGCGCGTTCAACGGCACCGGAACGCAGGCAGGAAGCGCAGACATACTTACGCTTCGGCGTACCGTTTTCTACCACCTTGACCGACTTGATGTTGGACTTCCACATCCGGTTGGCTCTGCGATGAGAATGGCTCACCTTGATGCCGAAATGTGCGCCTTTGCCGCATACGGAACACTTTGCCATAATAAGACCTCCTTTGTCAAACGGCTATATTGCCTTTAATTTACACGCTTAAATACGGTCTGCAAAGACCGCAACGGAAGTATTATACCAAAGCGTGCCGAAATTGCAAGCCTTTATTTGAAAAAACACCTTAGAAGTTTACTGCTCGGATGCCGCATCCTCCACCATGGCGCGGATTTCAGCGCCGGCCTGGGCACGGGCAGCCTCGCGGCTCTTCACTTCTGCCTTCTCCGCCTTGCGGGTCTGGAAACGATCCACGAAATCCGGAACCATATCCAGAATGCGATCCAGACCGGAATGGGTGGAAATGTTGATCAGGCGGGTAATGCCGTTGTGAATGACAATCACGGAATTCGGCGATACCTTGCCGCCCATGGCCGCCGCGGAACGGTCTTCATCTGCACCCATCGCTCCGGCGCCGACGCCAAAGGAAAGGGCCACCAGCGGGATGATGATGGTATCGTCGATGTGAATCGGATTGCAGACCACCGTCTTGGCCGATACAAATTTTTCCATTCCCTGCAGCAGGGTGTTAACTGTGGCTGTGACCGTATCCTGTGATCTTTCCATGGTAAACTCCTTCTTTTGCTGTGGTTGACTGTTCTATGTCCAGTGGTTAATGATTCTATATCCGTTCTGTATCAGTTCTTCACCAGGGCCAGCCCCGCCTTGATCAGTCCACGGCAGTCGCGATCCAGCAGAATGCGGATCACCGCGTACAGGATCATGGCGATGGACAGGTGGGCGTTTAAGCAGACCACGCCATCCATGTAGGGATCTTCTGAGGTGAAATCAGGTTCTAAAATCACATCCGGCTCGTAGTAGGCCGGCATCTGTAAAAGCACAGCGGAAAGCATGCCCGTCACATTGGGATCGCTTAATGCAAAGCGCATGTTGGTGCCGCCCAGATGGAAACGCATCTTCTTCGGAATGTAGAAGATCCATTTCAGCACAGTACCGATGGCACGGTACGTGGCGGGATCCTTCACCAGATCCATCACCTTGGAAAGATCCGGACCGCCGGAAGAGCCGTTCTCTGCTGCTCCCTCCGCTGCCTGGGGCTCGGTTTTCCCTGCATCTGCGGTCATGTCAGCGGCGTTGGAATTTGCCGTATCAGGGGAAGTCCCGGTTGAAGCAGGCTTTGCAGTTGCTTCAGGCTTTGCCGCCACTGCAGCCGCTGTATCCGTCTTCGCCGAAGCCGTTGGTTTTGTGCCAGCCGTTTCTGCTGCCGGCTGATCCTTGCCTTCCGCTTTCTTTGCCGGCCGGGGATACAGTTTCAGTTTTCCCCAGAAGGCCGTCACGGAGATGTCCCGGGCTTTTCCCCGGATATCCACATCCACCTGCCAGAAGGAAAGGAACCCCAGCACCTTCGCATGAAGGAAAGGCTCACCGGTGTATCCGCCTCTTGCGCGAAGCCACACCGGAAAAAAAAACAGATACAGCAGTATTCCCAGCAGGACCAGCAGAAGAATGCCCAGGATTTTTAAAATGAGAAGCACTACGCTCACAATCCACCCTGCCTTTGCATAAACCAGTCACGAAGCTTTGCGTCGTGTGTCTGCCGGTAAACGTCTTTTACAATATCGGATATCAGTCCCAGGGAATGGAAGTATCCTTTTCCCAGGCCTACCACCACCAGGCTGTCTTTGTCCACCCGGTCCGAGCGCACCTCGTAAGCCGGATAAATCACCAGTTCGTTATCCGAGGTGGGACTTAAGGCAATGACAAACCAGGGCGCACGGATTTTTCCAGCCAGAAGCATGCGTCGCACCGTCCGCAGTTCCCCGGGGCGGACCGGACCCGAAGTATAAAGTTCGTCCGCAATCACCATGGAGGCATCCTTTCATTGTCCGCGCTGCTCATTATGCTGCGCGGGCATTTACATTGGAATCACCACATAACATCATGTCGCCAGGCGCACGGATTCCCTGGAATCAGCCGTTTGGCGTTTGAATCTCTGGCGTTTTAAATCACCACACCTTTAAATATAGCATAAACCCCAAAAGAAAAACATCCATTTTATTCCACGCCCCGGCGGTAATGTCCCCGGGTGACAGGCACCTTTGCAAGGGGACGGTCGGCCAGGTAACACGCCAGCACTTCCTTCGTCTGCGCGGCGGTTTCCACCGTAAAATCAAGGCGTCTTCCGCCCAATGCAAACAGATCGTTTTTCTGAAGTTCTCCAAGCACAGAAACCGGCAGGCTGTTGTAGATGGTGTTCATACACAGCCGGCAGTCGTTTCTCACAGGGAAACGGGCTTTTTTGCGGTCCACCAGTTCATAGACATGGGCGCTGTGATCGCAGCCCGCCGTATCTTCCCGGATACAGTTGGCCATGTGCATCAGCGCCGGGCGGCCGTACACCGTGTAAATGGCCCCTTCGCGGCTGCGGTGGGAAAGTTCCGCAGCATTCAGCTCCAGCGGAGCGCAAAAGCTGCCAATGCCACGGCTGCGCCAGAAAGCCAGGGTCCGGTCTGACCAGGTGTACAGGTTGGTGTCGGCGACGATCTTTGCCGGATCGACGCCCAGGGATTCCAGGAAGCCGACGCCGTCGATGGATCCGCACAGCACGCCGTCACAGTCTGCCATGCGGTTTTGAAGCTTTACAAGCATCCTGCGGGCCCGTTCCCGGATCACCCGGGGAAATGCCATAAGCAGCACGATTCCGGCCCTCTGAAGGTCTTCTTTTACCTGTTCCCAGGCTTCATCCGACAGGCCGTCAATATAGGACGCCGGAATGACCACCCCGCAGAACGGGCGGCCGGAAAGCATGGGCACGGCCGCACGAAGCTGTTCTTCGGTGCAGACGGTGATAAGTTCACGATATGCACCGGCGTCCATTTCTTCCGCTGTTTTTGCAGGGGATTGCGTTTTCCCAGGCGGTAAAGCAGATTCATCATCCGGATCTGACGCATCCGTATTCCCAAGATGATCTTTGTGCTCCATCTCCTCAAGCGGTTCAAAAGGCTTCGCCTCGGCCCGTTTTGGAAGCACCAGTTCCTCCAGCAGTTTCGACAGGGCGTCCCTTCGAAGGGCATTTAGGGCCGACACGGGAAGGAACAGATCGCCCCGGCAGTCCAGGGAAAGGTTTTCAAATTCAAAGGGGGTATCCTTGGTTTTGTTCAGCTGCTTTCGGATATCCTCTTCCGTCAGAGGTCGTTTGTCCGCCGCCTGTGCCACGGGACCGAAAACCGTAATGGCCGGATGATCGAGAGCGGAAACCTCCAGGGAAACCGGCTGGCCGCAGACAGCCGTAAACCGTCCCTGCACCGGGATCTTTTCTGTTTCGTGTGTGCGGTCAACGGCCTGTTCATGATGGTGGGAGGAATCCGCAAAGGAAACCATGTCCACCCCGTTCTGCGCATGAAAATACCGGTCCGTAAAGCCATTGCGGTTGCCTAAGGACAGGAGGATCTTCTCCTCCTTCTGCAGGGCTTTTTCCAGAGGCCTGCCCTCCGCCATCAGATCTAAGATCCGCCGGTAGGACGCCGTTACCCCGGCTGCGTAGGACACGCCTTTTAAGCGGCCTTCGATTTTTAAGGACTTTACGCCCGCCGCATCCAGTTCGGGGAGATCCCGAAGTCCGCACAGATCCTTCAGGCTTAAAATGTACGGCCCTTTCGCCGAAACCGGCCGATGATCTTCTTCCACTGCAAAGGGCAGCCGGCAGGTCTGGGCACACCGGCCCCGATTGCCGCTGCGTCCGCCGATCATGCTGCTCATCAGGCACTGTCCCGAATAGCACACACAAAGGGCACCGTGCACGAACACTTCCAGTTCGATGCCGGTGTGGGAGGTAATCTCTTTCATTTCGGAAACAGACAATTCCCGGGGCGCCACCATCCGGCGCACGCCTAAGGATTCCAGAAAACGGGCTCCTTCCACCGAAGCCGCCGTCATCTGAGTGCTGGCGGAGATGCGCCAGTCGGGAAAGCACCTGCGAATCATGGAAACGATGCCCAAATCCTGCACGATGACGCCATCCACACCCGCTTCATAATAATCTTTCAGAAACAGGTACAGCTGCTCTTCCATCTCCGGATTCTTCAGCAGCGTATTGACCGTCAGATAGGCTTTCCGACCCCGCAGATGGGCATAGGTTACAGCACGGAAGGTATCCGCCGGATCAAAGGAAGCCGCACCGGCCCGGGCCCCAAAGGAGGTTCCGCCAAAATAAACCGCATCCGCACCGGCATCAACAACAGCACGAAAAACCTCCGGATCCGCTGCGGGCGCCAGAAGTTCCATACTCATGCCTTTTTCTCGTCCTCAAAAAAGCTCAGCTGTTCTCCGGCAGCCTTGGGGGGCTGGGCCGGCTCTTCTTCCTCTTCCTTGGCCAGGAACTCAGCCAGGCGGGCCTTGGTCTCATAGAGATCCTTCTCCACCCGGGCCAGTTCCTCCTCGCGACGCTCCAGCACCGCTTTGGCCTTAAACAGGTCGTCTGCCAGGTTCATTTCCACCATCACGGCCCGCTGATCCGCCGGAAGACGGCGCCAGTTCTCAGATTTGGAAAACTCCTCCAGCCGGGTGTTGATGTAGGAAGCCAGCCGGGAGATGTACTCCTGCTCTTCAAAGCCGCTCATCCGGTAGATCTTCCCGTCGATTAAAAATTCTACACTGTGTTTTGAAGCCATCTTTCTTCTCCTTTACTCTCCATCCGCCTTCGGGGCAGTCATCCCGAAATGGGCATACGCCAGTTCCGATGCCACGCGCCCCTTGGGGGTGCGAAGAATCAGCCCGTTTTTCACCAGATAGGGCTCGTACACGTCCTCGATGGTGCCGGCATCCTCGCCGATGGCCGCCGACAGGGTCTCCAAACCCACCGGCCCGCCGCCAAACCGTTCGATCATGGTAAGAAGCAGCCGGCGGTCGTTCTGATCAAGACCCATGGGATCCACTTCCAGCAGATCCAGGGCCTCCTGGGCCACTTCCTTAGTAATCACACCGTCGTAGCGCACCTCGGCGTAATCCCGCACCCGCTTTAACAGCCGGTTGGCCAGACGGGGCGTGCCCCGGGAACGCCGGGCCAGTTCAAAGGCGCCTTCCGGCTCTAAGGTCACAGAAAGCTTTGCGGCGGATCGCACCACAATTTCCGTCAGTTCCTCCGGGGTGTAAAAATCCATGTGGAAAATCACGCCGAAACGATCCCGCAGGGGGGCGGTTAACAGGCCGGCGCGGGTGGTGGCGCCCACCAGTGTAAACTTGGGCAGATCCAGTCGGATGGACCGGGCTGTCTGTCCTTTGCCGATCATGATGTCGATGGCAAAGTCTTCCATGGCCGGGTACAGCACTTCTTCCACCTGACGGTTTAAGCGGTGGATTTCATCCACGAAAAGGATGTCTCCTTCCGAAAGGCCGCTAAGGATGGCCGCCATCTCACCCGGCTTTGCGATGGCCGGACCCGAGGTGATTTTCACGTGCACGTCCATCTCGTTGGCCAGAATGCCGGCCAGGGTGGTTTTGCCCAGACCCGGAGGGCCGTATAAAAGCACGTGATCCAAGGATTCTCCCCGGTTTTTGGCCGCTTCGATATAGATGGCCAGACTCTCCTTCGCCCGGCTCTGACCGATGTATTCCGCCAGGCGCTGAGGGCGAAGGGTGGATTCAATTTTTTTATCTTCGGTACGGATTTCCGTCTGTATGACTCTGCGTTCCATACTGCTCCAGTCTTGTGGTTGTTTCTATGCTAATGCGGCAATTCGATATTAAAGGAAAGTCAGATTCCGCAGGGCGGCTTTCAGGATGTCTTCCACATCCATGTCCTGGGTATCCAGATCCCGGATAGCCCGCATGGATTCCGCCGATCCGTATCCCAAGGCCACCAGAGCCTGAATGGCTTCCTGCTGAGGCGTTCCGGCCGCGGCCACCACAGCCGCGCCCTGATCCAGACGCGTTTCCATAGCCCCGGCGTAGTCGATTTTATCCCGCAGATCCAAGATCACCCGCTGAGCCGTCTTGTTTCCGATGCCCGGCGCACGGCTGATGGCCTTGGCGTCTTCCGAGGCGATGGCAAAACGCAGGTCATCCGCGGAAAGCACGGACAGAATGGCCATGGCGCCCTTGGGTCCGATCCCGTTGACCGAAATCAGCATGCGAAACAAAGACAGGGTATCCCGGCTTAAAAAGCCGTACAGGGAAAGATCGTCCTCTGCCACCCGCAGATAGGTAAACAGACGCACTTCCGTGTTGGCGGACATGGCGTTTAATTCCGATGCCGGTACATATACCAGAAAACCGATGCCGCCCTGTTCGATAACCACGGAATCTTCGTTGATCTCGCAGACGACCCCTTTGATAAATGAAATCATGAATTCTCCTTTTCCAGCAGCTTCCGAAACCGGGGAAGCAGGATGGATACCAGAAGGCCGATCAGAAGACCGGTCAGGATACCGGCGGCGCAAAGCACCGGAATGTAAAAGGCAATGGCTCCGCTTTGCAGCACCAAAGCCGCCACGGCCAGCTGGCCCGCGTTGTGAAACAGTCCGCCGCAGGCACTGACTGCAAACAGCGGCAGGCGGCATTTCTGTTTCAGAAAGACCATGACAAGAAAGCTAAGCACACCCCCGGCGATGCTGTACATGAGGGCCATGCCGTTGGAAAACAGCAGGGCGGACAGCAGGATGCGGCACAAAAGCACCGCAAAGGCCATGGGCGCTCCTACCGTGTAAAGAAGCAGCACCGTGACCAGATTCGAGAGCCCCAGTTTCACCCCTGGGACGCCGAACTGCAGGGGTATCAGCATTTCGATATATCCGCACAGCAATGCTGCGGCGGTAAACAGGCCGCCAAAGGCGACACGGCGGGCAGCATTCAAATTCTGTGCCTCCTGTTAATAATAAAGCAGGTAAAAAAGCTGCTGGTCGTTAACGATTCCGATCCATCGTCTGCAGGACCTTCATCCGTCATTCGAACAAATCAAAGCAGCATCCTGCGGTTGTTTATAGATTAATTTGTTACAGCATCTGTCGGATCTGCATCATCCGCCCCGTTTACCTGCAGCACCAGCCGGTAGGGAAGGCACACCACGGAGGATCCGCTGCGGTTCTGCAGCCCCTGATGGATGCAGATCTGATCCGGACAGGCGGCGTAGCGCATCTGAACGCCCTGGGAGGACACCGTAAACACATGGGTCAGCCCCTGCTCTTCTGCCAGGGCTTTCAAAACCAATTCCGGATTTGGTTTTGCATCCGCATCCGAAGTCCCCTGATCAGAAGGTTCGCTTTCAGATGCCGTCTGATCCGCCCCCGTTTCACCGATGCTCACCGGAAGTTCCACCAGCTGTCCCTGTTCATCCAGCCCGAACCAGCGTTCCTGGGAAAAGGGAATCACCGCCAGTACCTGCCGATCCTTTTCCACAGATACTGTTCCGCCGCTGCGGCGAAGCAGAAAGGCGCCGATGCAAAGCAGGCCCAGGGCCGCGGCAACAAGGATCACCAAGATTACAATACGCCTGGTCTTCATTCCATCCGCTCACCGATATAGTAAAAGCCGTGACATTCCGCCAGCCGCACCCGTACATAGGTGCCGATCAGATCCGCCGACCCCGGCAGATGCACCACGGAATTGTTGTCCATGCGTCCGGTCACCAGATGGGGATCCTGACGATTGACGCTCTCCACCAGCACTTCCTGAACGGATCCCGTAAAGCGTTCCGCCCGCATGGCGCCGGTCTTCTGCACCAGGGCCAGCAGCCGGTCAAACCGTTCCTGCACCACCTCCTGGGGCGTATCGTCCTGCCAGGACGCCGCAGGGGTTCCGCTGCGGGGAGAATACTGGAAGGTAAAGGCGCTGTCGAAAGCGGCCTTTTCCACCACGTCTAAGGTCTCTAAAAGATCCTCTTCCGTCTCCCCCGGGAAGCCGACAATCAGATCCGTGGACAGGGTCAGATCCGGCATGGCGGCCTTCAGCCGGTCCACCAGCGCCAGATAATCTTCCTTGGTATAGTGCCGGTTCATCAGCGCAAGCAGCCGGGAACTGCCCGACTGCAGCGGCAGATGCAGATGCTTGCAGATGACGTCGTTTCTGGCCATCACCTCAATCAGCTCATCCGACAGATCCTTGGGATGGGACGTCATAAAGCGGATGCGGCGGATGCCCGGCACCTGGGCACACATCTCCAGAAGCTGGGGGAAGGACACGCCAAAGGTGTGATCTCCATCGTAGGAATTCACATTCTGACCCAGCAGCATAATCTCAGTAACGCCGTCTTCCGCTAAGGCCTGCACCTCTTTTAAGATGCTCTGGGGCGAACGGCTGCGCTCACGGCCGCGCACATAGGGAACGATGCAGTAGGTACAGAAATTATTGCAGCCGAACATGATGTTTACGCCGCTTTTAAAGGGATAGGTGCGGTCTGCGGGCAGATCCTCCACGATCTGATCCGGCTTGTCCCAGATCTCAGTCACAGGAGCATCGGATTCCAGCATCCGGCAAAGCAGTTCCGCAAAGCGATACAGATTGTGAGTTCCGAAAACCAGATCCACGAACCGGTATCCGGTGCGGATGCGCTCCGCCGCGGAAGGCTCCTGGGTCATGCAGCCGCACAGGCCGATTTTCATGAAGGGATTCTTCTTTTTGTAGCCGTTTAAGACGCCCAGACGGCCATACACCTTGTTGTTGGCGTTTTCTCGCACGGTGCAGGTGTTGTAGATCACCAGATCGGCTTCCTCGGAATCGGAAAGGGTGTAGCCGGCATATTCCAGAATGCCCCGCAGCTTTTCCGAATCCTTTTCGTTCATCTGGCAGCCGAAGGTGCGCACATTCGCCAGCAGACGGCGGCCGGCTTTGCCGGACAGCTCGCCCACCAGCACCCGGGCCTTCTCCATGAAATAATATTGCCGCGCAGGCTCTTCCGCGGGAGCGGGCAGAGACAGATCCGCCGCATGGGGCTGTAAAAATAAATCCTTATTCAATATCCGTTCCTCTCCCCTAAAGGGATTTGTTTTCCGGGACAATTCGTCCGTCCTTACTCACCGGTGATCACGGATTGCATGGGCACGTCGTGATCGTCGTGGGGTACCAAAGACACCATCTGTTCCGGGAACGCAACCCCAATAGTTATCAGCGTAGGATGGGCCTCCAGAAAACGGTCGTAATATCCTCGGCCGTAGCCCATACGGTTGCCCTGTTTGTCAAAGGCCACACCGGGAACCAGCACCAGTCCTTCCTCCCCTGTAAAGGCAGCGGATTCCTCCTGCCGGGGTTCCAAAATATGCAGGGCTCCGGTCTGCAGATCCTCCTTGCCGGTGTACCGATAGAATCGAATCTCTTCGGCATCGGTGACAGGCAGGTACACGGCGCGCTGTTTTGACAGCAAATGGTCCAGCAGGGGCCAGAGGGAAACTTCAGGTTCAATGGCCGCATAGGCCAGAATGGGCGTTTCCAGAGGCACGTGATCGATCATCTCGTCCAGCGTGCGGCAGATGTCCACAGATTTCCGTTTCCGCAGTTTTTCCGGCATCTGAGCCCGCACCAGACGCATCCGGGTGCGGAAAGCCTTCCGCTGGTCCATGGCGCTTTCTGCGGCGTCCGTTTTGGATCCATCCGGCGGATTCTTCTGGCCCTCGATCACATTTCCCTGGGCATCCGTCCAGGTTCCGTCCGGATGTTTCATGGAACCGTCGGGATGCAGCACGTGGACATGATCCAGATGGCTTTTTAAGTTGCCTTTGACGGCGTCGATGTAGGCCCGGCGAAGGGCTTTCTGCTCCTGGGCTTCTTCCGGTGTCAGGCCTTCCGTCCGGGCCTTATGATACAGCGCGTTGATGCGCGCAATCTGTTCTTCTGAGATCATAAAATGAATTGTTTCCTTTCAGCAGCAGACTCGAAAAACGCTACGCGTTTTCCTCGTTATAGCTTTCGCATCTTCGATGCGCGCGCGTTTCGCTGCGCGAAACCCGCAGAAACGCTGCGCGTTTCTGAATCTATAAGCTCTCTAATGCTCCGATAATGTCAAAGAACTCGTTGCTGTGGGCAGAGAACACCGTTCCCGAAAAATCGTCGTCGAAAATCCGGCAGAGAACGGAAAAATCAGCGCCGTTGGTGATGATCATATCCGCGCCGCAGGAGGATGCAATCTCCGCCGCCCGGATTTTCGAGCGCATCCCGCCGGTACCCACGTTGCTGCCCGGCGTTCCGGAGGCCATGGAGCGAATGGAATCGTCGATTCGCTCCACCCGTTCGATAAGTTTCGCATTGCTGTCCTTTTTGGGATCCGCGTCATACAGGCCGTCGATATCGGAAAGCAGCACCACCAGATCGGCCCCCACCAGAGCCGCCACAATGGCGGAAAGGGTGTCGTTGTCACCAAACTGAATTTCGAAGGTGGAAATGGTATCGTTTTCGTTGACGATGGGAATCACGCCCATTTCAAACAGCGCCTCGAAGGTGTTCTGGGCGTTTTTGCGGGAAACGTGATCGATCATGGTGTTTTTGGTCATCAGCACCTGGCCGGTCATCTGGTTGTACTCGGAAAACAGGCGCTGGTAAATGCTCATGAGACGGGACTGACCCACGGCAGCTAAGGCCTGCTTCTGGGGCAGAGCGTCAGGACGGCTGTGCAGGCCGATGGCCTCGCGGCCCACGGCAATAGCGCCAGAAGAAACCAGGCACACATCCAGGCCCCGGTTTCGCAGATCGCAAAGCTGGCGCACCAGCTGTTCTAAGCGGGTGTAGTCCACCCGGCCCGTGGCGTCATGTAAAAGGGAATGTGAACCCACCTTGATAACAATGCGTTTCACATGGGAAGCGTCGTATTTCATAATATGCTATAATACTTTCTATCATTAAAAAGGGCTTTCATCTGCCCCGACTACAACTAATTACTATAACACAAAAACCTGTTCGATGGTATGCCTTCCATGAATTCCGTTTTATATTCGAAATTTCTGTCTCTACTGTGTGCCCTTCTTCTTGGCACCAGTCTGCTGTCCGGCTGCGCTTCGGGCTCCAACTCCGCCCAGACCCGCACTGCCGTCTATTTTGATACCGTCATTTCCATCACCCTGTACGGACCAGATACGGAGGAGCTGTTTGAGAAATGCTTTTCCCTGGCCGACCGCTGTGAATCCCTGTTTGACGCCAACGATCCCGAAAGCGACATTGCCCGCATCAACGCCCATCCCTTTGAGGCTGTTGACGTAGATCCACAGACCTTGGAACTTCTCACCCGTGCCCTGTACTGGTGCGAAGAAAGCGACGGTCTGTTTGACATCACCATCGGCCGTCTGACGGCACTGTGGAATATCCCCTCCCAGGCGCTGGCCAAGGAAACGGCGGTTCTCCCGGATGCCGAAGAAATTGAGGAAGCTGCTGCAGGGGTGGATTACACCTGTGTGGTAATCAAAGGAAATACGGTCACCTTAAACAGTGACAAATGCGCCATCGATGTGGGCGGCATTGCGAAGGGATATATCGGAGATCAGATGAAAAAGATGCTGCAGGAGCAAAAGGTCTCCCACGCCCTGATCAATCTGGGAGGAAACATCGTCTGCATCGGCGGACATCCGGACGGGCGTCCCTTCACCATCGGTATTCAAAAGCCCTTTGCCGCTGACGGCACGGCAGCCGCATCCGTATCCCTGACCGAAGGCAGCGCCGTCACCAGCGGCACCTATCAGCGATACATCGAAGCCGATGGAAAACGGTATCATCATCTGCTGGATCCGGCCACCGGCTGGCCAAAAGATACCGGATTAGACAGCGTAACCATCTTCTGCGAATCCTCCACGGACGCCGACGCCTTATCTACGATTGTCTTTCTGCTGGGCGAAACCGAAGGTCTTACCTTTCTACAAGAACATCGCAATAGCGATCCCGACGCAAATGCGCTCCTGATTCGCACCGATGGAAGCATTGAAAAAAGTCCGGCTGCTTAGCCGGACTTTCTTAATCATTCTATGACTCAGTTTTATTTACCACGTTGATATACTGGAACGGAATCTCGATATCATTCGCACGCAGGGCTTCATATACCCGCGTATTCACGTCATTTCGCATCAGTTCACGCACATCCATGGACTCAAAGTTCACCACCGTGGTCAGTTTCAGGGAACTGGGTCCAAACTCCAGGAAGTTCACCGGACCGTAATCCTTTCCGTGATCCGTATCCGTTCCGGGACGGGTGTATTCGCTGTCCCTGATGGCCTGCCAAATCACCTCCTGGGCCTTGCGCACGTCACTGCCGTAGGCAATGTCGAAGGTGAATATAAAGCCCCGCAGTTCCGTCTGATTATTCTCATTGATGAGAATCATGTTGTTCATGCGGCTGTTGGGAATCAGCTCGTCCGCCGCATCAATCCGGCGCAGCACCACGTGGCGCAGGGTGATATCCTTTACCCAGCAGATGGTCCCGTCTTCTAAGACCAGTCGGTCGCCGATTTCAAAGGGCTTTCCGATGCTGATGATCAGACCGCAGATCACATCGCTGATGGCCGTCTGACCGGCTAAGCCCACAACCGCCGTCAGCACCGCCGTTCCCTGGAAGATAGTCTTTCCGATGGATGCGGTGGCGTCGGTGCTCATGAGCACACCGAAGACGCCTAATCCGATGATCACCGCGCGGATGATATTTTCCACAAACCGCAGATGGATACCGCCGCCCCGGGCAATCTGCCGGGCGAAGAACTTCCGGCTGATGCGAAGGACGATGACCACCACCAGGGCCGTAACCGCTGCGGAGATCAGGAAGATGAACAGTGTCTTTACCCATTCAATCGCCATGAGCGCGTCAAGCATATGCAAACCTCCAAATAGTCTGAGCCTGTACATCTTTCACGCATGAAAAGATACACAGGCCCGCAATGACCGTTATTCATTCCAAAGCAGCCGGCTCATATCCAGATCAGGATGCGGCTGCTTTGGCCTTTTCCGCATTCTGCACAATGATGACCTTCTTCGGGCACTTCGCCGCACAGGCGCCGCATCCGGTGCAGATGGTCTGGTTGATGTGCGCGATGTTGTCCGTCACGGTAATGGCGCCGGTGGGACAGTTCTTCTCGCACAGATGGCAGCCGATGCAGCCGGCTTTGCACACTAAGGCAATTTCCTTCGCACTGCCCTTGGAGGCACAGGAAACCGCATAGGCGGAATCGTAGGGAATCATCTCAATCAGATGACGGGGGCAGGTAATGGCGCACTTTTCACAGCCCTTGCAGTTTTCACGGTCCACCACCGCGATACCGTCCACAATATGAATGGCATCAAAGGGGCAGGCACGCACACAGCTGCCGAAACCCATGCAGCCATAGGTGCAGGCCTTCGGTCCGCCGCCGGGCACCAGATACATGGAGGTACACTCTTCCACACCCTGATAATCGTAGCGGTCCACGGCCTTTTCGCAGTTGCCCGAGCAGCGCACAAAGGCCACACGGCGCTCGGAATAGCCGCTTTCCACGCCCATGATCTCGCCGATCTGGGCGCCCACTTCCGTGCCGCCCACCGGGCACTGGTTAACCGCCGCCTCGCCGGCAACAATCGCCGCCGCAAGACCGGAACAGCCTGCGTAACCGCAGCCGCCGCAGTTGTTGCCCGGAAGCACTTCAATGATGGCGTCTTCTCTGGGGTCGGTTTCCACCTTAAATTTTTCAGACGCGATACACAAGAAGAAACCGATCAGACAGCCGGTCACTCCCACAATGACCATGGCCAGGATTACACCTGTCATAACAGACTCCTTTTTAAACAGCTTTATTACAGCACGCCCGAGAATCCAAAGAACGCGATTGCCATCAGACCGGCAGTAACCAGCACGATGGCCGATCCCTTAAAGGGACCCGGGATGTCGTTGTATTCGATCTTTTCGCGGATACCGGCCATGATCACGATGGCGATCAGGAAGCCCACGGAAATACCTACGCCGTACACCACACCTTCTAAGATGGTGTATTCGTTCTGGACGATCTTTAAGGCAGCGCCCAGCACCGCGCAGTTGGTGGTGATCAGAGGAAGATACACACCCAGGGACTGATACAGCACGGGGATGTGCTTCTTTAAAACCATTTCCACAAACTGCACCAGAGCCGCAATCACCAGAATAAAGACGATGGTCTGCAGATACTCCAGGCCGGTGGGCACCAGAATAAACTTGTAAATCAGGCCGGTTACAAAGGACGAAATCGTAATAACGAAGATCACGGCCACGCCCATACCGGCGGCGGTTTCCACCTTTTTCGATACGCCCAGGAAGGGACACAGTCCCAGAAACTGACTTAAAACAACGTTGTTGACGACGCTCGCGGCGATCAGAATCAGTAATAGTTTCATCTCTTATTCCTCCGCCTCTTCCTTCGCCTGCAAAGACTTGGCTTCAGCGGCTTTCTTCGCAGCCTCTTCTGCAGCCTTCTTCTTTGCTTCCTCTGCCTTCTTGGCCTTCGCTTCCGCGGCAGCCTTCTGCTTCTGTTCTTCCGCAGCCTTCCAGTCCATGGTCTGCTGGGTCATGCCGCCGCAGGTGGCAGCAAGGGCACAGCCCGCGCAGCTATCTGTCAGGCAGCCCTGAGGCGCAGCCAGGGGTTTGCCTTTGGCTTCCATCTTCTGCCGCACCACGTTCATCACAGCCACCACTAAGGCCAGCACAAAGAAGGCGCCGGGGGCCAGAACGAAAATGGAAATGGGCGTGTAGCCGATTTTTCCGGTGGATGCATCCGCCAGGGGGATCAGCTGCTTGCCGAACACCTGACCGGCACCTAAGATCTCACGGATCAGGCCGATGATGGTTAAGCTCATGGTAAAGCCTAAGCCCATGCCCAGGCCGTCAAAGAAGGACGGCAGCACCGGGTTCTTGGAAGCGTAGCTTTCCGCACGGCCTAAGATGATGCAGTTCACCACGATCAGAGGGATGTAGATACCTAAAGCTGCGTACAGCGCCGGCACAAAACCCTGTACCAGGAACTGCACGATAGTCACTAAAGAGGCCACCACCACGATGAAGGCGGGCATACGAACCCGATCCGGAATCACCTTGCGCAGCATGGAAATCAGCAGGTTGGAAAGTGCTAAAACGACCGTTGTGGAAAGGCCCATGCCTAAGCCGTTGGTCGCGGAGGTGGTAACCGCCAGCGTCGGACACATACCCAGCATCAGCACAACGGTGGGATTTTCTTTAATGACGCCGTTATACAGGCGCTCCAAAGGTGAGTTCTTTTTCATCATCCCACCCCTTCCGTCAGAAACTCAAAATAGGTAAAGGCCGCGTTCACCGCATTGGTCACCGCCCGGGACGTAATGGTGGCACCGCTGATGGCTTCGATCTCGTTGTCAGCCGCGGGCTTGGACTTTACCACCGTCAGGGCCTGTACCGCCAGATCCAGAAACTGATCCGCAAACTTGGGCTCGGTGGACTTCATGCCCAGACCGGCAGTTTCGCTGATGTCCGTGATCTCATAGCCGTTCATTGTGCCTTCATTGGTGATACCGATGATCAGGGTGATGTCTCCGCCGTAGCCGGCGTGGCTGGTGACCGTAATCACATAGCCGATCAGATTGCCGTCGGCGTCGTAGGCGTTGGCGCAGTTGTCGATATCGTCCGTAAATCCTTCGGCTGCCACCACTTCCGTGGCGATGGCCGTGTCAAAGCCTTCCTGATCCACACAGGCCTCCGCCTGAGGGAATACAGCCATGTAGGCTTCGGCCTTCTGCTGAGCCTGGGCATTGGCGATGGGCTCTTCCGTGATCTCGTGCACGAAGCCTAAAGCCACGCCGGATACCAGGGTAATCAGCGTCAGAATCAGGGCGTCTTTCACCAGTTTATTCATGTTTGCCTCCCTTCGAAGGCACAATGCCGAAAGCTCTCGGTATCGTGATACGCTCGATCAGCGGAACCAGCAGGTTACCGAAGAGAATCGCGTAGGAGCAGCCCTCCACGGAGGAACCGACGAAACGGAACACCGCGTTTAAAGTGCCCACCAGGATACCGAACAGGATGCGGCCCATGGGGGTCACCGGGGTGGTCACATAGTCGGTGGCCATAAAGAAGGCGCCAAACATGATACCGCCGGCACACAGTTCCGCAAGCATGTAGCCGAAATCCAGGCCCCGGCCGCCGATCAGAAGCGTCCAGCAGGCAAAGGTCAGCAGATAACTTACCGGAATGCGGAAATCGATGATGCCGGTGCAGATCAGAAACACGCCGCCGATTAAAAGGCACAGGGCACTGGTTTCACCGATGGTACCGCCGGTCAGACCTAAGAACAGATCCGAAAGCGGAACCGAGCCGCCTTCCTTTAAGATGGCTAAGGGCGTCGCGCCGGTAAAGCCATCATAGGAGAAGTCGGTCATCAGACCGGCAAAGGAAATCAGAAGGAAGCAACGGGCACCCAGAGCCGGGTTCATGAAGTTCTGACCCAGACCGCCAAACAGCATCTTCACCACCACGATGGCGAAGGCGCCGCCTAAGGCACCGATCCACAGGGGTGCGGACACCGGCAGGTTTAAGGCAAGAATGCAGCCGGTCACAGCGAAGCTTAAATCGGAAACTGTGGGCTTCTTCTTGATTGCCAGACAGAACAGGTACTCGGACAGGCCGCAGGCACAGACCGTAATAACGATGTGCAGCAGCGCGCGGATACCGAAATGAATCACGCCAAAGACCGCAGCCGTTGCCATTGCCAAAAGCACCATTGCCATGATCCGCTGGGTGTTCATGCCCTCCCGAACATGGGGTGAGGATGACACCAGATAATGATCAGCCATAGAGAACTCCTTTTACTTGCAGCTTTGTTACAGGCTTTCGCATTTTCAGGCGCTTATTTTGCTGCCGCTTTGCGCCGGTCTGCCAGTATTTCCTTCTTTAACGTCTTAATCTTCTGCGCCAGATGCTGATGCGCCGGGCAGGCAAAACTGCAGCTGCCGCACTCGATGCATTCCATTCCGTGCCACTTTTCAAACTGCTCTTTTAAGCTGTGCTCCGCAAAGGTGGCCAGACGGGTGGGAACCAGCTGTTCCGGACAGGCTGACACGCAGCGTCCGCAGTTAATGCAGGCCGTGGTCTCCACTTTGGCTGCCGCTTCCTTGGTCAGGGCCAGCAGTGCGGAGGTGGTCTTCGTGGTGGGTACATGCAGATCAAACATGGCAAAACCCATCATGGGACCGCCGGAAATGCATTTGACCGCTTCTTCGGAAAAGCCGCCCGCTTCCTTTAACAGGGTGTCAAAGGAAACGCCGATGGGAATTCTGAAGTTGCCCGGCTCCTGAATGGCTTCGCCGGTGACCGTAAAGATGCGGTCGATCAGGGGCTTGCCCTCAGCCACCGCATGGGCAATGGCACAGAAAGTGGCCACGTTGTCGACAATGCATCCCGCGTCTGCCGGAAGCATGCCGGAATTGATGGAGCGCTTTGTCACAGCATAAATCAGCTGACGCTCGCCGCCCTGGGGATACTTGGTCTTTAAGGGCATCACCTGCATGCGTTCTTTGCCGGCTGTGGCCTTCTGAAGGGCTTCGATGGCCGCCGGTTTGTTGTCTTCAATACCGAAAATACCCTGGGCCTGGGGGAATACGGAAAGCACCATCTCCATGCCTAAAACCAGGCTGTCGGGATCTTCCATCATCTGACGGTAATCGGAGGTCAGATAGGGCTCGCATTCCGCGCAGTTGGCGATGATGTATTCGATCTTTTCAGGAGCCTTGGGGGATAGCTTTACATGGGTCGGGAAACCTGCGCCGCCCATACCCACGATGCCGGCATTTTTGATGCGTTCGATGATCTCGGCACCGGTCAGCGCATGCCAGTCGGACACAGCGTCAAAGGCGGTTTCATTGAATTCGCCGTCGCTGTCGATAACAATCGCATCCACCAAGTCGCCGGTGGCCGTGCGGCGCTTTTCGATCTCCTTCACCAGACCGGAAACCGAAGAAAACACCGGTGCGGAAACAAAACCGCCGGCTTCGGCAATCAGCTGGCCGCGAAGAACGGTATCACCGGGTTTCACCACCGGTTTGGCCGGTGCGCCGATGTGCTGTGAAACAAGAAAAACATATTCCCCATCGGGACGGATGGCCCTGATCTCTTTCTCAGCGGAAAGGGATTTGCCGTCTTTCGGATGTACTCCGCCGCGAAATGTTGCGGACGCCATAGAACACCTCCCTGTATGTATTGTTTAAAAACATCATGAAAAGTATACCATATTGACTCCGGGGAAAACGGGATGAAATTCAATTATTTGTATATATTTTTGTACAAAGAGGGCTTTTTGAGAGTTCCTTTTGTTAATTCTGTAACAAACATACGGCATACTTGCAATTTTTACGGATTCCGATACCATGAAATATGTATAGGCTGAAACCCGCTTCCTACCAAAGCTATCTGAGGAAGCTACGCCGACTTTGGTGACTCGTGGGCTTTTAAGGCTTCCACGTGGGCTACCAGTCCACTGAAACTCACTTTTGAAATCCGTTCAAACTTATTGAGGTTTAAACCGTATATGCAAACCTTTTATGAAAAACTGCCTCTTTCCCTACTGGATGTCCCCTATGGGGATCTCTTTACGGATCAGACGCTGCTTCTGGATATCGAAACCACCGGCTTAAAGCCTTCCTGGTGCTGGGTCTATCTCATCGGATCTATCCGCCGGATGGGGGATCATCTTCTGCTTTCCCAGCTCATCGCTGAAACCCAGGCCGAGGAAGCCAACATCCTGCGGCATTTTCTTCATGATCTGGATGATACCCAGCGGATTCTCACCTGGCGCGGAAACCGCTTTGACATTCCCTTTCTTCAGGAACGCTGTGAGAAGTGCGGCCTTTCCTTTCAGCCCGCCGCCTTTGATTTACAGGATTTAAGCGAAACCGCCAAACGGGTTCCCAATATCTACCCCACCGCCGACCGCGGCCTTTGGTCTACCGCCGAATTCCTGGGCAGGCCCCATCCCGACGGACGGCCGGAGCTGATTTCCGGCCAGAAGAAAGTGGAAACCCACAAGGCCTATCTGGCTTCGAAGGATCCTGCTCTGATGGATTCCCTGCGCCAGGCCAACCGTGAAAATCTGCTGGATACCCTTGCAAGTCTTTCTATCAGGCAATTCGAGGGGCTGCTGCACACATCTGTTTCCATCCGGAAAGCCGAAGCCGACCAGGGTGATCTGCTGTTTGAAGGATCCCTGCCCTTTACTCTTCCGGCCGCCATCCGGCTGCGGTACTGCGGCGTTTACATGATTCTGGACGGCGACCGAATTCGAGGCAGTATCGAATTAAAAAAGGGACAGTTCTATTATGAACTGTCCGATCCCTCCCGGTATGTCTATCTGACGGATGAGGGCGTGCTGCTGCCCAAGGCACTGGCGAAAACCGTGGATGCTTCCCGCCGGCGCAAGGCCACCCAGGAAGACTGCCGTGTGTTTAAGGAAGGCACCTTTGTGCAGGTGGATCCGACCTATACCTTTTCTGTTCCGCCCCGGCCATTTCGAAGTGAAACCGCGCCCAAGGCGCTGTATGCAGAACTGCCGGACGAAGCCCATCTTCCTTCATTTCTGGAGGAATACCTGCCCCAGATTCTGCACGACGCGGTGCAAAAACGATTATAAGAATCGGATAGGGGAGCCTGGCTCTCCCATCCGATACGTTTTCCCTTGAGCCATGCATGAC
>JAZPYY010000116.1:0-3084 GCA_045544375.1 Shuttleworthella sp.
AACCGGCGACGGATAGGCGGCGCAAGCGCCGACAAGCGGACAACGTGTTCGCGTGCATGCCCTGTGCCGCGAGCGCAGACAACTGAATACGCGGCATTCGACATCATAAGGAAAACGTGCCAACGATTGCTTGACACATACTTATTAGCACTCTGCCTTGACGAGTGCTAATAATTGTGGTATAACATGCACATAGAAGCCGAGCAGCGGCCCGTCCTCTGGACGGGTCGTTTTTAAAAGCAATCCGGGTACTGCCAAGCAGCAACCATGGAAATGCCCGACATATACGGATCCTGAGACCGGCTGCGGGAGTCCCGGAAGAATAATTTTACTCGGCAGAGGAGGTGTGTATGAATATCCAGAAATTCACACAGAAATCAATCGAAGCAGTTCAGGACTGCGAAAAATTAGCCAGTGATTACGGCAATCAGGAAATCGAACAGGAACATCTGTGGGTTTCCTTAATGCAGCAGGAAGGCGGCCTGCTCCCTGGTCTGGTGGAGCGGATGGGGGTCGATAAGGAGACCTTCCTTCAGAAGGCGATCGCGCATCTTTCCGCCGTGACCAAAGTCAGCGGCGCCGGACAGCGCTACATCGGCCGTTACTTAAACGACGCCCTGACCCATGCGGAAGACGAAGCCAAAGCCATGGGGGATTCCTACGTCTCGGTGGAGCACTTAGTGCTTTCCATGATGAAATACCCCAACCGGGGCACGAAGGCTCTGATGCAGGAAACCGGTATCAGCCGGGAATCCTTCCTGCAGGCTCTTTCCGAGATCCGGGGCAATCAGCGGGTGACCACGGACAATCCGGAAGCCACCTACGACAGCCTGGAAAAATACGGCACCGAGATGGTGGAGCGCGCCCGGCAGCAGAAATCCGATCCGGTCATCGGCCGGGATGAAGAGATCCGAAACATCATCCGCATCCTGTCCCGTAAGACCAAAAACAATCCGGTGCTCATCGGTGAACCCGGCGTGGGCAAGACGGCCGCGGTGGAAGGACTGGCTCAGCGAATTGCCAAGGGAGACGTGCCGGAGGCCTTAAAAGATAAGAAGATCTTTGCTCTGGACATGGGCGCTCTTGTGGCCGGTGCGAAATACCGGGGCGAGTTCGAAGAGCGGTTAAAGGCCGTCTTAGACGACGTGAAGAATTCGGAAGGTGAGATCCTTCTGTTTATCGACGAACTGCACACCATCGTGGGCGCGGGCAAAACCGATGGCGCCTTAGATGCCGGCAACATGTTAAAGCCTATGTTAGCCCGGGGCGAACTGCACTGCATCGGCGCCACCACGCTGGATGAATATCGGGAATACATCGAAAAGGATCAGGCCTTAGAGCGCCGGTTCCAGCCGGTGATGGTGGACGAGCCCACGGTGGAAGAGACCATTTCCATTCTGCGTGGCTTAAAGGAGCGCTACGAAGTGTTCCACGGGGTGAAGATTCAGGACGCCGCGCTGGTGGCGGCCGCCACCCTTTCTCATCGCTACATCACGGATCGGTTCCTGCCGGATAAGGCCATCGACCTGGTGGATGAAGCCTGTGCCTCCATTAAGACGGAACTGGATTCCATGCCGGAAGAGCTGGATGAGATGAACCGCCGTCTGATGCAGATGGAAATCGAAGAGACCGCGTTAAAGAAAGAAACCGACGCCTTAAGCGCCGAGCGTCTGGAAACTCTGCAGCAGGAACTGGCGGAACTGCGGGAAACCTTCTCCGCCAAGAAAGCTCAGTGGGAAAACGAGAAGCAGGCCGTGTCCGGTATCTCCGGACTGCGGGAGCGCATCGAAGATGTGAAGAAAGAAATCGCCAAAGCCCAGCAGGAGTACGACCTGGAAAAGGCGGCTCAGCTGCAGTACGGCGAACTGCCCTCCCTTCAGAAGCAGCTGGAGCAGGCGGAAGAAACGGTGAAAAACCAGAACGCCAATATGGTTCACGAGGCGGTGACGGAAGACGAGATCGCCCGGATCGTATCCCGGTGGACCGGTATTCCGGTATCGAAGTTAAATGAATCCGAGCGCAACAAGATCCTGCACTTAGACGACGAGCTGCACAAGCGCGTGGTGGGGCAGGACGAGGCGGTGTCCCTGGTGACGGAAGCCATCATCCGCTCCCGGGCCGGTATCAAGGATCCTTCCCGGCCCATCGGTTCCTTCCTGTTCTTAGGACCCACCGGTGTGGGTAAAACCGCGCTGGCCAAAACCCTGGCCCAGGCCCTGTTTGACGACGAAAACAACATCGTCCGCATCGACATGAGTGAGTACATGGAGAAATATTCCGTGTCCCGGCTGATCGGAGCGCCTCCCGGATATGTGGGCTACGACGAAGGCGGTCAGCTGACCGAAGCCGTGCGGCGCAAACCCTACTCGGTGGTGCTGTTTGACGAAGTGGAAAAGGCCCATCCGGACGTGTTCAACGTGCTGCTGCAGGTCTTAGACGACGGGCGGATTACCGACTCCCAGGGACGGACCGTGGACTTTAAGAATACCATTCTGATTCTGACATCCAACATTGGCAGTCCCTATCTGCTGGAAGGCATCGACGAAAACGGAAACATCCGGGAAGATGCGGAAAATGCCGTCATGGACGCGGTGCGCGCATCCTTCCGTCCGGAGTTCTTAAACCGGCTGGACGAAATCATCATGTTCAAGCCCCTGACCCGGGACAACATCGGCAACATCGTAAATCTGATGCTGGCCGAAGTGAACGGGCGTCTGGCGGATCGGCAGATCTCGGTGGAACTGACGGATGCGGCATTAACTTATGTCACGGAGCACGGCTACGATCCGGCCTACGGTGCCCGGCCCTTAAAGCGGTTTTTGCAGAAACATGTGGAAACCTTAGCCGCCCGGGCGATCCTGTCCGGCGAAGTGCACATGGGCAGCGTCATCCGCGTGGACGTGGCAGACGGAGAACTGAAGGCCCAGGTACTGGGATAACAAACGATTGCTGAAGAACGAAAGGAGTCAAAAGGGACAGTCCCTTTTGACTCCTTTCGCGTTAGTTTAGTCCCACTCTCGCCAGGGCTTCCGTCACCTTTTTAAAATCGACGGAGCAGTGCCCGTCGCTGACCTTGAGCGGAAT
>JAZPYY010000117.1:0-2593 GCA_045544375.1 Shuttleworthella sp.
ATCCACGGCGGTAAGCAGGGCCGCGATGTCCTTATCCTTTGCCTTCTCGGTTACGATTACGCTGCCGGCTACCAGGCTGTTGCCGAAGAAGCAGAAGGGTTCGATGTCCTGCTGATCCTTGGTGCCGTAGACATCGTTGACGGGCTGGGGAGCGCCGAACACCACCATGCCGTTGGTGGGGTTGCTTTCATCCCCGGCGCTGGTGTCCATGACGGAACCCATCTGGCTGCTCATGCCGTACCACAGACCCACCTTGCCGCCATAAACGCTGGTGGTATCGATCTGGAAGAACATATCCGAGGCCCGCTCATCGAAGCTGGGGTCGATCCAGCCCTTCTCATACCAGGTGTGAACGCATTCGATGTAGGTGCGGAAGGCATCGCTGCCGCCGCCGAACCGGGCCACGCCGTCCTCGTCCATGTACCACAGGGGGCCGGCGCCGAAGCCGGAGACCATGTCGCCCACCTGGTAGTATCCTCCATAAGGAAGGGTCATGGGATAGCCGTCGGTGATGTTCTGTTCCTCAAGCGCAGTGGCAAAGATGTCCAGCATCCACTCCCAGTCGGAGATGGTGGTGGGATCGGCGTTTCCGCTGGGGAACACCACGTCGTCCACCCAGTCGTCACCGTTCTCCGTGGAGACCCATTCGCCGGTGAAGGCTTCTCCGGTTTCCGGATTCTTGCCGTATTTTACGATCCAGTCCCGGCGGTAAACAAATCCGCCCCACATTTCCGGCGCCTGGTCGTTGACGCTGTAGAGCTGAATGAAGCGGTCCTCGCCCTCCACCTTGTTGGTCATCAGCTTCGCTTCCGCCGGATGTTCTGCCATCCAGGCCTTGTAGTTGGGCATGTACCTGTCCACATACTCGGTTAGATCTAAAGCGATGCCCTGGTCATAAAGCTCGGTGGCCTTGGCGCTGGAATAGGAGGTGGACATGACGTCCGGATACTCCTGGGTGGCGATCAGGGTGTTTACGTTGTCCTGCTCGGCTCCTGCCGGCGGGGCGGTAAAATCGATGGAAATCTTGTTGGGGGTGCCGTCCACGTCCCACACCATGTCGGACCAGTAGTGGTAGATGGGGTTGTCCTCGTATTCCTCATACATGGAAGCGATGGGCTGGGCGTCGATGAGCCAGGTAAACTCCTCCAGCTCCGGCTCCGCCGCGGGCTCGGCTTCCGTTTCGGTTTCTTCCGCGGATGCGCCCGCCGTTTCGGTACTTTCCGCCGCTTCGGTTTCCGCCGGCTGGGCGCTGTCGGAAGCCGCCCCGTTGTCCGAGGCGGTATTCCCGCCGCATCCGACCAGAACGGAAGCGGTCATGGCGCCGGCCAGCATTACGGCCAGCAGTTTCGTCATACGGTTCTTCATAAAAATGTCCCTCCTATCATACACCCGGCAGCGCTTTTTCCCTGGGGCGGCTGCCTCTGATAGGTGTATGATAGCAGGGATTTCCCGTTGCGTCATTAAAGGGGGCGAACCTGAAAATTTAGAATTCTGATACTTTTCGATGCTCCTTTCGCCACTGAAGCGGCGTTTTTCCGCAGGCTTTTTTAAAACTCGTTACAAAATACGAAACGGCGTCGTACCCCGTTTCCTCGGCGATGCGGGCCACGGGCCAGTCCGTTTCCCGCAGGAGGGCGCAGGCCTTTTCCATCCGCATTTTCAGGATATACTGCTGAATCGTGGTGCCCACCTCCCTTTTAAAAATGCGGTTCAGGTAGGCAGCGGAATAATTGTACTTTTCCTCCACGGAGGCCAGGGAGGCGGTCTGGGCGTGGGCCCCCAGATACATGAGAATGGACATGACCGTGGCGTTGGCGCTATCCTTTGTCAGGAACTTCGGCGCCTGGGTCTCGGTCTGCAGCCGCAGCAGATACAGAAACCAGATCCCCAGCAGGCGGTCGCAAACCCCTTCCGCGTAGGGCTCGCTGCGGTCCTGTTCCTCCACCAGATGCAGCAGGAATTCGTCTAAGGGATCCGGATTCTCCGTGTGAATCAGAAGGTAGCCGCTGCCTCCTCGGCGGGAAAGCATCCGGGCGAAGAAATCGTGGATCAGGTTCTGGTCCGGCAGATGGGCCAGAAAGCTGTCCCGGAAGGTGTCCGTGTGCACCAGGATGTTAAACATGACGCTGCGGTCAAAGATCTCCACGTTGTGCACCTGCCCCGGGGGAATGATCAGGACGCTGCCCGCGTGCATGCGCACCTCTTCCACGGAATCCCCGAAGAGAAATTCCTGGGTCACCTCCCCGTCCATCACATAGGCCAGTTCGATGTACCGGTGGTCGTGAAAGGTGTTAGGGGTGTAGCGCATGTGGAAGCTGACAGATACATGATGGGTGTCCGTCAGGCCGTAGTCTTCCTGGAGGATGTGCTCCCGGCCCCGTTCCTGCTGCCGCTGCCACGGACGGGGCGGCTCCGAAAGGGCCTTTCGCAAGTACTCCGCCGTGGATTCCGAAAGCTTAATGGAAGGATCCGCCAGAATCCTTTTCATCTGCTCATGGATTTCCAGCAGCATCCGGCGCTGTTCCTTCGGATCCTTTTTTGGGCTGTTTTCCAGCTCCCAGGCCGCCTTCAGCATCAGCTCAAAGGGCGACAG
>JAZPYY010000118.1:0-52293 GCA_045544375.1 Shuttleworthella sp.
CCCATTCGCTTTCCGGATAGGCATAAAGGCAGCCGTCGGGACCCTGCGTCACCATAAAGGCTTCACCCAGTTTTTCCCGCAGCTTCGCCGGGACGATCAGACGTCCCTTTGCATCGATGCTGTGGTTGTATGTACCGGTGAAAACCATGCCGACGGTGCCTCCTTTCCTCGAAATTTGTCCGTTTTTATGGGTTCGGCTCCCAAAATGTGAATAAATACGATGTGCAGTGAGGTTTCCTGGGGATTGTCCACAAAGTTATCAACTTATCCCCACTTTGCCCCACTTACACTCCATTCCTAACCACTTTTCACCATTTTAGAGGAAAAAAAGGCAAAAATCAAACCCGGATTTCGCCTGAAACCCGGGTTTTTACTGGTGTGGCGCAAAGTGGAGGAGTTTTTCAATCCATATCTTGTACTTCGGCTCCCCTTCGCCACAATATTTAGTTTTTAGAACAGTTTTCGAACGGTTGTTCCGTTAAGATTTTATAATGAATTTCGAAAAAGTTTGTGAATTATAACGGCATTTCGGTTTTTTCGGCGCCGGCCGGAACATGCTACTCCTCGTCACCACTTTGTGACACTTCCTTTACGGGTGCAACTGTCACCAGTCCCATCTCTCCTTTTCTGTGCCGGAGGAATCCCGGAATCAGGAAGATTAAAGAAACGATCACCAGCACCAGAGCCAGGGCTTGGGAAACGGGAATCTGCGTATTCCAGAGATACAGCTGATCCGTGCGTACTCCTTCAATCCAGAACCGGCCCAGGCCGTATCCCAGCAGGTAAACCAGAAACAGTTCCCCGCGGAAGCGGCGGTGTTTCCGCAGCAGCAGGATGACGATCAGCACGCCCACGTTCCAGAGGGATTCGTACAGGAAGGTGGGAGCCACCTGAATAAAGGTAACGCCCTCAATCTCCACCAGATGTTCCATCATCAGGGGCGAAACGTCATCCATGGACCGGATGGCGTTAATGGGCAGCTGCATGGCCAGCAGATTGTCCGTATATTCTCCAAACACTTCCCGGTTGAAGAAGTTGCCCCAGCGGCCGATGATCTGTCCGATTAAGGCGCCCATGGCCACCAGATCCAGCACGTCCAGAAACGCCACTTTTTTACGGACTTTCGTCATAACAAAAATCGTCAGCACCGCGCCGATGACGCCGCCGTAAATGGCCAGTCCGCCGCCGCGGATGTTTAAGATCTGCAGCGGCTCGGCAGCGTATTCCTGCCAGCGGAAAGCCACATAGTACAGGCGCGCTCCCAGCACGCCGAAAACCAGGCCCCAGATGCACAGATCCAGATACTCGTCCTCACTCTGCCCGGTGCGTTTTGCCTCCCGCAGAACCCAGGACACGCCTAAGAGCATGCCGATGGCGATGATGATGCCATAGTAGGCGATGGTGAAATTCCCGATGGAAATGGTCTTGCCTACATTGTGCAGTGTAATATGAAGATTTGGAAACAGAATCGCATTTTCCATATCTGATACCTTTTCTTAATATGATATGGTCGCCAAAAGTACTGATTCGCGCGGCTTCGCACATTTTTCAGTGAATGAACATGGCATCCCCAAAACTGAAGAAACGATACTTCTGCTTTACGGCTTCCTCATAGGCCGCCAGCACATGCTCTCTTCCGGCCAGGGCGGATACCAGCATCACCAGGGTGGATTCCGGCAGATGGAAATTGGTGATCAGGCAGTCAATGCACTTTAAGCGGACGCCGGGGTAGATGAAGATCTGGGTCCAGCCGCCGGCAGCCTTGACGAATCCGTTTTCGTCCGCCACCGTCTCCAGTGTCCGGGTGCTGGTGGTGCCCACGGCGATCACCCGCTTTCCGGCCCGTTTCGTCTCGTTGATCAGATCCGCCGCTTCCTGGGGGATCTCGTAGTATTCGCTGTGCATGTGGTGGTCCGTCACATTTTCCACCTTCACCGGACGGAAGGTTCCCAGACCCACATGCAGCGTCACCTCAGCGATCTTGATGCCTTTTTCGCGCAGCGAATCCAGCAGCTCCGGTGTGAAATGCAGGCCGGCCGTGGGAGCGGCTGCAGAGCCGTCGTGCTTGGCGTACACGGTCTGATAGCGGTTTTTATCCTTCAGCTGATGATGAATGTAGGGCGGCAGAGGCATCTGTCCTAAGGCGTCTAAAATCTCTTCAAAAATGCCCTCATAGGAGAAGCGGATGATCCGGTTGCCCTCGTCCACCACATCCAGGATTTCGCCGGTAAGACGTCCATCCCCGAAGGTGAGCTTCGCCCCCGGACGGCACTTCTTGCCCGGCCGTACCAGACACTCCCAGTCTGTGTCGGATTTGCGCACCAGAAGAAGCACTTCCACCGCTGCGCCGGTATCCGCCTTGGTTCCCAGAAGCCGGGCGGGCAGAACCCGGGTGTTGTTGATGACCAGGCAGTCGCCGGGATTTAAGTACTCGCCGATCTCGTAAAAATGGCGATGCTCCCAGGCACCTGTGTTCTTGTCTAAAACCATGAGCCTGGAATCGCTGCGGCGCTCTAAGGGATCCTGGGCGATCAGTTCTTCCGGCAGATCGTAATAAAAATCATGTGTGTTCATATGTGTTCCTTACAAGACATGCCAACAGGAACCCCCGTTGGCATGTCATGCTGCAATTCGTTTTATGCGCGCAGCTGAATACCCAGGGCATCCAGTGCCTTTAAGATACGGTTCATGGCCGTGGTGATGTCTTCTTCCGACAGGTTCTTATCCGGTGCACGGAATACCAGAGAATAAGCCATGGACTTAAAGCCGGCCAGGATCTGGGCACCTTCGTAGATGTCAAACAGCTGATAGCTTTCCAGATAGGCGCCGCCCTTCTTCTCGAAGACGTCTTCGATCTGTCCGGCCAGCACGGAGGTGGGCACCACCATGCTGATGTCGCGGGTGGCTGCCGGGAAGCGGGCAATGCCGGTGTACTTGCGGTCAAAGTCTGCCATCTCCACCAGCTTCGGCATCTCTAAGACGGCCACGTAGGCGCGATCCTTCATGCTGTAGTTCGCCAGCACCTTGGGATGCACTTCGCCCAGATAACCGATGTGCTTGCCGTTGCAGTTCATCTCTGCCTGACGGCCGGGATGCAGGTAGGGGCGCTTTCCGGGCTCGCAGCGAAGCTTCCCACGGATGCCCAGTTCGCCTAAAATCTCTTCCACGGTGCCCTTCATGGTGAAGAAGTCGCCTTCGCCGTAGAAGCCTAAGGTCAGCATCATCTGCTCATCCGGCAGCTCCGTCAGGGGCAGTGCCTTGGGCAGGTAGATATTGCCCATCTCGTACAGATGCACGTTCTTGTTGCGGCGGTTCATGTTGGTGGACAGAGCGGTAAGCATGCCGTTTAAGGGCGTGGTGCGCATGATGGAGAAGTCCTCGCCCAGGGGGTTGGAAATCACCACCGTCTGACGCAGGGGATCGTTTTCGTCCATCATAAGCTTGTCAAACACCTTCGGGCTTTCGAAGGAGTAGAACATGGATCCGGAATAGCCGCAGTGCTCGGCCGCATCCCGCACCAGCGCTTCTACCCGCTGCTTGAAGGAAAGGCCGCCCATGGTTGCCTCGCCCTTGGGCAGAGACATGGGAATGTTGGCATAACCGAAGAACCGGGCCACTTCCTCCGCGATGTCCGCATAGGACAGCAGATCCTGACGCCAGGAAGGAATGGTCAGTTCGTTGGTTTCCTTGTTGTAGGGAATCTCCAGCTTGTCCAGCCAGCGCAGCATATCTTCCGCCGGAATGTCGGTGCCCAGCAGATGATTGTAGCGATCAGGCTCAAAGGGAAGGGTGCGGTCTCCCACAGGATTGGGATACACGTCTACCACGCCGCCCACCACTTCGCCGCAGCCCAGTTCTTCCACCAGGGCGCAGGCGCGGTTGATGGCTTCGATGGCCAGGTTGGGATCCAAGCCCTTCTCAAACTTGGAGGAGGCATCCGTACGCATGCCCAGCTTCTTGGCGGACTTGCGGATGTTGGTGCCGTTAAAGCAGGCCGACTCAAACAGCACGGTGTGCACGTCTTCGGTGATCATGGAGTTTTCACCGCCCATGATACCGGCGATACCGATGGCCTTCTCGCCGTCGCAAATCATCAGGGTCTGATCGTCTAAGGTGCGCTCCTGGCCGTCTAAGGTGACGAACTTCTCGCCGTTTTCAGCCGTGCGCACAACAATCTTGTTCTGGGCTACGGTGTCCAGATCAAAGGCGTGCATGGGCTGGCCGTACTCTTCCATCACGTAGTTGGTGATGTCCACCAGATTGTTGATGGGACGGATGCCGTGGGAACGCAGACGCTCCTGCATCCATTCCGGCGACGGGGCGAACTTCACGTTTTTCACCATGCGGGCCGTGTAACGGGAGCAGAGCTCGGGGTTGGCGATTTCCACGGTGACGATGTCGTTTACATCCTCGTCATTGCCTGTTTCGGGTACCACCGGGGGTTCAAAGTTCAGATCGAAGGTGGCAGCCGCTTCCCGGGCGATACCCAGCACAGAGAAGCAGTCCACGCGGTTGCTGGTGATTTCGTATTCCACGACGACGTCGTCTAAGCCTAAGGCCTTCACCGCGTCCGAGCCGATTTTGGCGTCTTCCGGGAAGATGTAGATGCCCTCTTCCGGCGCTTCCGGGAACATGTTGCGGTCGCTGCCCAGCTCTTCGATGGAGCCCATCATACCCGCGGAGGGCTCGCCGCGCAGCTTGCCGGCTTTGATTTTGATGCCGCCCGGCGTCTTGCTGCCGTCATGGCCGCCGGCCACTTTGCCGCCGTCTAAAACCACCGGCACCTTCTGGCCCACTTCCACGTTGGGCGCGCCGGTAACGATCTGCAGGGTCTCGGTGCCCACGTTCACCTGGCACACCACCAGCTTATCCGCATCGGGATGAGGGGTGATTTCCGTGATCTGACCGATGACAATTTTATCAAGATCCGCATCCTGCTGGGTGTAGAATTCCACCTTCGATCCGGACAGGATCATGGCGTCCGTGTATTCCTGCGGGGTGCAGGCAAGGCCCGGGACCAGGGCTTTGATCCACTTTAATGAAGTCTGCATGATATCTCCTTCGTTTCAAATATATATAAGCTTCGAATTGCTTCGTGCTTCGCACTTTCGCAATTCGCCGGAATTTCGGACTTTCCGCCTGCTTCGCAGGCTCGTCCTCATTTCCGTTGCCTTTCCTGATGCATCCCGTCCTGCCGGCGAGCCGGCGTCCGGTCTGCATCGGAAAGAGCTTATGCGCTAAAACTGTTTCAAGAATCGGTCATCGTTTTCGTAGAGCAGGCGCATGTCGTCAATTTCGTATTTTAAGAGGGTGATGCGCTCTAAGCCGACGCCGAAGGCGAATCCCTGATACTCCTTCGGATCAATACCGCTCATGGACAGCACGTCCGGATGTACCATGCCGCAGCCTAAGATCTCGATCCAGCCTTCGCCCTTGCAGAACCGGCAGCCTTTGCCGCCGCACTTGAAGCAGGATACGTCCACCTCAGCGGAGGGCTCGGTGAAGGGGAAGTGGTGAGGACGGAATTTAACCTTGACGTCCTCGCCGAACAGTTCCCTGGCGAATTCCTGCAGTGTGCCCTTTAAGTCGGCAAAGGTGATATCCTTGTCGATTACCATGCCTTCAATCTGATGGAAGGAGGGGGAATGGGTGGCATCCACCTCATCGGCGCGGAACACGCGGCCCGGGGCGATCATGTGGATGGGCAGCTTGCCCTTTTCCATCACACGAACCTGCACCGGAGAGGTCTGGGTGCGCAGCAGGATGTCTTTATTGATATAGAAGGTATCCTGCTCATCCTTGGCCGGATGATCCGCCGGAATGTTTAA
Source organism: Shuttleworthella sp. (assembly GCA_045544375.1). Lineage (GTDB taxonomy): Bacteria > Bacillota > Clostridia > Lachnospirales > Lachnospiraceae > Shuttleworthia. The sequence goes on from JAZPYY010000118.1 coordinate 5,829, forward strand.
GGCTTCGAAGTTGTAGTAGTCGTATTCCACTTCGGGACCTTCCACCACTTCGTAACCCATGCCGGTGAAGATGCGTTCCACCTCGTCAAGCACCCGCACGTTGGGATGACGGTGTCCGCTTTTTGCGGCCTCGCCCGGCAGGGTGACATCGATGGTTTCGGCCGCTAAGCGCATTTCCAGAGCTTTGGCCTCGATCTCTTCCTTTGCCTCGGAAAGGGCTTCCTCGATGGCGGCGCGGGTATCGTTGACCCACTGGCCCACCTTCGGACGGTCTTCCGGCGCAACATCTTTCATGCTCTTTAAGATGGCGGTAAGCTCACCTTTCTTGCCGAGAATCGCCACGCGGATATCGTTCAGGCCATTGGCCTCCGTGGACGCTTTGATCTCAGCGACTGCTTTCTGGCGGATTTCCTCCAGACGTTCCTGTACTCCCATACTGCGTTCCTTCCTGTACATTACCTATAAACGTTAAAGAGCCTGCTTCTTCCCCGAAGGGACGAAGCAGGCTCCGCGGTACCACCCTTGATTCCGGCAATGCGCCGGCTCTCCATTCACCCGGTCACGGCGGGCATCCGGCAGGACCTACGCACCGTAATACAGCGGCTTCAGTTCTGCGGCTAACGCGTGAAATTCGTCTGCAGGCTGTCCGGAAGGCTTTCAGCCGGTGACCTTCCTCTCTTTTGAAGCAGCGGATCCGCAGCTTACTGTGCGCGCTCATCGCCTTTTCTTATGAAAAAAAGAAAAACAGGGGCAGAAGGACTCGAACCCTCGACATTCAGTTTTGGAGACTGACGTTCTACCGACTGAACTATACCCCTGTATGTCTTGACAGAAAACTGCCTCAACAAATTAGAATCATAGCAGATTGACGAGCCCGCGTCAAGCACCGATTTCACAGATTCCAGGATATTGCCCGACAGGATGCACACCCGCAGACACAGATCCCCGATATTGCCCGGCAGACTGCCTGAACGCAGCGTCTCCTGCCAGCGGTATCTCACGTTTCTGCTTAGCAGATGGCCCGATAGGCCTCCGCCACGCTGGAGACGCCGATAATCTCCACCCCGGGATAATCCGCCTTCCGCACGCCTTTTAAGGATACCTGGGGAATGATTACCTTATGGAACCCTAAGCGCGCCGCCTCGGATATGCGCTGCTCTGCCGCGGATACGGAACGCACCTCGCCGCCTAAGCCCACTTCGCCGAAGCACAGAACGTCGTCTCCCACGGCAGTGTCCCGGTAGCTGGACAGAATGGCCAGCACAATGCCCAGATCGATGGCGGGCTCGTTCATACGAAGGCCGCCAGCCACGTTTACATAGGCGTCCATGTCTCCCATCTGAAGCCCTAAGCGCTTTTCCAGCACGGCCATCAGCAGATTGACCCGGTTGTAATCACAGCCCGCAGCTGTCCGCCTGGGATTCCCGAAAGCGGAGCGGCACACCAGAGCCTGAATCTCCACCAGCACCGGCCGGGTGCCTTCCATGGCACAGGTGACCACGGATCCGCTGGCCTGCTGGGGCCGGCCGTTTAACATGTATTCGGAGGGGTTTTTCACCTGAGCCAGACCGTCCTGGCGCATCTCAAATACACCGATTTCATTGGTGGATCCGAAACGGTTTTTCACCGCCCGCAGAATGCGGTACGAGGCGTGTCGGTCACCTTCAAAATACAGCACCGTATCCACCATGTGCTCTAACATCCGGGGACCGGCCACCACGCCTTCCTTGGTGACGTGACCCACGATAAAGACAGTAATGCCCTGTCCCTTGGCCACCTGCAGCAGTTTTCCGGTGGTTTCCCGCACCTGGGAAATGCTGCCCGGAGCGGCGTCCACATCCTCACTGTACATGGTCTGGATGGAGTCGATGATCACGGTTTTCACCGGATCCGCCGCCAGACATTCGATGATGCGCTCTAAGCAGGTCTCCCCCAGGATGGAAAGGGCCGCGCCGAAATCTCCCATCCGGTCCGCCCGCATGCGGATCTGCTCTAAGGATTCCTCACCGGAGACATAGAGAATCTTCTCCGTGCCCTGGCTTAGGATCCGGCACATCTGCAGCAACAGGGTGGATTTTCCGATACCCGGATCGCCGCCTACCAAAACCAGGGATCCCGGCACGATACCGCCCCCTAAGACCCGGTCCAATTCCTCCATGCCGGTGGAATAGCGGTTCTGGGTGTTGGTTTCGATGGCGGACAGCTTTACCGGCTTTGTCTGAAGACGGGCACCAGGAGCGGCAAAAGCGGCGTCCGCGCGGGAAACCGTCTTCTTTCCCTTGGGGGCAGAAAGGCCCTCCTCAAAGCTGTTCCAGGCGCCGCAGGAGGGACACTGGCCCATCCACTTAGAGTATTCGTTTCCGCATTCTTTGCAGAAAAAGATTTTCGCGCGATCCTTGGAAGCCACTGTGTCTGCCTTTCTACTTCTTCTCCAGCACCACTTTTCCGGCCCGCACCGTCAGCCGCACTTCGTCTCCGGCGGCAAAATCGCCCCGCAAAAATCCGTCCGAAATGGCGTCTTCCAGCTCGCCGGTGATGGCCCGGCGCAGGGGACGGGCACCGTATTTGGGATCGTATCCCTTGTCCACCAGATATTTCACCAGTGCCGGTGTGGTGGAAAGGCCGATCTGCATCTGTTCCTTCATGCGCTTCTTTAAGGCGCCAAGCTGCAGCCCGGCGATCTTGGACATGTCATCCTTGTTCAGCATGCGGAACACGATGATGTCGTCGATACGGTTTAAGAATTCGGGTTTGAAAATCCGACGCACCTCTTCCATCACGCTGCTCTTCATGCGCTCGTAGTCCTGCTGGGCGTCTTCGGTTTCCGCGAAACCTAAGCGCTTCGGGGCGACGATGGACTGGGCACCGGCGTTGGAGGTCATGATGATGATGGTGTTTTTAAAGTCCACCTTGCGGCCCTGGGCGTCGGTGATGTGACCGTCGTCTAACACCTGCAGCAGGATGTTAAATACATCCGGATGGGCTTTTTCGATTTCATCGAACAAAAGCACCGCATAAGGGTTCCGGCGCACCCGCTCGGACAGCTGGCCGCCCTCTTCAAAGCCCACATAGCCCGGAGGGGATCCGATCAGCTTGGAGACGCTGTGCTTTTCCATGTACTCCGACATGTCGATGCGGATCATGGCGTTTTCGGTGCCGAAAACCGCTTCTGCCAGGGCTTTGGAGATTTCCGTTTTACCCACACCGGTGGGGCCTAAAAACAGGAAGGAACCCACGGGACGGCCCGGCTCCTTGATGCCCACCCGGCCGCGGCGGACTGCCCGGCTGACGGCGCCGATGGCTTCTTCCTGGCCGATGACTCGCTTGTGCAGGGTCTTTTCCATGGAGCGCAGGCGCTGCATTTCCGTGACGTTTAAGCGGTTCACGGGAATGCGGGTCCACTCGGAAACCACCGCCGCGATCTCGTTTTCTCCCAGCACCGCGGTGCTTTTCCGTCCCCGGCCGTTCCTGGCTAAGGCCGCCACGATGCTCTTGTCCAGTTCTTCGTATTCCCGGCGCAGGGCGGCCGCATCCGCGATCCGGCCTTCCGCCAAAGCGTCCGCCACGGCGGCGTCTAAGTCCATGAGCCGGCGTTCCTTTGCCGAAACCGGATCCTTGGCAGAACCGGGGCTCTTGAACAGGCGCAGACGGGCCGCTGCCTCATCCATAACGTCGATGGCCTTGTCCGGCAGGAAACGATCCGCCACGTAGCGGGCAGACAGACGCACTGCTGCGTCGATGGCAGCATCCGAGATCTCCAGATCGTGATACTTCTCATATACGCCCCGGATGCCAAAGAGGATCTGCCGGGTTTCTTCTTCCGTGGGCTCTTCCACCATCACGGGAGCAAACCGGCGCTCTAAGGCCGGGTCGTGTTCAATGCGCTTGCGGTATTCGTCGGTGGTGGTGGCGCCGATGATCTGCAGTTCGCCCCGGGCCATGGCGGGCTTTAAGATGTTGGCCGCGTCCATGGCGCCCTCCGCTCCGCCGGCACCGATCAGGGTGTGCACCTCGTCAATGAAGAGGATCACGTCCCGGTTGGCAGAAGCTTCGGCGATCACCGCCTTGATGCGCTGTTCAAATTCACCCCGGTATTTGGTACCAGCCACCATGCCGGACAGATCCAGCACCAGCAGGCGCTTGTTTAAGATCATGTCGGGTACCAGGCCGTCCGCGATGCGCTGGGCTAAGCCTTCCACAATGGCGGTCTTGCCCACCCCGGGCTCGCCGATGAGGCAGGGATTGTTTTTGGTGCGCCGGCAGAGAACCTGCATCAGCCGCAGGATCTGGGTTTCCCGGCCGATAACCGGATCCAGTTCTCCCATCATGGCCCGCTGGGTCAGATCGGAGGTGAACTGCTCTAAGGTGCCGCGGCTGCCTTCCGCGCCGCCCTCCTGCATGCGGGCGCCGGTCTGGGCCCGGTAAATCTCACCCTCTTCTCCCAGGGCGTCCAGCAGATCGCTCATCAGTCGGCGCAGATCCACTTCCAGAGCGTTTAAGATCCGGGCGCCGGCGCAGTCCTGGGTTTTGATGATGGCTAACAGATAATGCTCGGTTCCCACGGCCCGGGCAGAGGAAAGGGCGGCTTCCTGCTGGGCGCTGTCTAAGACCCAGTGCAGCTTCGGGGATTCTTCCGGTGTTTTCACCGCTGCTGCGCCTTCCGCCGGCGGTTTGATCTCTTCAATGGCGTCCAGCAGAATATCCCGGGTGATTTTCTGTTGCTGCAGAACCACGGCCGAGGTCATGCGCTCGTCCGAGGCTAAGGCCACCAGCAGATGCTCGGTTCCGATGTAGGGCATCCGAAGGCTTTTCGCGATTTTTTTCGCTTCCTGCAGCGCTTCTTTCGCCAGTCGGGTTTCTTTCATGAAATTGCTCCTAAAAGGACCGCGGAGCGAAACGCTCCGCGGCAATGAAATTCAATTCAGTTGATGATAATGACCTTTTTAAGAATCCTGTGACGCTGCTTTGCAAAGCGGCGAAACGTCATCCCGTTTCAGTCATGGCCTTTTTATGCTTTACAGATCGTTAAAGTCAATCAGGGTAAAGGCCGGGGCTTCTTCGTTGGCGAAGGCTTCTTCCTGGGCCCGGCGGCGTTCTTCGGCCAGACGGGCGGCCATTTCTTCCGGCGTCTCCACCGGTTCCTGGGGCGCTGCGTAGCTTTCCGGTGCGGCCGGTGCGGCTTCCACGGCCGGCTCTACGTAGGGTTCGTCCTCTTCCTCGTAGACGAATTCCTCGTCGCCATCGCCTTCTTCGTAGGTCAGCTCTTCGTCGTAGGCAGCGTCCTCGTCGTAAACGCTCTCTTCATCGTCGGCTCCGTCGTCCTCATAAGCACCTTCGTCGTAAGCGCCGTCCTCGTCATAGGCAGCCTCGTCCTCGTAAGCGGCTTCATCCTCGTAGGCGTCGGCTTCCTCCTGGTACTCATCCTCATATTCCCAGTCGCCGTCGTCGAATTCTTCATCCGCGTCGAAGGCTTCCTCTTCCGGCAGAACTTCTGCCGCGGGCGCAGGCGCCGGCTGCGCGGCTGCCCGGGTTTCCTGGGCCATTTCATCCACGGAATGGGCCACCACGCCGGTCAGGTCTTCTAAGGCCGCATCCAGCTTTTCGTCCCCGGGGATGGTGGGTTCTTCCTCACCCGGATGATGCAGCTTCTCTGCCCGGAACAGGTCGTTTAAGGACGGGGGCAGATCGAAGACGCGGGTGGCGGAAAGATCTTCCTTGGGAGCCGCTTCCTGGGCCGGTGCTTCGGCGGGAATTTCCTCTTCCCACTCGTCGGCGTCATCCCAGTCTTCTTCCTCTTCTTCCGGCTCGCTTTCCAGCTTGCCGTAATCCCAGCGGTCGTCACGCTTCGGTTTCACAGTCGCTGCCGGCTCTGCCGTCTGGCGCATGCTGCGGGGAAGGATGGGCTCATCGTCGGTGTCGTTGTCGTTTAAGTACTTGGACATACCGTCCTGATAGTACTCTTCGTCGTCGGTGGAGTTGATTTTCGCCATGCGGGCGCGATAAGAGGAGGCATCGGCATCATCTAAGCGGATCCGGCCGAAATCATAGTTGAGATCGTCCTCATCCTCTTCTTCCCGCTCACGGCTGCGCAGCACCACGTTGACCACCGCGATGAGCACAATGGCGATCAGGGCAATGAGACCGATGATCAGATAGCGGGGATCGATGCTCTTGATCTTCGCCAGAATGCCGGTGCTCTCTTCCGCAGGGGCTTCTTCCGCAGGGGTCTCGGTCTCGGTTTCCGTCGGGGTTTCCTCAGCCGGGGTTTCTTCCGCCGGGGTCTCCTGGGGCACTTCCACCGGTGTATTTAACACGGTTTCGTCTGCCAGAGCATAGGCGCCGCTGGCGGTATCATACTGATACCAGCCTTCGCTGCCGTCGGAGGAGCGGCCGTAGAAAAATACCAGACCGTCCTGACCGGCAATGGTGTACACCGGGGCGTTGACGCCGTTGATGGACGCCGTGGTTGCGGTGGGATTGGAAGCCGGCAGGGAGGGTGCGTTGGCGATCATCACGTAGTTTTTCGTGTCACCTAAAAGCACCATGGGGGTGATGGTGTCGCTTTCCTGGTTGTAGTGCCAGAAAACACCGCTGCCCGCAATGTTGTCGGTGTGCTTGACGTAAACCAGCACGTCGGAGGCCGGTCCCCGCAGCACCTTGTAGTTGTATCCGTGAATACCCAGACGCTCCACGTTGTAGCCGGCGGGAATCTCCGCCTCGGTAAAGCGCTCGGACAGGGTGTATTCCACGCCGTCGATGGTGTAGTCCGCCTCGTACTGGGAGGTGGAGCCGGTGGACTGACTGTTATCCGTGGTGTTGGCAGCAGTCTGGCTGTTGTCCGTGGTGGTGTTCGCCGTCTGGCTATTGTCCGTGGTGGTGGCGGTGGAGGCCGCTTCCCCGCTGATGGTGTAGGAAACACTTCCCTGGTCTACGCCCTCGGAGTTGGCCACGGCAAAGTAGGTTTTACCGCTCTGCTTGGCTTCAAAGGTCACCTGGCCGGACTTGGCATTGATGGTAACGTTGCTTCCGGATACGGTGTAGCCATCCGTACCGCCCTTGACGGTAAAATACGCCGGGTCAAAGCGGATCACCACCGTGTTTAAATCCGTGGAATTGAAATTCAGGGTCACGGTGTCGCCCACCCCTGCCTCGTTGGTAGACAGATAGAAGGGCGTATTGGCAAGGACCGGCATGGACAGTGCGGCGGAAAGCAGCATTGCACTAAGCAGTCCGCTGATTGCAGCAATTCTCTTTTTCATATGATATCCATTCCTTTCAACAGCACACAAAAAGGCCGTAGGTACTCACTGTCGTTCTTTCGGCGAGAATGCCTCTGAAAGAGTCTGCTCTTCCGAGAAAATCAAGACTCGCTTGCGAGTCTTGCGCACTGCGTGCTGGATGCCGTAAGGCATCAATTTCCAATCAGCATGCATGTGCATCCTCGCGGAGCGTCTATCTCAGTGGGAGGCTTGACTCCCACTGAGATAGACATACACAGATAGTGTAGCACAAACAGCCTTTGATGCAAAGGAAACCCGATGGATTTTAAGGGGTTTTTAAGCAAAGATTCTGTGAAAATATTCTGAAAATTCGTGACAAACCCGGGATTACGGCCTGAAATCCCCGGATTCCGCTTCCTTCCTGGCTTTTTTCTGTTTCCTGGATTTCCGTGTTTTTTCCGGGCTGTCGGTGGAGCTGTCCCAGATGCCGTTGGTCTCGATGCAAACATCCACCCCGTCGGAAGCAATCTGCCGAAACACGTCCCGGATCACCCCGTTCTCCGCCCACATGGTGGAGAAAGTATACACCAGCCGATCCTTATAGGAGCAGATGGTGCCCTTTAAGCCCTGTCCCTTGGAGAAGGAAAGGAACGCCACAAACCGGCGGACGTAGGGCGCGTATTCGTCTGCCACGTCGATCCGTCCGATGTTGGTGATGGTGGTGGTATTGGCCAGCGCAGACTGGTTGTAGACGATGCGCATCACCATGTTTTTAAACACCAGAGGAACCGCCCGGGCAATCAGCAGCTGTTCGTTGGAAACATTGTAGGAAAAGACGGCTTCCAGATTTTCCGGCGTGATCTGCTGCTTTAAGCTGTCATGGGTGATGGCGCAGATTTCCGCGAAGGAATAATCCTTTCCCGGTTCCGGGGAGAATTCCGCCGAAACCATGGCAAAGAAATTCTTGGTGGTGATGGAGGGAAAATAGGGCCGCAGGTTCACCGGAACCGCCACCCGCACCGGTCTGTCCGGACGGATCTTGGCCCGGTAGTTTTTCCAGGTGCTGTACACAAAGGCCGCCACCAGATACTCGTTGATGGACACACCGTACTTTTCCCGGCACATCTGCTTTAACTGGGCCACGGACATCTCTCCGTGCACCACGGCGAACCCCATATAGGGAAGTTTTTCGCCCCGGATTAAGAAGGCCGGCGTACTCTTATACTCTCTTCGATGGGCCTTGCGGTAATGGGACAGGAAACTGTCTTCCCGGTCTAAGGAGGTGTCCGGCGAAAGGTCGTCGGAAAGCTTTTTCCGCAGATCCGGATGAGCCAGCCGCAGGTACTGGAAGGTGATCTCCCGCAGGAATGTGATGCCGCCCATGCCGTCAGCTAGGGCGTGAAACACTTCCAGGTTGATCCGGTTCCGGTACCAGGTGACGCGGAACATGTAATTGTTGTTGGAATAGGCCGGAATGGACCGACAGGGGAAGGTATTTTCCATATGCACCCTTGGTGCCGGCTTGTCATTTTCCTCGAAATAGTACCAGAAAATGCCTGCACGCAGCCGCTGGCGGAATCCCGGGAACCGGGCGGTCACCAGATCCACCGCTTCCTGCAGCAGCACCTCATCCACCGGCTCGGTCAGTTCCACCGCAATCCGGTAGGTGTTGGTGAGACTGCGGTTGGCGACCACCGGAAAAATGTTGGCGGTATTATCCAGTTTTTCCCAACGACGGTTTTTCTTAGCCATAACGTTCTTTCTTTATCCATGTGTCATCACGACGGAGGCCGGCTTTGGGTTTTAAGCACAGCGGCCTTTTTTCATGCCATTGTGCCTTTTTCCAATCGGTTCACTTTGCGGTTTCATCACCGCACCCTTCTGCCGTGACATTGTGCTTATTCTTGATCGGTCAGATATGAAACCGGCGGTGCAGTTCGCTTCGGGCCACCTGTCCGCCTAGGATCAGGGCCCCTAAGAACACCAGGGATGCGGTGATCAGGGCGATTTCGGAAAACAGTGGCCGGGTCACCACGTCAAAGTACATCAGCACAATGGGAATCAGTCCGATGAGGATCACCGCAATCAGAAACACCAGGTAACTCTCCCAGCGTTTGCGGTTGAAGATCATCAGGGCGGCCAGGGTTATGTCTAAAAGGATCACCGCCCCGGGAAATCCGTAGTTCACCGACCATTTCTTAAAGCCGGTGACGGCGTCGATGACCACAAACACCCCCACGGCACCGAAGAAGCCGAAAAAGATCCGCCGCAGATATCCGGCGTCCCACAGAAAGAGCCACAGCATGCCCAGGGTATACACCGTAAAGGCGGCCACGATGGCGCTCCAGAAGAAATCCGGCCGCACGTGGACGTTGGCGAACACACACAGGGCCACAAGGCAGATGCCCACAAACAGGAATACCCGGCACACCACCAGATACCGGCGGATGCCTCCGCTTAGGTTCGGATAGGTAAAGAATCCCTCCGGAGTCTGCCGGTCGTTGCTCAGCGCATGCCGGCACAGGGGACAGACGTCCACGGGATCTGCAATTTGAATGTGGCACGCAGGACAGGTACGCATAGGCCCTCCTTAAGGGGCAAAGGCCGTCCGGGCAAAGATCCGCCGACGGATCCGGACTGCACTTCTTATCTTTAGACAAAGGGGCCGCCTTTCGGCGACCCCAGTATCAGCACCAATGAAAAAATGTAAAGCTTACAGCACGATATACTTCAGAACGAACAGGATCGCTAAGATGTACATCAGGGGAGTGATCTTCTTCGCCTTACCGCAGCAAAGGTTGATCACCACATAGGAGATCACGCCCACGGCGATACCTTCGGAGATGCTGTAAAGAATGGGCATCGCCACCAGGCACAGGTAAGCCGGGATTGCTTCGGTCAGGTCGTTGAAGTCAATATCCACAACCGCTGTAATCATCAGGAATCCGACATAGATCAGAGCCGGAGCCGTCGCAAAGCTCGGGATGGTCGTAAAGATCGGGGCCAGGAAGATGGAAACTAAGAACAGCAGCGCGGTAACGCAGGCGGTCAGGCCCGTACGTCCACCCTCAGAAACACCCGCGGAGGATTCCACGAAGGTGGTGGTGGTGGAGGTACCCAGCACAGCGCCGGCGGTGGTAGCCACAGCATCGGCTAACAGCACCTGACGGATGCGGGGAAGCTTGCCGTCCTTGTCCAGCATTTTGGCCTTGTTGGCCACGCCGATGACGGTTCCTAAGGTATCAAACACGTCCACAAACAGGAAGGCGAAGACGATGACGATCAGGTCAAGGATCTTCACTTCGCTGATGCCGGCGAAGCAGGCGCCGAAGGTCTGGCCGATGGCGCCAAGGCTGAATCCGCTGTAGGAGGGAATCAGGCTGTAGAATCCGGTTTCCGGATTGGGCACGTAGATGCCGATGAGCTGGCAGATGATGCCGAGAATCCAGGTGGCGAAAATACCGATCAGGATGGAGCCCTTGACTCGCTTCACGGAAAGGATCGAGATGATCATCAGACCGATCACGGCAAGAAGTGCGCCGATACCCACGGTGTTGAAGTTTTCGCGGAAGTTGACAACCGTGACTAAGGTGGAGTCGCTGTTGACAACGAGTTTGGCGTTCTGCAGACCGATGAAGGCTACGAACAGACCGATACCCACAGACACACCCTTCTTTAAGGTGAGGGGAATCGCGTTGAAGATGGCTTCACGGATGTTGGTTAAGGACAGCACGATGAAGATCACGCCTTCGATAAAAACGGCCAGCAATGCGAACTTCCAGCTGTAACCCATGGCGCCGCATACGGTGTAGGCAAAATAGGCATTTAAGCCCAGACCGGGTGCTAAGGCGAAGGGATAGTTGGCCATCAGTGCCATGCAGATGGTACCGATGAAAGCAGCGAGTGCCGTCGCCATCAGCACTGCACTGGTATCCATGCCCGAGGCGGACAGGATGGACGGGTTTACGGCGAGGATGTACGCCATGGTCATGAAGGTGGTGATACCAGCCACAACCTCGGTGCGGACATCGGTGCCGTTCTCCTTGAGCTTAAAGAGATTCTCCAGCATCTTTTTTCATTTCCTCCTTTTACAGTTACCGCTTTATTTCTTTTTGGTGCTGTCCTCTTCCGCTGCCTTCGAAGCGTCTTCCGGCTTTTCAACCATCTGGATCGCATTCTTGGACATCGGGATACGGCAATTCTTGTTGCTGCCGAATTCGACGATAACGGTGTCGTCCTGGATGTCAATCAGCACGCCGTAAAAGCCGCTGGTTGTCATGACGGTGTCACCGATCGCCAGATTCGCAAGCATGGCAGCTTTCTGCTTCTGTTCCTTCTGCTGCGGACGGAGCATGAAGAAATACATAAAGCCGAACAGGACGACCAGCCAGATGATCATCACCAGTCCGCCGCCAGGGGTTGCTGTCGTAGTAAGAAACATGGGTTACTCCTTTCAAAAAAATACCGTCTTATTCTATCCCATCCGCCCCAAGAGCGCAAGAACAATGTTCTGACAATTCAGAACGGGTGTCTATATACGTGTTTTTTCTCCCGCTTCCATGGAATCCAGCAGGTCTTTCTTAAAGGAAGCGTAGCGGCCTTCGTCCAACGCATCCCGGATCTCTTCCATCAGGTGATTGTAGAACCACAGGTTGTGCAGCACGCACAGCCGCATGCCCAGCATCTCCCCCGCCTTCATCAGATGGCGGATGTAGGCCCGGCTGTAGCTTCTGCAGGCCGGACAGCCGCAGCCCTCTTCGATGGGCCGCATGTCCGTGGCATAACGGGCGTTGGCGATGTTGATTTTTCCGTGATGGGTGTACAGGTGTCCGTGACGGGCGTTGCGGGAAGGATAGACGCAGTCAAACAGGTCGATGCCCCGCTCCACCGCCTCTAAAATATTGGCCGGCGTGCCCACCCCCATCAGATAGGTGGGACGGTCCTTGGGCAGGTAGGGGACGGTTTCCTCCAGCATTTCGTACATCTGCTCATGGGTTTCTCCCACGGCCAGTCCGCCCACCGCGTAGCCGTCTAAGTCCAGTTCGGCGATCTGCTTCGCGTGCTCAATGCGGATGTCTGCGTACACCGCGCCCTGATTGATGCCAAACAGCAGCTGATCCCGGTTTAACGTACCCTCTTTTTCGTTTAAGCGCTTCATCTGCTCCACGCAGCGCACCAGCCAACGGGTGGTGCGGTCCACGGAAGGCTGTACATAAGAGCGGTCGGCCAAAGCCGGCGGGCACTCGTCAAAGGCCATGGCCACCGTGGAGCCTAAGTTGGACTGAATGGTCATGCTCTCTTCCGGTCCCATAAAGATCTTATGACCGTCGATGTGGGAACGGAAGGTAACCCCTTCTTCTTTGATTTTGCGAAGCCCCGCCAGGGAGAACACCTGAAATCCGCCGGAATCGGTTAAAATCGGACGGTCCCAGTTCATGAACCGGTGCAGGCCGCCCAGGGAGCGGATGGTTTCGTCCCCGGTGCGCACGTGCAGGTGGTAGGTGTTGGACAGCTCGATCTGGCAGCCGATTTCCTTTAAGTCGTCCGTGGATACGGCGCCCTTGATGGCGCCCACCGTGCCCACGTTCATAAAGGCCGGGGTCTGAACGGTGCCGTGAACGGTTTCAAAGGCCGCGCGCTTTGCACGGCCTTCTGTAGTTAAGATGGTGTAGTGGGTATTTTGATTTCTCATATGGTTATTCATTCTGATAGATCTGACGGAGCATTTCCATCTGATCCGCCGGATGGGACAGCAATGCGTCTGCGATGACGATGGCCGTCATGGCTTCCACCACCACCACAGCCCGGGGCACGATCACCGGATCATGACGTCCTGCGATGACCAGCTCCGTTTCTTCCATACTCATATTCACGGTCTGCTGGGGCCGGGCAATGGAGGGCGTAGGCTTAAAGGCCGCCGTAAGCAGAATGGGCGAGCCGTCGGAAATGCCGCCTAAAATGCCGCCGGCGTGGTTGGTCTTCTTCTGCACGCCAGAGGCTTTGTCTGCACCCAGGCAGAAGGCGTCGTTGTTTTCGCTGCCTTTGGCTTTGGCTGCGTCAAATCCATCTCCCACGGATACCGCCTTGACGCCGCCGATGGAAAACAGGGCGGCCGCCAGACGGGCGTCCAGCTTGTCAAACACCGGATCTCCGATGCCTGCCGGCACGCCGCAGGCCACACAGCGGATTACGCCGCCGGCGGAATCCTGTTCACTTCGGCACTGGTTTAAGTATTCCTGGGCCAGGACATCTGCCTTCGTGTCGGGCATGCCCACCGGGCTTTGCTTTGCCGCTTCCCAGGCTGCATCGGAAATGCCAGCCATGGAGACGTCCGTATCCGGTGGGCACAGCACCGCAGGATCGATGGACACCGGTCCGATGGATTCGGTCCAGGCCCGCACGGTAATGCCCAGCTGCACAAGAAAGGCCCGGGCGGCTGCGCCGGCGATCACCCGGGCTGCCGTCTCCCGTCCGGAAGAACGTCCGCCGCCTCTGGGATCCCTGCGCCCGAATTTGCTCTGAAAGCCGAAATCCGCGTGTCCCGGACGGAACACCTTCGCCAGAGCGTCGTAATCCGAAGAATGGGCGTCACCGTTTCGGATAATCACCCCCATGGGCGTACCCGTGGTTTTGCCCTCATAGACCCCGGAAAGGATTTCCGGAATATCCGCCTCCCGGCGGGCCGTGGTATAGGCGCTCTGTCCCGGACGGCGGCGGCGAAGATCCGCAAGAAGGATCTCCTCGCTCATGGGAATGCCTGCGGGCATACCGTCAATCACCACCCCCAGCGCGGTCCCGTGGGACTCGCCGAAGGTGGTGATGCAAAATTGTTTTCCGAATGTAGAACCGGACATAAAACGTACCTCAGACCAGTTTATGAAGGCGGATGCAGTTGGGCCGGTTGACTTTCACCGGCGGATTCTTCATCAGGCAGTAATGGCCTTCGTGGAAGATCTTAAAGGTCCGCAGCTCGTTGGAATCGTGGTTGATGACCACGAAATAATCATCGTTGGGCAGAATGGCCAGGGTCTTGGGATAGTCACCGCTGATGCGGGTGTTGGACAGAATCGTAAGCATCCCGGTTTTCTTGTCCACGCCTAAGCAGATGACGGAGTTCATGGCGTCCACAGAGACGTACATATAGGCGCCGCCGGGGGCAAATTCCAGCATGGAGCTGGCGGCGTTTCCGGAGTATTTTTCCACGAGACGCACGGTCTGGATGCGCTCAAATTCCGGTCCGGCCGGCGTGTCCTTATAGGTGTACACGTCGATTTCGTTGCTCATCTCCATCAGCAGATAGGCGAAACGGCCGTCCGGAGAGAAACGCATCATACGGGGATTGGAATCCATGGGGCAGCGGATGATGTGCGCCAGCTCCATCTTGGACATCTCCCGGTTGATGCGGTACACCTTCACCTGGTTTAAGCCGTTGTCCACGGCGCAGACGTACTTCTCTTCCGGCGTCATGCGCACGCAGGTGACATGGGGCATCAGGCGCTTGTCCACGGAACTGATCCCCATGTGCTGATGGAAAATGCCGTCCGCGATGCCGCCGATGCTGCCATCGGGATTTAAGTGCATCATGGTGACGCGCCCGTCGTGGAAACCGGCCACAAACAGATATTTTCCGGTGCTTTCCACTTCCACGTAGCAGCCGCGCATACCGCCGATCCACTCGGAATTGATCTTGGTCAGATCCCCTTCCGGACCGATGGCGAAGGCCGCGATGCTTTCATCCATAATCGTGTACAGGGTTTTTCCGTCCGCGGAAATATTCAGATGTGAGGCGTTGTTTACCGGCGCTTCACTGCGCTTTGTCAGTTTACCCTCTTTTAAATCCACATCAAACACGTGAATGCCTAAGCTGTTCTCGTGTGTGTAGGTTCCGACGTATGCAACATAATCCCCTTTTTTGCCCATCAAACGCCTCCTTTGAAAACCTCTGCTCTGATCTGCAGCCGTCTGTGTTCATTTATGATTTCTATGATCCCTGCGGTCGGACGCCGCCTTTTGATCCTGTCATCCGGGATGGATCCTGCGATCCCCGGTTTATCCCACACTTTGCGGTTCTTTCCACCGGCGAAGAATGTCCCCCTCTTCGCAGGCGCAGCTTAAAAGCACCCGGACCCGTTCCGCCGCATGGGGTGCGCTTTCCACCAAGGCCCCTTCTGCGTTCTGGATCCGGCGGACTTCTGCCGCCACATCCCTTCCGTCCGGTTTCATGATTTCGATGGTCTCACCCACGGAAAACTTGTTCTTCTGGGTCAGAAAAAAACTGCCGTCCTCTTCCAACGGACCGGCCATACCCAGATAGACGCAGGGCTGCTCGTAGGTGCTGTCCTCATAAACCTGTCCGTCGGCGCCGGGGTTTCCGAAAAAGAATCCGGTGCCAAAGGGCCTGTGGGTGCAGGCGTCGATCTGACGCTTATACCACTCCAGTCGGGCCTGGTAGCGTTTGGGATCTGCATACCAGTCGTCGATGGCCTGCCGGTAAGTGCGGGCCGTGACCGCCGCGTAGAGCGCCGTTTTCATGCGGCCTTCCACCTTAAAACTATCGATGCCCGCATCGCAGAGTTCCGGGATGTACTCGATCATGCACAGGTCTTTGGAGTTTAAGATATAGGTGCCCCGGGCATCTTCCTCAATGGGGAAATATTCCTCCGGCCGGGTTTTTTCCGCCACCGCATACTCTGCCGTATCGTAACTCCAGCGGCAGGGATGGGCGCAGGCGCCCCGGTTGGCGTCCCGTCCCGTGAGCACCGCCGACAGCAGGCAGCGTCCCGAATAGGAAATGCACATGGCCCCGTGCACGAAGGTCTCCAGTTCCATGTCCGCCGGCATTTCAGTGCGCATCTGCTTCAGTTCCGCAAGGGTCAGCTCCCGGGCGGAAACGATGCGGCAGGCCCCCAGACTGTGCCAGAACCGGGCGGTACCCGGATTGGTGTTGTTGGCCTGGGTGCTGATGTGCACCGGAATGCCCGGACAGTGTTCCTTCGCCAGGGAAAACACACCGGGATCGGAAATAATCAAAGCATCCGGCGGTTCCGGAAAGGCTGCCAGGCGGTCAAAATAGTCTGCGATCCCCGAAAGATCCGACGGATGGGCAAACACGTTGGCGGTTACATACACCTTTACACCGGCTTTGTGGGCAAAAGCGATGCCTGCCTGCATTTCTTCGTCTGAAAAATTGTGGGCCTTGGCCCGCAGGCCATAGGCTTCACCCCCCAGATACACCGCATCTGCGCCGTAGCGCACCGCGGCCCGAAGGGTATCCGGCGATCCTGCCGGGATCAGAAGTTCCGGTTTCATACGCCAATCACAACCGGCACGATCACCGGGCTTCTCTGCATCTGCTTCCAGATGTAATCACTTAAACGGTCGCGCATGGCGGATTTGATCCGGGCCCAGTCGGTGATGCCGGCTTCTTCGCAGGCGATCACGGCCTCTTCCGCCGCCCGGCGGGCTTCATCCATCACATCTTCCGAATCCCGCACGTAAACCAGGCCCCGGGTGATGATTTCCGGACCGGAAATCAGATGGGACGTGGCTTCGTCCAGGACAGCGATGGCTACCACGATTCCGTTGGCAGACAGTTTCTGACGGTCACGGAGAACGATGTTGCCCACATCACCCACGCCCAGGCCGTCCACCATCACGGCGCCCACCTGTACGTGGTCGATGATCTCCGCCTTCTCCTGGGTCAGAGAAATAACGTCGCCGGAGGAAGCCATAATGATGCGCTCCCGCTCCAGACCCAGATTGCGGGCAATCCGTCGCTGCGCCGTGCGGTGCTTCAGTTCACCGTGTACCGGAATGGCGTAACGGGGCTGCACTAAGGAATAGATCAGCTTGATTTCCTCGGCGCAGGCGTGGCCCGAAACGTGCACGTCTCCCATGACGATGTCCGCACCCTTTTCGATCAGGTCGTTCATCACATGGGTCACGGCCTTCTCGTTTCCGGGAATGGGATGGGAGGAAAAGATCACCGTGTCATGGGGCTTGATCTGCACCTTCCGATGGGTGCCGTTGGCCATGCGGGACAGAGCCGCCATGGATTCGCCTTGGCTTCCGGTGGTGATCAGCACCGTCTTTTCGTCGGGATAATTGCTCAGCTGATCCACTTCGATCAGCGTGTTTTCGTCGATATTCAGGTAGCCCAGTTCCGCGGCGGTTCCGATGGTGTTGACCATGCTGCGGCCTTCCACCACCACCTTCCGGCCGTATTTCTGGGCGGAATTGATGATCTGCTGCACCCGGTCCACATTGGACGCAAAGGTGGCAATGATGATCCGGCGGTCCGGATGCTCGGCAAAAATCTGATCAAACTGATAGCCCACCGTACGTTCCGAGGCGGTAAAGCCCGGGCGCTCCGCGTTGGTGCTGTCGCACATCAGGGCAAGCACGCCCTCTTTGCCCAGCTCGGCAAAACGCTGCAGATCGATGGCATCGCCGAAAACCGGCGTGTAATCCACCTTAAAGTCGCCGGTGTGAATCACCGTGCCCGCGGGGTTGTGGATGGCCAGCGCCGCCGCGTCGGAAATGCTGTGGTTGGTGCGGATGAATTCCACATCAAAAGCGCCGGCTTCGATGTGGTCGCCAAAGGTCACCACGTGGCGCTCCACCACGTCTAAAAGTCCGTGTTCTTCCAGTTTGTGCTCAATCAGGCCGATGGTCAGCTTCGTGCCATAGACCGGAGCGTTTACTTCTTTTAACACATAGGGGATCGCACCGATGTGATCCTCGTGGCCGTGGGTGATGAAAAATCCCCGCAGCTTATCCTGATGTTCCTTTAAATAGGTGATGTCGGGAATGACCATGTCTACGCCGGGCATATCGTCCTCGGGGAACGCCATGCCGCAGTCCACCACGATCATATCGTCTTCATATTCAAACGCCGTGATGTTCATTCCGATCTGCTCTAATCCTCCCAGCGGAATGATCCGAAGCGGCGTCTGATTGCCTTCCTGTATCGTTGTCTTCTTTCTTCGCAAAAATAATCCTCCTGTAATCATGTCTTCTACGATTCAAACGCCAAAAATCCGACTTCAGGCCACGCTGGCGCGGCAATAAAGGAGTGACTTATTGGCGGTCGAATCTTCATATGATGATAAAGTGAGAACGTCTTAAGCCCCCGCTCTGTAACAAGTTTTTAAGCTGCCGTCTTACCGCAGCAGATCCGTATCCTCCAGCAGCTCGTCAAAGATTTTCGCCGCTGCGGCGAATTCCTCTTCGTCTTCCACCGGCACGAAATCCGGCTCTTCGGCATCCCAGTTTTCCGTGGAAAAGATCCAGGCTTCGCTCTCTTCGGAGTCGTCTTCGGCCAGAAGCAGATAGGTGCGTCCGCCCACCTCGGTTTTTTCCACCACCAGAAGCCGGTCTGCGCGGCCGGTTTCAGGGTCGGTTACGGTTACCCATTCCTGTTCGTTTTTCTTCATTTCTTCGGAATGCATATAGTCCTCCAGAATCAGAGCCGCCGCAACGGCGTCGATGTGTTTTTTCTGATCTTTTGCCGCCACGCCGCTGTCGGTAAGGATTTCCGCAGCCTCCATTGTGGTCAGTCGCTCATCCACGAAGACCAGGGGCAGCTTCAGCCGTTTCTGAAGCTGATCTGCAAACTCCCGTGTTTTTTCGCAGCGCTCGCCTTCGGTGCCGTCCATGTTGCGGGGAAGGCCGCACACAATGGTCGCCACCCCATACTCGCGCACCAGTTCTTCGATCCGGGACAAGGTGCGCCGCAGCTTTGTCTCCCGCTCCCGGGTGATGGTTTCAACGGGCTGTGACGTCAGAAAAAGGGGGTCACTCACCGCAACCCCCACCGTCTTTGATCCGTAATCGAGCCCGAGAAGTCTTCCTTTCTCCGCCGCCCTGCGGGCGTGACGGATCACTTTCAAGCCTTCCAAGATTCGTTCCTGATATACTCTTTCAGGAGTTCTTCCACAAGCTCGTCCCGTTCCACCTTCATAATCAGGCTGCGGGCATTGTTGTGACTGGTAATAAAGGTCGGGTCGCCGGACATGATATAACCGACAATCTGATTGGTGGGATTGTAGCCCTTCTCCGTGAGAGCTTCATACACGGAGGCCAGGATCTCCTTGACACCCACGGGGCTCGATGTTACCCGAAAGTACTGTGTATTGGAAAGTTTTCCCTTTTCTGTCATAATCTTCCCCTTACCGCTGCACATATAACTGCAGAAACATCTACAGAGTCATCATACCCGATTCATCCGCAGATTTCAACAGAAAGATCTGCTCCTTCGGCCCCGGAGAGTCCGCCTTTGGTTTCAGACTTTCCTCTTCCGTAAGCATCCCTGTGCGGATAACACCCCGCAGATCCTCCCCTTCGTCCGGCAGGGCGCAGCGGATGTATTCCGGGGTATACCCAAGGAAATACCGGCGGCCGCCGATGATCTGGATCTGCTCAAATAACACCGGCCGCGTTTCCCCTAAAAACGATGCGCGAAATCCGGCGGACTGCTGCTCGTTTAAGGCGAGCAGCACATGACTGCGGCGCTTCTTTTCCTTTGCAGGCACGGCGTCGCTAAGTTTCGCGGCCACGGTGCCCGGACGGGGAGAATAGGCAAACACATGGGTTTCGTAAAAGCCGATCCGCCGCACAAAGGCTTCCGTAGTGGCAAAATTCTCTTCCGTCTCCCCGGGAAAGCCCACAATGATGTCCGTGGTAATGGCCGGCCGGTCGAAGAATTTTCGCAGAAGGGCCACACTTTCGGCAAATTCCGCTGTGGTGTAATGCCGGTTCATACGCTTTAAAACCGAATCGCAGCCGCTTTGCAGAGACAGGTGAAAATGGGGACACAGGCCTTTGATCTTAGACAGTTCCTCTGCCACCGCCGGGGTAATCATCCGAGGCTCCAGCGAGGATAAGCGGATGCGTTCGATCCCCGGGATTTCGGACGCGGCCGAAAGCAGGGAAACCAGGGGATGGGACTTCTGCACCGGCAGATTCGCCGCCCCGTCATAGGAAGAAATGTGGATACCGGAAAAAACCACTTCCCGACACCCGGAGTCCGCAAGGGTGCGCAGTTCGTCTAACACATCTTCCGCTGTCCGGCTGCGGATGCGTCCCCGGGCATAGGGAATGATGCAGTAAGAGCAAAACTGGTTGCAGCCGTCCTGGACTTTCACAAAGGCCCGGGTGTGTTCACCGCTGCGGGTGATATGAAGATCTTCATACTCCCAGGGCGCATCCTCGGGCGGACGGACAATCAGAAGAGGCCGGTGAGGCCGATGGGTGAACTGCATACCCTGAGCCACTTTATGTGCAGATACGATCGATTCAGACTCTGCGGTCTTTGCCAACTCTGCCGCAAACCGCCGGATGGCGAAAAGCAGCTGGCTGCGGCAGTTCTGTCCCAGCAGGATGTCCACTTCCGGATCCAGGGACAGCACCTCTTCTCCGGTCTGTACGTAGCAGCCCGCAGCGATGACAATTCCTTCCGGACTGGCGGCCCGGGCCCGGTGCAGCATCTGTCGGGATTTGCTGTCAGCCATGGCCGTCACGGAGCAGGTATTGATCACACACACATCCGCCGGTTTGCCAAAGGGCACGATCTCATATCCGTCCCCAACCAGCATCTCCCGCATGGCTTCCGTCTCGTAGGCGTTCACCTTGCAGCCTAAGTTGTGCAGGCTGGCGGTTTTTCCATACGCAACTTCTGATCTGTCCGGATTTTTGATATCTAAGTTGTCAATTCTGCCCATGAAAAGCCCCCGTTTTTCGCGGTTTTTTGGGAACGGGTGTCCATTGACATTCCTCCATCCATGCTTTAGGATAGCGGGGAACAAAAGAAGGAGGACTTATCCATGAACACAACGGTAAAGGTATCTTTAAACTCCATCGAAAAGGTGAAGCGCTTCGTCGAAATCATCAATCAGTATGATTCTGATTTTGACCTGGTTTCCGGCCGCTACGTGATTGACGCAAAATCCATCATGGGCATCTTTTCACTGGATCTTTCCAAGCCCCTGGACTTAAGCATTCATTCGAAAGACCAGACGGAGGAAATCCTTGACGCCCTGGATGCTTACATCATCAAATAAGCAGTCACAGTAGAAAGACTGATATTAAAAGATTCTGCATTCAAAAACTGTCAAAAACCGGATGGATGGCAT
This sequence comes from Shuttleworthella sp., assembly GCA_045544375.1. Classification (GTDB taxonomy): domain Bacteria; phylum Bacillota; class Clostridia; order Lachnospirales; family Lachnospiraceae; genus Shuttleworthia. The sequence continues at coordinate 27,181 of JAZPYY010000118.1, forward strand.
CTGCCGCCCATCCGGTTTTTTATGTGCGATAAAGCCCGCGCAGACGCGCGTGCTTGCACGCGAAGCTTGCGAGGGTCAATCATTTTTAACCAATCTCAATGACTTCCGTTTCCCGGATCGCTGTTTCCACCATCTCTTCGATCTTTCCGGCCAGCTTCTCTTCCGACTTTTCAATCACCGAAAGCCGCGGACGCGTCACCGGGTGTTTCGCCACAAAAATCGTGCAGCAGTCTTCATAGGGCAGGATGGACGTCTCGTAGGTTCCGATTTTGTTGGAAATGTCGATGATGTCCTGCTTATCCATGCCGATCAGGGGCCGATACACCGGCAGCGTACACACCGCGTTGGTGCACAGCAGGGACTGCATGGTCTGGCTGGCCACCTGGCCAATGCTCTCTCCTGTAATCAGGCCAAGACTCTGGGACTCGTTGGCGAAGTGCTCGGCGATGCGCATCATATAGCGGCGCATGATGATGGTCAGTTCGTCGTGGGGACAGATTTCGTAAATGGCCATCTGGATTTCCGTGAAGTTGACCACGTGCAGACGGATGGGGCCGGTGTATTTGGACACCTGCTTGGCCAGATCCACCACCTTCTGCTTTGCCCGCTCGCTGGTGTAGGGCGGCGCGTGGAAATACACGGCGTCAATGGTCACGCCCCGGCGGGAAATCATGTAGCCGGCCACCGGGCTGTCAATGCCGCCGGAAAGCAGCAGGGTGGCGTGTCCGCTGGTGCCTACCGGCATGCCGCCGGGACCCTTCACCTCGTTGGAGTAGAAAATGATCTTCTCCCGGATCTCCACGTAAAGGATCTTTTTGGGATGATGCACATCCACGGAAAGCTCCGGGAAGGCATCTAACAGGCGCTCGCCGATCACCGCGTTCAGCTCCATGGAATCCATGGGATAGTTTTTGCGGGCGCGGCGGGCAAACACCTTAAATGTGGTGTTCTTATCTTTCCAGGTGCGGCCCACGTAATCAATAAGCTGGGCGGACAGATCTTCAAATCCCGTGTCCTCCACGATCTGGCAGGGGCAGATGCCTAAGATACCGAACACCCGGGACAGGGCCTCCAGCACCTCCGCCTCGTCGCAGGTGTCCAGACACTCCACGAAAATGCGGCCCTGGGGTTTTTCCACCAGGAAGGTGCCCTCCACGCTTTTTAAGGCCCGGCGGATCTGAGCGACCAGCGCGTCCTCAAACCGATAGCGGTTTTTGCCCTTTAAGGCGATTTCTCCATATTTGACCAGATAGGCCTGCTTCATCTGTTTTCTCCTTATATCTCGTCGTCAAATGACTGAACCATGGCTTTGTGCAGCAGTTGCGTCAGATTCTGCATCGTGCACAGAATGCATGGCGATCATCGCACAGAACGCCATTGCAGACACGTCCCGTTATCGCCGCATGAATCTGCGCAGCAGGGGCAGAAGCTCCGCCAGCTGCTTTGCGGCGTAATCCACTTCTTCCATGGTATTCTGGACGCCAAAGGACACACGGATGGTGCTCTCCACCCGATCCTTGGAAAGACCGATGGCCGTCAGCGTACGGCTGGGCGCCGGCTTGTTGGACGAACAGGCGCTGCCCGCCGAAACATACACGCCGCGCTCTTCCAGCGCATGCAGCAGCACTTCGCTTCGCACTCCCGGCGTGGTGACACTGACGATGTGGGGAGCAAAGCCTTCCGGATTCTTTCCGTTGACCTCGCATCCTTCAATGGACAGCACCCGATCAATAAAGGCTGTCCGCAGGGCCGACAGATGGGCTGCATGTTGCTCCAGGTTCTTAGAGGCCTCTTCCGCCGCCACGCCCAGGCCCACAATGGCCGCCGTATTCTCGGTGCCGGAACGATATCCTCTTTCCTGGCCGCCGCCTAAAATCCGAGGCTGCACTTTTATGCCGTTTCGGATGTACACAAAGCCGCTGCCCTTGGGTCCGCGGATCTTGTGTCCGCTGGCGGTCAGCAAATCGATGCCCATGGTCTTCGGGCGGATCGGAAGCTTTCCGTATGACTGCACCGCATCCGTGTGAAACAGAGCCTGGGGCGCCAGTTCGTGGGTTGCGGCCGCCGCTTCTTCAATGGGTTCGATGGTACCGATTTCGTTGTTCACATGCATGATGGAAACCAGCACCGTATCCGGACGCAGCGCGGATTTCAGCAGCTCCACGGAAATCCGGCCCTCGCCGTCCACCGGCAGATACGTCACTTCAAATCCCTGTTCCGCCAGGTACTTGACCGACTGATCCACACAGGGGTGCTCGATGGGCGTGGTAATGATGTGCTTTCCCACCCGGGGATTGGCAAAAGCCGCACCCAGCACCGCCAGGTTGTTGCTTTCCGAGCCGCCGGAGGTAAAGACAATTTCCCGCTCCTGCACATGCAAAGACGCCGCCACCTGCTCTCTGGCATGGCGGACGGCCTGTTCGGCTAAAAGCCCCCGGTTGTGCATGGAGGAAGGATTGCCGTAGTTTTCGCACAGCATATCCCGCACCGCCTCCGCCGCCTCAGGGAGGCAGGGCGTGGTGGCGGAATTATCAAAATAGACTTCCATATACTAAACTTTCTGTTTTAGACTCGCAGGACAAAAGGTGCAGACACCGGCAGAATCTCCTTTGTCACCCTTTTGCGTCTCCCCGCAAAGTTTCCTAATTTAACGCGCCCTCGCAGGCCGCGGCACACAGGGTGACCGCCGCGATGGCCGCGGTATCCGTGCGCAGAATCCGCCGTCCCAAGGAGATCACCTGCAGCTGTTGGGAGGCTGTGGCTGCTTCCTCATAGGAGAATCCCCCCTCCGGGCCGATGAAAATACCGGCACTTTTGCAGGCGGGGAGTTTTGCCAGTGCATCCCGGGTGGCTTCCATACCCGAGGCCCCCTCATAGGGCATCAGTCCCAGTTCCAGGGATCGGGCGTCTTCCAGGGCTTCTGCAAAGGAACAGATGGCTGCCACTTCCGGAATCCGGCTGCGCTTCGACTGCCGCGCTGCGTTCTCAGCGATGGCCTGCCAGCGCGCCCGGCGGCTTTCTTTTTTCTTTCCTTCCAGACGCACCACCGTGTGCTGCATCTCCACCGGCACGATCCGCACAGCGCCCAGTTCCGTCACCTTCTCGATGATGGTCTCCATGCGGTCGCCCTTGGGGATGCCCACGTACAGCGTCAGCTGACAGGGCAACTCCGTGGCCGGCGCTTCCTCTTCGATCCGCGCCGTCACTTCTTCAGAAGAAAAGGTTTCCAGCCGGGCAATGTAATACCGGTCGTCCGATGACGCCACGCGAATCCGCTCCCCCGGACGCATGCGAAGCACGTGTCCTAAGTGGTGGGCGTCGTTTCCGCAGATTTGTATGAGGCCGTCTTCTGAGATGGCCGATGCGTCCACAAAGACCTGCTGCATCTTCTCCTCTTTTCCTACAGTGGTTTTCCCTTCGTGCGATTATTGGGGCTTGCGCGCCGTAATGCTGCGCCACTCGCCTAAGGCGTCCCGGCGTTCCACAACGAAACCGGCGGCCTCCAGGGCCTTTGCCACAGTTTCTTCCTTAAAGTCAATGATACCGGAGGTAACCAGTTCACCGCCCGGCCGCAGCACGTCCCACAGGGCAGGAATCATGGGCAGGATAATATCTGCCAGCAGGTTAGCGCAGACAATATCGTAATCACCGGTGCAGATGCTCCTGCGAAGCTCGGCATCCGTGGTCAGATCGCCGATGACGAAGGCCGCGGGATCGTAGGACAGGTGGTTGTGAGCCATGTTGTCAGCAATGGCGTCGGTGCAGAAGGGATCGATGTCGGTTCCCCCGGCAAAGGACGCGCCGACCAGCAGAGCCACCACAGACAGCACGCCGCTGCCAAAGCCTACGTCAAAGACCCGGTCTCCTGCCTTCACCTCTTCCAGCAGACGGCGGATGCACAGCTGGGTGGTCTCATGCTTTCCAGTACCAAAGGCAATACCCGGATCCATGCGCACCACGAAGCGGTAGTTGTCCACATCTTCAGGCAGTTCTTCCCAGGTGGGCACGAACAGCACGTCTTCCACGGTAAACGCGTGGAAAAACTCCTTCCAGCGGTTGATCCAGTCTTCATCCTGCACCTGTTCGGAGGTCAGTACGCCGCCGGAAAAACCGTAGTCCGCCAGTTCTTCCATGGCTGCCACTCCGGCCTTCTCCACCGCATCTTCTTCCCCTTCTTCCGCATAGAAAATCACGGTGCACATGCCGCCGAAATCGGCCTGCTGAGGCGCAAGTTCCGCAAAGATCTCCCGGTCTGCCGTCTCTTCCGCCCGCACATGTCCTTCAATTTCCACACTGTCAATGCCCTGTTCGGAAAGCAGCCAGGAAATGGTTTCCTCCGCTTCTTCCGGAACGGTCAAACGAAATTTTGTCCAGCTCATTTTTCTCTCATTTCCGTGTCTGTTTGCTAAATCGGATGGGAAGCTATGCCGCCCATCCGATACATATAAACAGATTTCAGTTTTCGGTTAATCCAGGGCGTCGTCGATGGCGTCTTTCACCTTATCCATGAACCCCTTTTTCTTCTTTTTGGCAGCTGCGCTGTCTTTGCCACGCTCCGCGGCGTGCAGAGAGTCGCCGGACAGGCTGTCAAAGTTACGCAGCGCTTCCTTGGCGTCCCGGGACAGCCCCGTGGGCACCTGCACCACTAAGGTCACGTACTGATCGCCGCGCACGTCCTTGTTGCGAAGGGTGGGAATACCCTTGCCCCTCAGACGGATGCGGGTGTCGGTCTGGGTGCCGGGCTTGACATCGTAGATGACCTTGCCGTCTAAAGTGTCGATCATAATCTCACCGCCCAACGCCGCCTGCGCATAGGAAATGGGCGCGGAGCAATAAACATCGTAGCCATCCCGGGCAAACTGGGGATGGGGAGAAACCCGCACTTCCACCAGAAGGTCGCCTCTGGGACCGCCGTTTAAGCCAGGCTCGCCCTTTTCACGGATACGCACGCTCTGGCCGTTGTCGATGCCGGCGGGAATGGACACCTGAATCTTCTTGCGACGGGACACGTAACCGGTTCCCCGACAATCCGGGCAGGGATCCTTGATGATCTGGCCGCTGCCCTGGCAGTCCGGGCAGGCCGTCACGTTCTGGACCGTTCCAAAGAAGGACTGCTGGGTCATCACCACCCGTCCCCGGCCGCCGCACTTCGGGCAGGTATCCTTAGAGGTGCCGGGCTTGCAGCCGCTGCCGTGACAGGTTGCACACTCTTCTTTTAAGGTCAGATCCAGCTCCTTGGTGCAGCCGAAGGCCGCCTCTTCAAAGCTGATCCGCACCGCCGTGCGCACATGCTGTCCGCGCATGGGACCATTGGACGCGCCCCGGCTTCCGCCGCCGAAGCCGCCAAAACCGCCGCCAAAGAAATCCCCGAACAGATCGCTGAACATGTCGGAGAAATCCATGCCGGAGAAGTCGTAGGCTCCGCCGCCCGCGCTGCCGTCAAACGCCGCATGGCCGAACTGGTCATACTGACGGCGCTTATCCGCATCACTTAAAACGGCGTAAGCTTCGGAAGCCTCTTTAAACTTCGCTTCCGCCTCTTTGTCGCCGGGATGCATATCGGGATGGTACTGCTTGGCCAGTTTGCGGTAAGCGCTTTTTAACGTGGCCTCGTCCGCATCTCTGGATACGCCCAGCACCTCATAGTAATCACGTTTCTGTTCTGCCATGTTTTACCTCTGTGTTGATTTCAATCCCCCGCAAAAGGCGCGGGTTCTGTCTTTTAAAACGACTTTTATGGCACGCGGAAGGCATCCCCGAAAAGGGGACGCCTTCCCACCGGCAGATCGAATCTTTCCATCCGATCCGTTTTAAGTCTTATTTGATTTAGACTTCCGTGAAGTCCGCATCCACGACGCCGTCATCCGCCGGGCCGTTGTTCTGGGTATATCCGCCCTGTGAGGCGCCCATATCCGGGCCGGGACCGGCCTGTCCGCCGGCGGCCTGCTGGGCAGCGGCCTGCTGCTCGTACATCTTGGTAAAGACCTTCTGAGCGCTCTGCTGCAGCTTCTCAGTAGCAGCCTTGATCTCGCCCACCTGAGCGTCGCTCATGTTGGCCGGATCGGTGTACTGCTCTAACAGACGATGAGCTTCCGCGATATCCGCATCCACCGAGGTCTTGTCGGCAGCGTCGATCTTGTCGCCCACTTCCTGCAGGGCCTTTTCGGTCTGGAAGGTGAAGGCATCCAGCTCGTTGCGGGCGTCCACCGCTTCCTTGCGCTTCTTATCCTGGGCCTCAAATTCGGCCGCTTCCTTCACGGCGCGCTCGATGTCTTCATCAGACATGTTGCTGCCGGCGGTAATCGTAATGTGCTGTTCCTTGCCGGTGCCCATATCCTTGGCGGATACGTTCACGATGCCGTTGGCGTCGATATCGAAGGTCACTTCGATCTGCGGGATTCCCCGGGGTGCCGGCGGAATACCATCCAGACGGAACTGGCCGAGGGACTTGTTGTCCCGGGCAAACTGACGCTCGCCCTGCAGAACGTTGATATCTACAGCGGTCTGGTTGTCGGCTGCGGTGGAGAAGATCTGGCTCTTCTTGGTGGGGATGGTGGTGTTGCGCTCGATGAGCTTCGTAGCCACGCCGCCCATGGTTTCGATGGACAAAGACAATGGGGTCACATCCAGCAGAAGGATGTCGCCTGCACCGGCATCACCGGCCAGCTTGCCGCCCTGAATGGAAGCGCCTAAAGCCACGCACTCATCCGGGTTTAAGCTCTTGTTGGGCTCATGGCCGGTTAAGGCCTTTACCTTCGCCTGCACAGCCGGGATACGGGTGGAACCGCCGACCAGCAGAACCTTGCTTAAATCCGCGTTGGTCAGGCCGGCGTCGCGCATGGCGTTCTGCACCGGGATGGCGGTCTTTTCCACCAGATCGTGGGTCAGTTCGTCGAACTTGGCACGGGTCAGATCCGCATCGAAATGCTTCGGGCCCTCCGCTGTCGCGGTGATGAAGGGCAGGTTGATGTTGGTGGTCATGGCGGAGGAAAGTTCCTTCTTCGCCTTTTCAGCAGCTTCCTTTAAGCGCTGCATGGCCATCTTATCGCCGGACAGATCCACGCCTTCCTTGCTCTTGAATTCGGAGATCATCCAGTCCACGATGCGCTGGTCAAAGTCATCGCCGCCTAAGCGGGTATCGCCGTTGGTGGACAGCACTTCGATAACGCCGTCGCCGATTTCGATGATGGAAACATCGAAGGTACCGCCGCCTAAGTCGTAGACCATGATCTTCTGCTCGTTTTCGTTGTCTAAGCCATAAGCCAGAGCAGCAGCGGTGGGCTCGTTGATGATACGCTTGACCTCCAGGCCGGCGATCTTACCGGCATCCTTGGTGGCCTGACGCTGTGCGTCGTTGAAGTAAGCGGGAACCGTGATCACGGCTTCGGTGACAGGCTCGCCTAAGTAGTTCTCAGCATCGGCCTTCAGCTTCTGCAGGATCATGGCGGAAATCTGCTGAGGAGAATACTTCTTGCCGTCGATGACGCGGCCATTGTCGGTACCCATGTCACGCTTGATGGAAGCGATGGTCTTTTCCGCGTTGGTCACGGCCTGACGCTTTGCCGGCTCACCCACCAGACGCTCGCCGTTCTTGGTGAAAGCAACGACAGACGGCGTGGTGCGGGCGCCTTCGGTGTTGGTGATGACGGTAGGCTGTCCGCCCTCCATAACCGCCACACAGCTGTTGGTGGTTCCTAAATCGATTCCGATGATTTTCGACATTGTTTTGTCCTCCTTTTTCTTTTCCTCGGAAATGGTTTCATTAGTTGGCTACCTTAACCATACTGTGTCTCACAACAGCATCGTGATACTTGTAGCCTTTCTGGAATTCTTCGGCGACTTCATTTTCGCCAAAGGCTTCGTCGTCCACATGCATGACTGCATTGTGCAGTTCGGGGTCGAAGGGCTGTCCCACGGCTTCGATGGGTTCGACGCCCATCTCGGTGAAGGCGGTGATCAGCTGCTTGTAAACCATCTGCATGCCTTCGGTAAAGGCGTCGGCGGTTTCGGGATCTACCCCGGCCAGGCCGCGCTCGAAATTGTCAATCACAGGCAGGATGCGTTCGATCACGTGGCGGGCACCCATGTCAAACATCTGGGACTTTTCCCGTTCGGTGCGCTTGCGGAAGTTTTCGAACTCTGCCATCTGGCGCTTTAAGCGATCGGTGAGATCCTCGATCTGGGCATCCTTTGCGGAGGGCTTTGCCTTCGCTTTTTCCGGAGCCTCTTCGCCGTCTTCCGCCGCCCGTTCTTCCTGGGCGTCTTCTAAAACTTCTTCCCAGGCGGTTTTTTCATTTTCGCCGGATTCGGCTTCCTTCGGCTCTTCGGCTTCCGTCTGCTCGGCTTCCTTTGCAGTTTCTTCCTTCGCCGCTTCTTCCCGCTCCGCTTCGGCTTCTTCCCGGGCCTTCTTAATGGCCTCGATGACCGCCTCTTCCTGAGTGGTTTCTTCGGATCCGTTTTCCAGCGTATCCTTCAAGTGTTCTTCCATACGTTTCTCATTCCTCCTGGTTTATGATGTTCCATCGTCTTCTTCGACGATCGTCGCTTCGGAAAGCATATTGTCCAGCTGACCCTTTAAGGATTTCAGGTTGGCCATAACCTTGGCGTAATCCATTCGCTTGGGTCCGATGATGCCGATGGTGCCCTTCACGCCGTCGCCCAGATCGTAGTTGGCGGTCACCATACTGTAATCCTTCATGGTCTGCATGGGGGATTCTTCGCCGATGTACACCTGAATGCCCGTGCCTCCTTCGTCGTTCATGGCCTGAACATCGGAAATCAGCTCTGCCAGCTTGTCCTTCTCTTCAAAAGCGGTAAGCAACGGACCGGCTTTTTCGGAATCCGCCAGTTCCGGATACTTGAAGATGTTGGTGGCGCCGCTGGTGTAGATCTCGAAATCTTCATCTTCCCGGACCGTCTCCACCACCGAATCCAGAACTGCCGCCACGATATCTTCGTGGATACCGGCCTGCTCTTTCAGCTGTGCCACCATACCCAGGTTGATGTCCATTACGGTCAGCCCGTTTAAGCAGGTGTTCAGCAGCATGTTCAGCTTCAGCATGGTTTCGTTATCCAGGGGATTGTCCACCTCGATGATCTTGTTCTTCACAAGATTGCCGCCCATCACCACCACGGAGAGGATCTGATGATCGTTCACCTGAGACAGCTGGATGAACTTCAGTCTTCCGGCGGAAGCACTGGGCGCCGAGATCATGGTGGCGTACTGGGTATTGGCCGCCAGCACTTTTGCCACCTGGCGGAGCATCTTTTCCATGCGCTCCGTCTTCTCGATGACCATGTCCTTTAAGTCTTCCACCTCCTGATCCTTTACGGCCATCAGGTGATCCACATAGAAGCGGTACCCTAAGTCGGTGGGGATACGTCCGGCGGAAGTATGGGGCTGGACGATGTAGCCGAGCTCCTCTAAGTCGGACATTTCATTGCGGATCGTGGCGGAGGAAAGCCCCATGTCCGACAGTTTGGAAATGGTACGGCTGCCGACCGGCTCACCTGTCTCCAGATAATTCTGAATGATGATCTGAAGAATCTTCTCTTTTCTCTCGCCCAGATCGCTCATGAAACACCTCATAAAAATGGAACCGCCTGTTCTTGCGATTCCGTAGGAAGAACCGTCTTCGGCTGATCGTTTGCGCCTTCAGACGGTTCCTTATCGGAGCTCGTTAGCACTCGATGTGTTTGAGTGCTAACATCTATGAAAGTAATGTACCACCTTCCACCGGGGATGTCAACAAGATTTTGTGAACGATTCATGAAATCAAAAACTCCGCCAGCACCGGCGTGCTCACATCCAGCCCCCGGCTGGTGAGCCGCACATATCCGTTCTGCTCTTCCATCAGCCCCTGTTCCTTCAGTTTCTGAATCACCGGGCCGTACACGCTGTCCATGGATTTGCCGAAAACACTGCGAAACTGCACCCGGCTGACCCCGGCGGTCTGCCGAAGGCCTAAAAACATAAACTCCTCCATGCACTCCCGGGCAGTGAGCACCTGCTGTTCCTCGGCCATGGGCGGGCGGCGGTTACGGATGATCTTTTCCGGATTCAGCCGCCGGGCTGCGCGGATATAGGCTGGCATCTGCGTGCGGTTTTTCCGGCGGATGCAGGGCGCCATGCTGCGGAAGCCCAGGCGGGGCGTCTTCCACTGATACTCCAGAAGGGAGGCCGCGCCTAAGCCCACGCCGATGTAGGGCGCTCGCTCCCAATAGCCCACGTTGTGGCGGCAGGCAAAGCCCGGCCGGGCGTAGTTAGAGATCTCGTACCGTCCGTATCCGGCGGCGGTCAGCTGATCCCGGGCCGCTGCGTACAGAGCGTATTCCGTATCCTCATCCGGAAGGGGCGGAAAGCGCAGAATCCGAGGGGCAGATGTCTCCCCATGCCTGCGAACCCGCACCCGCTCCCCCGCCAGGGATCTTGCTAAGGGCGTGCCCTCTTCCACCTGCAGGGCATAGGCCGATACGTGCTCGGGATGCAGCCAGATCACTTCCTTTAAGGTATGGGAAAGGCGTTTTACGGTCTGTCCGGGCAAACCCGTCATGACGTCGATATTAATATTGGAAAAGCCGGCCTTCCGGGCCAGTTCATAGGATTGCAGGAAGCCGTGAAAATCGTGAATCCGCCCCAGCATCTTCAGCTCCGCGTCATTGGCGGACTGCAGGCCGAAGGACAGGCGGTTGACGCCGCAGCCTCGGTAGGTGTCCAGGGATTCGGCGTTCACCGTACCCGGATTGGCCTCCAGGGTGATCTCCGCATCGGCAGTGATGGAAAAGGATGATCGAATGGTTTCCATCACCTGCACAAACAGATCCGTTTCCAGAAGGCTGGGGGTTCCGCCGCCAAAGAAAATGGTATCCAGCACCATATCCGGATACACCGCGCCGTACCAGCGGATTTCCGCGCAGAGGGCATGGATGTAGTGTCTGCGCAATTCCACCGACGAAAGCGCGGAAAGGAAATCGCAGTAATAGCATTTCTGTGCACAGAAAGGGATATGAACATATAATTCCATGGAATTATGTATCCTACTTCTCGTCAAGTTTCAAAACGCTCATAAACGCCTCCTGTGGGATCTCCACATTTCCCACCTGGCGCATGCGCTTTTTACCTTCCTTCTGCTTTTCCAACAGTTTCTTCTTACGGGTAATGTCACCGCCGTAGCACTTGGCCAGCACGTCCTTGCGCATGGCTTTCACCGTCTCCCGGGCGATGACCTTGCTGCCCACCGCCGCCTGGATGGGAATCTCAAACAGATGCCGCGGAATCTCTTCCTTTAAGCGCTCGCACATGCGGCGGCCCCGCTCGTAGGCGGTTCCGGAGAAAACGATAAAGGACAGGGCGTCCACCGCTTCCCGGTTGATCAGGATATCCAGCTTCACCAGGTCGGATCTTACATATCCCTTCAGACTGTAGTCGAAGGAGGCATAACCCCGGGAACGGGATTTTAAGGCGTCAAAGAAATCGTAGATGATCTCGTTTAAGGGCAGCACATATTTCAGCAGCGCGCGAGTCTGATCGATGTATTCCATGCTGATGTACTCGCCCCGGCGCTCCTGGCACAGATCCATGATGGAGCCGATGTAATCACTGGTCACCATGATTTCCGCATCCACCACCGGCTCTTCCATGTAGTCGATTTCCGCCGGATCCGGCAGGTTGGAAGGATTGGTCAGCTCGATCATGGTGCCGTCGGTTTTGTGCACCCGGTATACAACGCCCGGCGCCGTGGTCACCAGATCCAGATCATATTCCCGCTCTAAGCGCTCCTGGATGATCTCCAAGTGCAGCAGGCCTAAGAATCCGCAGCGGAAACCGAAGCCTAAGGCCACCGAGGTTTCCGGCTCGTACTGCAGAGATGCGTCGTTTAACTGCAGCTTTTCCAGGGCATCCCGAAGATCCGGGTACTTTTTGGTGTCGGCGGGATACAGGCCGCAGTACACCATGGGCTGCACTTTTTTGTAGCCAGGCAGAGGCTCGGCCGCAGGACGCTTATTGTTGGTAACCGTATCACCCACCCGGGTGTCGGACACGTTTTTGATGCTGGCGGTAAAATAGCCCACCATGCCGGCTTCCAGCTCGTCGCAGGCAATGAAACGGCCGGCGCCGAAATAGCCCACTTCCACCACTTCCGCCGTGGCGCCGGTGGCCATCATGCGGATCTCGTCTCCGGGACGGATGCGTCCTTCCCGGATGCGGCAGAATACAATGACGCCCCGGTAGGAATCGTAGATGGAGTCAAAGATCAGCGCCTTTAAGGGGGCCTCGGGATCTCCCTGGGGAGGCGGCAGCTGACGGACAATCATCTCCAGCACGTCGTGGATGTTCTGTCCGGTCTTTGCGGAAATCCGGGGTGCTTCGGAAGCATCCAGGCCGATGACGTCTTCGATTTCCGCCGCCACCCGTTCCGGATCAGCGCTGGGCAGATCGATCTTGTTGATCACCGGCAGCACTTCCAGATCGTGATCTAAGGCCAGATAGACGTTTGCCAGGGTCTGGGCTTCTACGCCCTGGGCGGCGTCCACCACCAGCACAGCCCCGTCACAGGCAGCTAAGCTGCGGGAGACTTCATAGTTAAAGTCCACGTGGCCGGGGGTGTCGATCAGGTTTAAGATATACTCTTCCCCGTCATCCGCGCGGTAAATGATGCGCACAGCCTGGGACTTAATGGTAATGCCGCGTTCCCGTTCCAGATCCATGTTGTCTAAAACCTGGGACTGCATTTCCCGGGCGGTCAGCGTGCCGGTCTGTTCCAGCAGGCGGTCGGCCAGGGTAGACTTGCCGTGGTCAATATGAGCGATAATACAGAAATTTCGAATTTTAGAGGCGTCCATGCGTCTTCCTTTAAATCTATATGTTACGGTAGCGATCTTATTTTAACAAAGAAAAGGCATCTTTTCCATCAGGAAAAGATGCCCTATTAATGACTCTGTTTCGCCGATTACGCGATGCCGTTAACGGCCTTGGTCAGACGGGAAACCTTGCGGGATGCGGTATTCTTGTGATACACGCCCTTGGTGGCCGCCTTGTTGATTTCGGAAATGGCCTCTACGAGAGCAGCCTTTGCCGCTTCGGCGTTCTTCGCTTCCACAGCTGCGTCAACCTTCTTCACATAGGTCTTCACACGGGATTTGATGGCCTTGTTGCGCTCCGTACGAGTCTCCGCAACCAGAACACGCTTTTTCGCTGATTTGATGTTTGCCAAATCTCTACCTCCACTGATTCTTTATCTGTAGATGTTCTTGCTAAAAATCTGCTGCCACAGTCTTGGGTGACGAAGAGGGCAACGATCGACATATTCGGGCTGACAGATGCAATGTGGGTTCCGGTCAGCTGCCGCGTTGCCGCCGGCATTGCCATCTGCACAGACTTATGTATTGTATCTTCTGCGTGTCCCGTTGTCAAGAAGCATTTTTTCGGCATCCTTCCAGCAGAAGGGTCTCCACGGCGATCTGGGCATCTAAGCGTCCGCTTTTCGACCGGGCGTCATCTTCCGCCGCCTGCTCCATCAGCTGTTTTAACCGCTCCATGGGATAGGCCATTGCCAGCCGGGCGGTTTTCGCCACGGCGAAATCCCGCATGCCCAGCTGCTTTGCAATATCCGTATCCCGCATCCGCTCTCCCCGAAGCTGACGCACGCCGTACATCTGCAGAAACTGCCGGCCGATCAGGGAAAGAATCCGCTGGGGCGCCTCTTTCTGCAGAAGCAGCTCCTCGTAAAGGAACAGCATCCGGTCTTTGTCTCCCCGGGCCATGGCCTCCAGCATTTCGAAAACCCGATCTTCCAGCCGGCGGGAGCAGACCGCTTCCACGTCCGCGGGCGTAATCTCCTTCGATTCCATGGTGTAGGCCAGAAGCTTATCCAGCTCATTTTTCATCCGGGACATATCCGCCCCGGTGCGCTCGTAAAACAGAGGCCAGGCTTCCCGTTTCATGGACCAGCCGTTTTCTTTCAGAATCCCGCCGACCCAGCGTACCAGTTCCGGCTCCTGGGGCATAACGCACTCAGCGATATGACCCGCCTTCGCCATGGCTTTATAGCTTTTCACCCGCTTATCCGCCGTGCGCTCATTAAAAATCAGTACCGTGGTCTCCGGAATCGTCGGCAGATAATCCGCCATCTCCTCACAGGATTTTGCAAACCAGCCGCTGTCGGAAACAAGCACCACCCGGTAGTCCGCAAAGAAAGGAAGAGTCTCACAGGCATCAATCACGACAGCCGGTTCCGTTTTCGCACCCTCAAAAGTGAGAAAGTTCATGGAACCCTCTTCCGCCCCCAGGGCTTCCAGCAGCATCTTCTGCGCCTGAAGGCGCAGGAAGGCCTCATCCCCGCAGATCAGATAGGCGCGGTGAAAGTTTTTATCAGTACAGTTCTTTCGTATTTCCTGCATGGGATCTCCATTTATAGACACTTTTCAATCAGTTCCGGATCGTTTAAACCCAGTTCCAGCATGCGGCTTAAGATACCGGTGTACCCCTTCCCCAGTGCCTTCGCTTTACGCATGGTTTCTCCGGATACACGCAAAGTCAGAACCTGCTTCTGTCGATCTTTGCGTCTTTGTTCAGATGTTTTCTGGAAGCGCCTCAATTCATCGATGGACAGTTCCGGCATTTCCTCATCTGGACGTGCCTCTGACGTTTTTAACGCTTCTATTTCAACCAGCTGTTGTTTTGTGGGCAGCTGTCCCTCACGAACCGTAACATACTTCTTCATAGTATCTCCGTTCTCCTGCTGTAGCTTTTCGCGCAGAAATAATGCGGTACATATTATTTCGCATGGTATATACAACCACAAGCACAACTCCGATATTGCCAATAACTATATATCGATCCTCATCGTCACTGTGTTTTTCGTCATACAATTCTATTCTCTGTTCATCCGAAAAAACTAAACTGGCTGTTTCAAAACTGACACCATGCTTTTTCTTGTTTATGTCGTTTTTGTTTTCGTCCCACGAAACAACCATGGAGCTCTCCTTCTATTATACAAATTGTATTACACACGTCAATTTATTCCTCCAGGAATTTCCGCAGTTGAATCCCGTCGGCTTTATATTTCAGCGTTATCTGCCCGCATTCCGCCGTTATAAAAGGGTTCACCTGAAACCGCTTCAACCGCTCCATGGTCTGTTCTCCCGGATGCCCATAAGAATTGTTCACTCCGCAGGAGATCAGGGCCATCTGCGGTTTCAGCGCCGTAAGCAACGCTTCACCGGATGAGTCGTTTGAGCCATGATGATCTGCAATATAAACCTCAACGGTGGCCAGTTTCATTCGCATATCCTCGTCCATTCTTGAGAGAAGGGTCTGTTCTGACTCCATACTGATATCTCCGCCAAAGAAGATCCTCATGCCGTCCCATTCCATCAGCAGAGTCAGTGAATTATCGTTGGCACCGGCCAGTGAACTCTCCTCCGGAGGCCCAAGGCAGGTGATGGAAAACTCTTCCCTTCCGTGCTTCACCAGCAGCTGATCTTTCGGAAACATGCGGATGACTTCGGTTCCGTTTTCTGACGCCAGGGTTCGAATCTGCTCTATCACCGTTTGGTCCATCTCCTGCTCCGCCGCGGGCATCAGGATTGTACCAATGGGATACTGTTGCTTCAGCAGTTCTATCAGGCCGCTGACGTGGTCCTTGTCAGTGTGACTGATCAGCCAGTAATCAATGCCTCCACCAGTGCCAGAATGCGCCAGGAATGGCTCGATTGTATAAGTTCCCACCTCCGTATTTGACGTGCTTCCACCATCGATCATGATGTTTGTGCCACGACCATCGGAAAGATAGATTCCCGTTCCCTGCCCCACATCGAGCATGACAACCTCAGTCTCCCCCAGTTTTCTGCCCAGCAGAAGAAACAGAAATAGAACGCCGCAGGCGCCGCGGTAAATCCAGCGCCCATTTCGGACGATTTTGTTCTCTTTAACCATCGGTTTCGCATGAATCGCCAAGTACAGAAACACCCAGAAGACCAGGCACAGCCCCCAGCCCGGCGCACCTGCTGTGAATCGCGCATGGGGCAGAGCCAGCGACCGGCCCGCCGCCGCTTCCATCAGATACAGGATGCAGTGGCACAGGAAAAACAGGCCGCGCAGCAGCAGATCCGCCACCTGTGGAATGCTGCCAAAAGCCGCCATACAACCGGCGCCCAGAATGCCACCCCAAAGGCCTGCGGCCAGCAGGGGCGAAACCAGAGGCAGCACCAGCAGGTTTACCAGACTGGCATAGATCGGAATCTCATAGAACAGCTGCAGCGTCAGGGGAAGCATGGACACCTGAATGGCACCTGCAAAGAGGATGGACTGAAAGATCATTGGACATTCCTTTTTTCGCAACTGTTTCTGCAGCGGTTCACAGAAGAAACAGATACCGAAGGCCGCACCAAAGGAAAGGAGAAATCCGGCCGAATACAGCACCTGGGGCCGGATCAGTAGAAATGCAGACGCGCACAGAGCGGCGGCGCTGGCGGCATCATAGGACTCGCCGGCGGCTTCAGCGGTCAGATAAATCAGAAACATGACCGTCGCCCGCAGCGCGGAAATGCTGCTGCCGCAGAGCAGGCAGTAAAAGATCAGCAGTCCGCCGGAGAGCAGTCCCGACAGAATCCGGGACAGCCGCAGACGCTTCAGTCTGCCATAGGTGCGCCGCCCTAATATGCCCACATGGGTTCCGCTGACTGCCAGCACGTGGGCTAAGCCCGCATCGGACAGCAGCTGTTTTGCCTCCGGATCCATGGCGGCCCGGTCCCCCAACACCAGACCGGACAGCAGCCCGCTCTCCTCCCCCGGCAGGTACCGGGCATACACATCTGTGATGCGGTCATGCATCCGGCGAAGCGCTTCCCGCCATTCCACGGATGCGCACCTTCCAAAGGATATGTCGGATGCCTTGATGCGCAGAGCAATCCCGCTGCTTTCGTCATACCTTCGCGCGTCAAAGGACCCCTCGTTTCGCGCGATCCGATCTTCCCGGACCGTCCCGCGGATGAAGATCTGCTGTCCGATATGTCCCTGCGACAGCCTTTTCTGAAAACCATATTCATTTTCTAATTTTGCAGTGTTGCCATCCTCGTCTTTGTCCCGGGCTGGAATCACCCCCTGTTCTGGGATCATGTCCTGGCTTAGAATCATTCCCTGATCTGCATCCACCCGCACCTGAAAAGAGACGCCGCAGTTTTCGGAATGCACCTTTACCAGGCAGATGGTCTGCCCGTTCTTTTCTTCCAGAGAAACGATCCGCCCGGTGAGATCACATTCACTGCCTGCAGGATAGGTCTGCCGGATTCTTTCCAGTTCCGCCTGGGTCTGGGACGTGCGCAGGGCGCCGGCCAGAAGGCAGACTGCAAACAATAGCGCCTGCACCCGGACAGGGGTTGCTGCCGGAGTTTCCCAACCGGCAGGACGGTCCTGTCCTCTCCCTGCCGGTTTTGAGGACAGCCCCCGCAAACGAAATCGATGTGAGATCAAAAAAGTGAATGCCGCCAGGGCCATGAGAGCAGCCAGTACCATCACTGCCGTATTTCCCAGCTGCATAGAAAAAAGACACCCGCACAGAATGCCTGCTGCGGGCAGAAGTGCCGGACGTGAACGTATCATCCGTTTCCTCCCTGCCTGTAGTGCTCTGTGCAGATGTCTGAAATTCAAAGAAAAGCAAAACTTACTGTGCGCCGGGCTCTGTCCCGGCATTCTCTGCCGGCGCTTCCGTGCCCTGGGGCACGTCTGTCTGAGGCTGTCCATCTATAGGAGCATCCGCCGGCAGTGCTTCTGTGCCTTCTGCCGGAACCTCCGCCGGTACCACCGTATCCGTACCCGGCACCGGAATTAGAACGTTATTCGCAATATCCGCCGCAGGATCTTCCACCAGGGTCAGATCCGGCTCATAAATGGCGGACAGCTGCTGATCGCCGAAAACCAGATCTTCGGAAGCGCCTTCCACGGTGATCTGCACCTTGTTGATGGTGGGCAGCTCCGCCAGGGAATTGACGATGGCGTACACCGACACCCGCTGGGCCACGTTATCCATGGCCGTTAAAAACGACGCATCCAGGTTCACATAGCAGGTCTTATCAGAAACGGCAATGTTCAGCACTCGGGTGCTGGCCGGAATCGGGATCTGGGCGTCTTCATATTCCGGTTTTTCTTTTAGGTACTCCAGCACCAGACGTTCCGGGGCAATGGTGGTGTTGTAATAGATGTCCCGGCTCTGGCGGACCAGATGCTGGCCATCCGTACTGGCATAGTACAGCGTCAGCGTCATTTCCATCATGGACTCGGTATCCGTACCGATGTAATCGATAAACGTATCCGCCGTCATGGCACCGATAACGGCGCCGTCCGCGGTGGTCAGGGTGTTTTCACCCACGTAAAAGGCAACGCTTGTCACTTCCGGGATCTGGGTCAGGGTGCGGACAATGCCCGCCCGAATCAGAATCTCATTATAACCGGTGAGATCGGCATAATTCTCCGACAGCTGCACGGAAAGCTCTCCCGCATCGGACAGAGCGGAGGGCTCCATGGTGATGTTATCCGGCAGAAGCGACGCATAGCGGTCGTGCTCTTCCATGGTTTTCATTTTGCCGATCAGTTCGGACGCTAAGGCCAACGGCTCCGTTTCCTGCGGCACGTAGGGCGCAGGCACCAGACCGGTGCCGGTTAAGTTCATGGCGTAAACACTGAGGCTGCCTTCCGGCGGCTCCTTCTGGGAAAGGCCGCATCCGCCCAGAACAAGCAATGCCAGCAGCAATGCCAGCGCCGCAGAAACCGCCCTGTTTCTATGCAGTTTTGGTTTAACCGGACTCATCTACGGCTGCTCCTCTTCCATTGCTGTCATGTTCTCTGCTTCGCCGGTCCATTCCGGATCCGGCGCCAGCATTTCACCTGCTTTATCAACTGCCTCTTCCCATGGATCTTCCGGCAGATCCGTGCCATCCTCCTGGTCAGTGGCTTCCATCAGCGGATCATTTCCACCCTCATCCCGAGGCAGCGTTTCCTCCGGAAACTCTTCTTCCGGGAATTCGTCCTCCGCAAATTCATCCTCGGACATCTCATCTTCCGGCGTCTCGTCTTCCGGCAGCTCATCCTCCGGGAATTCCTCTTCCGGCAGCTCATCCTCTGAGAATTCCTCCTCCGACAGCTCGTCTTCCGGGAATTCCTCCTCCGGCAGCTCATCTTCCACATCCCCCACCGGAATCATGGCGGCGGTCTGGGCAGGCTTCTCCTGCTCCACCTGCACGTTTTCGCCTTCCAGCGGAATGTAGCTTAAAGGGATGCGCACGTCAAAGGTGGTGCCTAAGCCTTCGTCGCTGGAGACCCGGATCTGTCCGTGGTGCATGGAAATGGTGCTTTCCGTAATGGCCAGGCCCAGTCCGCTGCCACCGATTTCCCTGGAGTGGGATTTGTCCACCCGGTAGAAACGGTCAAAGATGCGGGGCAGGGAATCCTTGGGGATACCAATGCCGTTGTCTTCCACCCGCAGATAAAAATAGCGGTGGTCGGCGTTTAAGGAGACGTGCACCCAGCCGCCTTGGCGGTTGTATTTGATGGCGTTTTCCACCAGGTTGGTGATGGCCAGGGACAGTTTGGTGCGGTCCACTTCGGCGATGACCGGGCGGAAGCTTTCAAAGACCAGCTCCACTTCCTGTTTTTCGGCGATGGGCCGGACCCGCTTTAAGATCAGTTCCACCAGATCGTTGATGTTGCTGGGCGCCAGGTGAATCACGGCGCCGGACTTATCCATGCGCACGATTTCCAGCAGGTCGTTGATAATGTTGTTTTCCCGCTCGATTTCCTGGGTGATGTCCTGCATGAAATCCTGATACAGTTCCACCGGCGCCTGTCCCATGCTGTTTAAGGCGTCCGCCAGCACCTTCATGGAGGTCAGCGGCGTTTTCAGTTCGTGGGAAACGTTGGAAACGAATTCCTGACGGGAGTCGTCGATGGCCTGCATACGGTGCACGAAGGCGTTGAACTGGCGGGACAGATCGCCTGCTTCCTTGTAATCGTCTACACTTAGCAGACCCCGGGTCTGCTGGGTGCGAAGCCGTTCCAATGCCGCCGTCATCTTCTTTAAAGGCAGAGTCACGGATCCGGATATGGCGATGGACACCGCCACCAGAAGCACCAGAAGGATAGATCCCGCCAGGGCCGATATGGTGCGGATAGACGCGACGGTACGCACCATGTCGTCCATGGACTTCATGATCAGAAGGCAGCCGATCACCTCTTCCTTGCCGTCCGTGGTCTTTACCAGGGGCATGGTAACACTTAGGAAATTGATGTCGGAATCGTAGAAGGAACGCTGCTCGCCGCTCATGGCCACCAGGGCGTTTTCCCAGATGATGATTTTGCCGTCGTCCACGTCGTAGGTATCTGCCACGATCTGCAGGGAACGGTTAATCACCATGATGCGGCCGCTGTAGGTGCGGGCTAAAGTGGACAGTTCCGCGTTGATGGACGTATTGGAGGGCCTTCGCATGAAATTGCTGGACACGATCCGGTTATTCATCTGCCGGGCCTGGGAAACGATATCCTGGGTGCTGCTCTCTAAGGCGTGATGGGAATAATACACGGAAAAGGCGGCGCCCGCCGCGGTAAACGGAATCAGCCCGATCAGGACAATGATCATGATCAGGCGGAACCGAAGGGTATGAAAGAATGAAAAGAAGTTTTTGGTGCGTGTCATTTTTTAAACGTTCTGGAAATAGTAACCCACACCCCACCGGGTATGTACGTAACGGGGTTCGCTGGGGTTGGGCTCGATCTTTTCCCGCAGGCGCCGGACATGCACGTCCACAGTGCGGGCATCTCCCGGGTAATCGCTGCCCCAGACGGCGGAAAGCAGCTGATCGCGGCTGTAAACCTTGCCCGGATTGCGGATCAGAAGAAGCAGCAGATCGTATTCCTTTGACGTGAGAGCGATTTCTTTCCCGCGGATTAAAATGGTGCGGCGATCGGTGTCTACCGTCATGTCGCCGCGGACAATCTTCGAGGTGGTCTGGGGAGCCGCCGCCGGTCGGGCCGCTGCCGATGAGCGGCGCATGATGGCCTTGATGCGGGCCTTGACTTCCAGAATATTAAAGGGCTTGGTGATGTAATCGTCCGCGCCGTATTCCAGGCCTAAAATCTTGTCCATGTCTTCACCTTTCGCGGTGAGCATGACAATGGGAACGTTGGAAAACTCCCGCACGGCGCGGCAGACTTCCAGACCGTCCATTTTGGGAAGCATCACATCCAGAAGGATGATGTCGTATGTATTTGCACGGACCATGGCCAGGGCTTCTTCGCCGTCATAGGCACAGTCCACCTGCATGTCGTCCTGTTCCAGTGAAAAACGGATGCCCTTTACAATTGCCCGCTCGTCATCAACTACCAGTACCCGTCTTGCCATTTTATTCTCCTTTTTCTCTGCGGGATGTCATGGAACGCATCGTCTGCAGAGCTCTATGTTAACGGCCGCGGGGGAAACTGCCTTACCTCACCGCGATCCGGTCCTTTATTTTCTCATATGTGCCCGATTTGATGCCCGGCACCTGCATGATCTCTTCCGCGGACGAAAAACGGCCGTGTTCACTGCGGTAGGCAACAATCGCCGCTGCCTTTGCGGCGCCGATGCCGGGAAGTTCCGACAGGGCCGCTACGTCCGCCGTATTCAGGTCGATCCGGCCATTACCGCTGGTTTCATGGGCTTCGGCGGTTTCATTTGGATTCGCAGATGATTGGTCCCAGCCACCGGTTTGCTCCAGCGCAGTCTGTTCACGGGTGCGGACGATGACCTGTTCGCCATCGGAAATCACCCTGGCCTGATTGATTGCATCCGGATCGGCATCTGCAGTCAGACCGCCGGCAGCCTCCACCAGATCGAACAGTCTGGCGTTTTCCTCCAGAAAATACACACCGGGATTGTTTACCGCTCCCGTAATCTGAGCACAGATCTGTTCCGTCTCTGTTTCGGTCGTATGTCCCGTCTGCTGTTCTGACGTGTCCGCTTCCGAAACCGCACCCCCCTCTGGCATGGTTTTTTCCGTTTTCGCCGATGGGACCGTTTCTTTCGCTGCTTCATCAGCCTCTGCTGTTTTTTCGGAATGTCGCTGCAGGTAGGACTGCTCACCGCAGGCGCTAAACAGAATCCCCGCTAAAAAAACAGCGAAAATCCAAACAAGCCGTAAATATTGTTTTCTCATAAGGCTCCTTTTCGTCAGACACGCCGCCGAACGGCTGTCTGAAAAACGATTGGAACCCGGTTTCTGACCTTCTTATTTTAGACGATCAAATCAAAGGGCGCAAGGGAGAAAAGCGCTTTTCAGCAAACGGCATTTTCTAATAAAATATACAGCAGTTGTTGTTTTGATTGTTTCTGCAAAAGACTTCGATTGGTCTTTGTCGGTTCATATAACCTTGGATATGTCCAGCAAAACAGCGATGTGCGTCTGCAAAGCACACATCGCTGTAACGATCCTTAGATCTAAGAACGGATATGACGTAAAACATACACCATATATATTAATCATTAAGTATCCACTGTTGCTTTACTCAAAAGCAAGAAATGTCCGGTCATCTATCCTAATTCCAGCCACATCTTCAAGCTGAAGTCCTTGATTTATTCTCACCGTAATAAATGCATGATCCCCGTACATATATTCGTTTGCAGACCAGAGAATGGTCTCATTATTAAAATCCGACAATTCTTTCTGGCTGTACCCCGCTTCCGTCCCGTCTGTATGGATGACATAGACACTATGAGCACAAGCCTGTCCCTCCGTAATATCGTGAACAGTATCAACGGTATAGTCATCGATCCAAATTGAAACAGGAGAGATCGAAATATTTCTAAAGTCCTCGTCTCCGGTAATTGTGATCGTCTCGCATGGTATAACTGCAACTGAAAGCGGCAGTTTTTCTCCCTCCAGCAGCAGAGAGAACGCGGGCATTATTTCGTTACTCATTGCAGAAACAAAATAATACCTGTCTCCTGCATTCTCCGTCATCACTGTCTCAATGTCCGAGGTTGGAACAAGCATCTCATCCATAACTACCTGTGGTGCTGTGTTAGAACCACTCACTTTGACGCCAGCAAGCATCCAGTGTCCATCATAGAACACCTGATCTACAGATATTGCCACTTGTTCGTTTGCAGAACTCTGCACGGTTGTATCAATGAATGGCTCAATAATATCATACATTTTCGGATCAAGGATCTCAGCCATAACATTTATAGCTGGCTCAAGCACTGTTTTTTCTGTCTGTGTTTTCTCTGTTTCAGTTTCATGCGGCAGCGTCTCTATTTTAGTGGTATTGTCTGGAGCAGCATTGTTTTCTGACACTGTCCGGTCATTATTACTGCCGCACGCCGTCAAAAATATAACTGGTAACAGCCACAAAATATATAGCAATATTCTCCTCATTATATAATCCTCATACTATCGCTAGCAAATCAGCAAGCTATTCCCGACACTGTCTCCCTGCTGAAGATCGCGCTACCAACCGCCGGTTTGTTAATACTGGTTACCAATGCTAAAAGAGTTGTTATAGGTTTTTCCATTAGACGCAATAATCTTATAGGATATGGAAGAACCGTCAAAATAGACAGAAGGGAACCACATCGTTTTGTTAGATGGCATATAGTTAAACCCCATTATAATCTGATACGGCGATGGATTACTCGCCTCTGCATGAACATAATGAACATAAGAAGTGCTATCTATCGTTGACGAAACATCTGTCGTATTTACGCAAGCCGGATAGTGAACTCTATGCCCCGAGCTTGAATATTAGAGTCAATTCCAATATCAGATTTTTTCATTAGCGGCCCATTGGCATCATCTCCTGTTCTTATGTTTTGTCTACATAGATGATTCTATGCGTCAATCTCCAGTGTGAAATAAACCGGCCCGCTGACAACCGCGTTTTCACACACCGCATTGTCAACGGTCAGAAACACGTCTGCCTGCAAGGTTTTCGCGTGATCCTGACTGGAATACACCCGAGGAATCACAAACATCCTGACCGGGATCTTTGCTCCTTTCGCCGACAATTCGATGTCAGCGCAGACAATGCGGTATCCGATAGGCATGTCAACAGATCCAAGATACGCAACGCCGCCCGTCAGTTGCGTCGCCGCAAGTATCCCCTCAACGCACAGCGAATAGCGGCCTGCGGAATACTGCTCTTTAAACGTCAAGCCGAATGCCCGGTTCTCAACTGCCGGTGACGTATACGCGAAACAGCAGCCGTTCTCCATGTACGAACGAACAGACTGATACAGCGCGACATATCCGTCATAGGAAGGATGTACGTTATCATTGCACTGCGTTTTTGCGCCAAAAACGTTTTCGTTGTTCGGAATCCAGAAGCAGCCGTTTTCGCCGGCCAGCCGTTCAAGCTGTGCGTTGACAAGCTGCTGAGGTTCGTAATAATCACTGACAAAGAACTTTCCAAAAACACCAACGTGAATCCGCGCATTCGAAAACACTGTCCGGATCTGCCGTATGCAGGTGTTCCCCGGTTCCCGGATGAAACATCCGATACATCTGTATGATGTTACTTGAGTTTTCCGCATGTGCGAAACAAGGCGAAACAAAAAAGCATACTGACAGCACACTTCCTAACAATGTACCTATTAGATAATATATCCAACGGCGGTTTCCTGCTTTCACCTGCTGTCTTTCCTTTCAAACTCTCATGAATTAGGTGTTTGCGAAACGCCAGAAGCCGCGTAATTGCGGCATTCTTTTTGTGACAAAATAAAACAACTCCTCACTGATTCATGGTAAAATTGAGTTGCTAGAAACAATCAACCATCCTTACCAACGGCCTCGGTATTATCCGTGCCATCGAATTCTATGACAGGGATTACTTTGATTCACATCCGGAGAACGAACGATACAAGAAAACCGATGCTCCGGACGAAGATAAATCCGTCGGTTTTGAAAAAGCCTACATACCTCTTCGGTCAGGCCTGAAGCTGACCGAACCGGATTATACGATTAACGAAAACGGTATTCCCTGCTGCCCGCATGATCCAGCCCTTCCTATGAAGCCGGAAGGGAATACATCCCATCTTCGGTGCGGGCTGAAAACATTTAAGTTCGTCTGTCCTAAGATGTCGTGGG
>JAZPYY010000119.1:0-13945 GCA_045544375.1 Shuttleworthella sp.
AAACCAAATGATCAACTCCTTGGCTCACAGAACGACATGGCTACGATCCGACTTTATGCCGCCCATCCGATTTGCGCGATGCGCACATCTCGCGCTTTTGCGCTCGATGTACGTTGGACTTCGAATACTTCGCATGCAAGCATGCGCGTATTCTCCGGCCTTATCGCGCAAGAAACCTGCCGCTGTTCACAGCTCTTGCTGCGATCATACGGCAGGTTTCTCTTCTGAAATACCTGTTTTGTGATGTGTATTCCTTATATGTGATTGTCTGTAGGAAGCAGTCTTATTATTGACAAAAAAAGCTGATATTCAATATTTCTCAGCGGCTGTTCCGGTAGGCAGTGGGTGTCATCCCGGTCTCCCGCCGAAACGCTTCGTTAAACCGGCTCTGGGATGCAAAGCCTACATATTTGCTGATTTCGGAAATCTCCATACCGGAAAACCTCAGCAGATTCTGGGCTTCGCGGATCCGCACACTTCGCAGATAGGCCTGCAGCGTCTGTCCGGTCTCTTCCCGAAACACCCGGGAAAGATGCTCCCGGCTGACGCTCACCGCCTCTGCAACTTTGGCCGCCGTCATCGGTTCGTGGGCATGGAACAGCGCATATTCCTGCACCCGCCGCACCAGCGGATTCTGATCCTCGGTCTTGTATTCTTCGATCAGATCACACAGCGCCAGCAGGCTGGCCGCTGCCTGCATCAGCGTCTCATCCACAGACCCCGCCTCTTCCACCAGCTGAATACATACATCCGCCGCGGTAAAGCCACGTTCCGAATCAATGATCCCATCCTGCATGGAAAACTGAACGATGGGCACCACCAGGGAAATCACCAGATCCTTGACAGACCGAAGTTTATCCTTCGCCAGAACGCCGTATTGAAAATCCTTTTCCTCATACAGCAGTTTCAGCAGTCCCGTGCGATCAGCCTTGCGGACATGCTGGTAAATCCGGTATCCCCATTCAAATGAGTTATGCTTCTGTCCGGCTTCCTGGCGCAGAAACGTGATCTTCGTATACCGCTCCTTAAAAGACCGGATATATTTCTGCAGATATTCGTCCGTCAGCTGTACATGCTTTGTCTCGGAGTCTTTTTCATACTGTAAGACATCTGCCGGGCGCAAAGACACTTTTTTCATAAACAGCACCTTACATCTTTTTTCGTATCAGCACCACGATTCCGATCACCGTAGAAAGCAGGTCCGTCACCATATATCCGGCCGCGACGCCCATCACCCCCAGCAGGGCTTTCCCCAAAAACAGCACGGGAATCAGAATCAGCCCCTGGCGAAGCACTGCCATAAAGGTGGCCCGCTTCGCATCCCCGGAGGCCTGCAGCAGGGTGGTGGCCATGTAATAAAAACCCACAAAAGGAAGGCCGGAAATCAGAAATACCGCCATGGGAACCCCCAGATCCGCCACCTCGGGCTGGGTTAAAAACAGGGCGATCAGCTGCCGGCGCAGAAGCAGGCAGGCCGCTGTGGAAAGGACGCCGATACTGGCAGTCAACATGGCCAGTTTACGGATGGCTTCCTTCGTCCGGGCAACGTTATTCGCCCCCAGGGTGTAGGCAAAAAAGGGCTGCAGTCCCATGCAGATGGCCATCTGCAGCACGCCGATGACAAAGGAGGCCCGATCTGCCGCCGCAAAGGCAGCCACCGCGTCCGTCCCGAAGGAAACCAGCATCCGGTTGCCAAATCCCATGGCCAGACCGGACAGGAGACTGGCAATGGCGCTGGGAAAACCCAGGGCGATCATGGGCAGCACACTTCCCGGTTTTTCAATGGCATAGGAAATATGCATGTTGGCGATGTTGGCCTTGCGTTTGATAAACACCAGATAGAACACAAATCCGGCCACATTTCCCGCCACCGTGGCAATGGCCGCACCGGAAATGCCCATGCCCAGAGCCAGGATGAAAATCGGATCCAGCACCAGATTCACCGCCGTGGAAACCAGGTTGCCCGCCAGACCTTCCAGAACGCAGCCCTCCGCCGTGGCGATGGAGGAAAGGGCTGTGGAAAGCAGGATAAAGGTGATGCCCACGGCCCGGATAACCATATACTGCTCCGCCGCGCCGAAGATCACCTCCTCCGCCCCCAGAAGCCGCAGCAGCGGCTTGCGGAATACCACTATCAGCACGCTGATGGTTAGCCCGAGGGACACGCACACATGAAAGCACATGGCCGCATAGGTTCGGGCCCCTTTTGTATCCTTTGCACCCACCGCTCGGGCGATCAGGGTCGATGCGCCGTTGCCCAGCATCATGGCCACCGCCATGGCCAGGGAAAAGACCGGACTGACAATGGAAACCGCGGCGATCTGGTTGGCGTCGTTTAACCGGCCCAGAAAGTACATGTCAGCAATATCGTACAGCGTAATCGCCAGAATGGCAATCACCGATGTGGAAGCCATAAATGCAATCACCTTCCACACCGGAGCATCCCGGAAGAGTTTTTCGTTGTCCATTTCCATACTTGCAGCCCTTTCTGTCTGTGATCTGTCAGAATGCCATAAGCATAGAACGGATCGGCAGATAAGCCAAGTAAAATTTCCGGTTTATGTTTAAAAAATAAAGGAAAGGGAAGAACTGAAAATCAGCTCTTCCCCTTCTTTACCTATTCTGTAATTTGGGCGATTACATCTGGCTCTTGTACAGTTCGATGATTTCGGCAACAGAGGTGTCTCTCGGGTTGCCCGGGCAGCAGGCGTCTGCAAAGGCGCTGTCAGCCAGGAACTGGATATCCTCTTCCTTCAGGATGCCGGCCAGATTTGCCGGGATGCCCACATCGGCAGAAAGCTTCTTCACGGCGGCGATGGTGGCGTCCGCAGCTTCCTCGTCCGTCATGGCGTCGATGCCTTCCACGCACATCGCCTTACCGATGGCGCGATAACGCTCGCCGGCCACCGGCTTGTTGTACTCTAAGCCCACCGGAAGCAGGATGGCGCAGGCCACACCGTGGGGGGTGTCATACAGAGCGGACAGGCCGTGTGCCATGGAGTGAACAATACCAAGACCTACGTTGGAGAAGCCCATGCCGGCGATGTACTGACCTAAAGCCATGCCTTCGCGGCCGTCGGGATCGTTCTGCACCGCAGCGCGTAAGGAAGCGGAAATCAGACGAATGGCCTCTAAGTGGAACATATCACTGATGGCGCAGTGGCCCTTGGTGATGTAGCCTTCGATGGCGTGGGTTAAAGCATCCATACCGGTGGCAGCCGTCAGTCCCTTGGGCATGGTGGACATCATGTCGGGATCTACCACGGCAACTTCCGGAATGTCATGCACGTCGACGCACACGAACTTGCGCTTCTTCTCCACGTCGGTGATAACGTAGTTGATGGTCACTTCCGCGGCCGTACCGGCAGTGGTGGGAACGGCAATGGTGAACACCGCATGATTCTTCGTGGGAGCAACGCCCTCTAAGGAGCGGACATCCGCGAATTCCGGGTTGTTGATGATGATACCGATGGCCTTGGAGGTGTCCATGGCGCTGCCGCCGCCGACAGCGACGATGCAGTCCGCTTTGGCTGCCTTAAACGCAGCAACACCGCTCTGCACATTCTCGATGGTGGGGTTAGCCTTGATGTCGGAATAGACTTCATAGGCGAAACCGGCGGCATCTAAAAGATCCGTCACCTTCTTCGTTACACCAAACTTTAACAGATCCGGATCGGTGGCGACGAAAGCCTTCGTGCATCCGCGGGCGGTAAGCTCGGGAACGATGTTTTCGATGGCGCCGTGGCCGTGATAGGATACCGGATTCAAAACAATACGATCTGCCATGGTGGTTTCCTCCTTCATTTCATTCTCTTAAAAACTGAAAATGCTGTCTTGTATGGCAGGCATGCAGTTTCCTGCGCCCTGCCATGATTTACGTGCAAAAAATCCTATGTGAAATTTTTCACACAATAGTATCCTACTCCTTCTTTTCCTATTTGAAAAGAGATAATTTCTACAATCACAGGGAATATTTTTCTTTTTTCTTGTCTGTAAGTGAAGGGATACGTAAAATAGAGCCTACAGGAGGAATCTCATATGTATTCATTTGCCCAATCCATTCTCGACGCTCCCTTAGGTCAGACCCACCTCTTTTCTGCCGGTCAGGCCGGGTTCATCTTAAAAAGCGCTTCCGGTCAGCTGTTAGGCATCGATCTGTACCTGTCCGACTGCGCAGAAAATTTCTATGGCCACGCCGGATTCAAACGGCTGCTGCCAAAGCTGCTTGCCCCGGAGGATCTCGACTTTGACGTGCTGGTGGCCACCCATCCCCACCTGGATCATTTTGACAAGGATGCCATCCCCGGGCTGATGCAGGGACGCGCCACCCATCTGTACTGTTCCGTGGAATGCGAGGCCCTGGTGCACGAAACCCATATGGACGGCAGCGCAGGCCCCAACAGCGGCGGGGACTGCAGCAACACCGACGCGGAGGATGCTTGCGCTGCGGACGGCGTCAATGACTGCACCGACCGCATCACTTACGTGACTCCCGGTACAGATGCGGTATGCGGCGATTTTACCCTGCACTTCATCAACTGCGATCACGGCACAGGGGCGCCGGACGCAGTGGGCGTCATCGTGGAAGTGGACGGCCATCTCTTTGCCGAGACCGGAGACACCTGTCTTCGGCTGGACCGGGCCGCGGAACTGTCGGCCTTCGGAACTCCGGACATCCTCACCGGCCCCATCAATGGCGCCTATGGGAATATGAACGAGCTGGATTTTGCCGCCCTCTGCGACGCCGTCCGCCCCGGGCTGGCCATTCCCTGCCATTATGGCCTGTTTGCCATCCACGGCGGAAACCCGGGCATCTTCCTGGATGAAATGAACCGCCGGGAGCTTCCCTGCCTGCTGATGGCCCAGGGGGAGATGTATAGGTTTTGAAATGCATAAAGCATTTCAAAACCGAACTTCGCCCAGCGCCATAGGCGCGTGCCCCGCGCAGCGGGGTTTTGACGCGATTTCCTTAATCGCGTCAAAAGGCATACCTTTCGAGGGTGATTTCCGCCTCCAATCGGGCACGCGTGCCCGCTTTTTCCTGCTTTTCCACCCGCCGGCGCAAAAATTTTTCAAATACAGACGGATCTGCAACCTCGTCTGTTGACTTCACTTTCCCCGGACGATATCATTTATCTCAAATTTAATCACAGCAAACCTATGATGCGGAGGAAGTAACTTTTATGCCCTCACAGAGAGTCTGCGGCGGTGGAATGCAGGCAGGAAACAGAAAGTGAAATGGTCCGCGGAGGGCGCACGCAAAGGAAGTATCTTCCCGGTAACGTGCGACGTGTGGGCATACGTCAGTTGCCGGGGATATGATGGTATCCCGCTAAGCGCACGGGTTTTTCCGTGAATCAGGGTGGCACCGCGGATCGCGGACTTTATAAAGTCTTCATTCGTCCCTGACAGAGTAATCCTCTGTCAGGGACGCTCTGCGTTTCGGGCAGAATTGAACCTGCTATATTCGCCTATGCAGATAAGGAGGCATCCATGACCCTGTCCATCCGCCCTTCCCTTCCCGAGGTACAGCGCATCGCCGCTTCCGGCGAATACCGCGTCCTTCCCTTAAGCTGCGAGATTCTTTCCGACAGCCTGACTCCCATTGAAACCATGCGGATTTTAAAAATGGTCTCCCGCCACTGCTACATGCTGGAATCCGTGGCCGAACAGGAAAAATGGGGCCGCTACACCTTCTTAGGCTACGACCCGAAACTGGAGGTCACCTGCACCGACGGCCACATGACCATCGGAAGCATTACGGTGGAAACCGACAACCCGGCCCAGCATCTGCGACAGATCCTTTCAGATTACCGCAGTCCGAAGCTGCCGCATCTGCCCTCCTTCACCGGCGGCCTTGTGGGCTATTTTTCCTATGATTATCTGGGCTACTGCGAACCCACCGTCCGAAGTCACGCGGAGGATACGGAACACTTTAAGGATTTCGACCTGATGCTGTTTGACCGGGTCATCGCCTTCGATCATTTTCGCCAGAAGATCGTGCTGATCGTCAACATGTCCTTAGACGATCCCGACACCGGCTACCGCCGGGCCGCCCGGGAACTGGAACAGATGGCGGATCTGCTGCTGCACGGAGAGAAAAAGCTGCATGACGGCGGTCATCTGGGCGGGGACTTTGAACCCTTCTTTGATCAGGATGCCTTCTGTGCCATGGTGGAAAAAGCCAAGCATCACATCATTGAAGGCGACATCTTCCAGATCGTCCTCTCCAACCGTCTGTCGGCCCCCTTTGAAGGAAGTCTCTTCAACACCTACCGCATGCTGCGCACCATCAATCCGTCGCCGTATATGTTCTATTTTTCCGGCACCGACGTGGAAGTGGCCGGCGCATCTCCGGAAACTTTAGTGAAACTGGAGAATGGCATTCTGCACACCTTCCCCCTGGCCGGCACCCGGCCCCGGGGCGCAACGGAAGA
This sequence comes from Shuttleworthella sp., assembly GCA_045544375.1. Classification (GTDB taxonomy): domain Bacteria; phylum Bacillota; class Clostridia; order Lachnospirales; family Lachnospiraceae; genus Shuttleworthia. Next base: position 6,438 of record JAZPYY010000119.1, read on the forward strand.
AGAAGACGCGGCGCTGGAAGCCGAACTTCTGGCCGACGAAAAGGAACTGGCAGAGCACAACATGCTGGTGGACTTAGGCCGCAACGACTTAGGCCGCATCAGCCGCTTCGGCACAGTACAGGTGGAAAAACTGCGCAGCATCGAACGCTTTTCCCATGTGATGCACATCGGCTCCACGGTACGGGGCCAGATCCGCAAGGAGTGCGATGCCTTAGATGCCATCGCCGCCGTCCTGCCCGCGGGCACCCTGTCCGGGGCACCGAAAATCCGGGCCTGCCAGCTGATCGACCAGCTGGAAAACAACAAACGGGGCATCTACGGAGGTGCGGTGGGCTACATCGATTTCACCGGAAATATGGACACCTGCATCGCCATCCGCATTGCCTACAAAAAGAACGGCAAGGTATTCGTCCGCAGCGGTGCCGGAATCGTAGCCGACTCCGTCCCGGAAAAGGAATATCAGGAGTGCATCAACAAGGCGAAAGCCGTGGTTAATGCCATCACGTTAGCAGAAAACCTGGATTCGAACGCGTTTTCAATGCTTCACCCTTAAGGAGGCCGCCATGACATTACTCATCGATAATTACGACAGTTTTTCTTACAACCTCTATCAGATGATCGGCGAGATCGATCCCGCCATCCGGGTGATCCGAAATGACGAATGGACTGTCAGGGAAGTGGCGGCTTTCCGCCCGGACCGCATTCTTCTTTCCCCTGGACCCGGTCGTCCGGAGGACGCGGGCATTCTGATCGAAGTTATCCGGAAGCTGGGAAGCCGCACTCCCATCTTAGGCGTCTGCCTGGGGCATCAGGCCATCTGCGCCGCCTACGGTGCTACGGTCACCTATGCGAAACAGCTGATGCACGGCAAATCCTCCCGGGTGACGGTGGATCCTGCCTGTCCCCTTTTCTACGGCTGCCCGCCCGAAATGGACGTGGCCCGCTATCATTCCCTGGCCGCAGACCCCGCCACCATCCCGGAGGAACTTTTGGTGACGGCCCGGACGGCAGACGGCGAGGTCATGGCCATACAGCACAGAACCCATCCCGTATACGGCGTGCAGTTTCATCCCGAATCGATTCTGACACCGGAGGGGAAAAAGATCCTGACGAATTTCATCCACGGAAGTCCGGCACTGTTTGGTCGGCGGTAACTGTAGGATTCAAAGGCCAAAAGTCTGACTCCACGCCACCCTCGCGCGGCGGTGGGAACACCAAGTGCGAATCATTCCTTTTGGCGACTGAACCAACTGTATAAAAAGGAAAGGAAAAGAAATGATCAAGGAAGCTATCGAAAAAATTGTCAACAAAGAGGACCTCAGTTTCGACGAGGCCTATACCGTCATGAATGAAATCATGAACGGCGAAACCTCCCCCACCCAGAACGCCGCCTTCTTAGCCGCCCTCTCCACGAAAAGCGCCCGGGCCGAGACCACGGACGAAATTGCGGGCTGCGCCACGGCCATGCGGGAACATGCCACCCAGGTGGAAACCGGCATGGACGTGTTTGAAATCGTGGGCACCGGCGGCGACGGAGCTAAGAGTTTTAACATCTCCACCACCTCCGCCCTCATCGCCTGCGCCGGCGGCGTGAAAGTGGCCAAACACGGCAACCGGGCGGCCTCCTCCGCCTGCGGAACCGCCGACTGTCTCGAAGCCTTAGGCGTCAACATCCACCAGAGTCCCCAGCAGTGCCTTCGCCTGCTGAAGGAGGTGGGCATGTGCTTCTTCTTTGCCCAGGAGTATCACAGTTCCATGAAATATGTGGGCGCCATCCGCAGAGAACTGGGCTTTCGCACGGTGTTTAACATTCTCGGCCCCTTAACCAATCCCGGACGCCCCTCCATGCAGCTGCTGGGGGTTTATGACGAATATCTGGCCATTCCCCTGGCCCAGGTTCTCATCAGCTTAGGCATCCGGCGCGGCATGGTGGTCTACGGAAAAGACAAGCTGGATGAAATCTCCCTCTCCTCTCCCACCGCCGTGGTGGAAATCAAGGACGGCTGGTACAAATCCTACACCATCTGCCCTGAAGACTTCGGCATGACCCGGTGCGAAAAGAAGGATCTCGTGGGCGGCACACCGGCGGAAAACGCGGCCATCACCCGGGCCATTCTTTCCGGAACCGAACGCGGACCCAAGCGGGATGCCACCCTGTTAAACGCCGGCGCGTCCCTGTATATCGCCGGAAAGGCCGACAGCATGGCGGATGGCGTTGCCCTGGCCGCAGAGCTCATCGATTCCGGAAAAGCCCTGAAAACCCTGGAGAAACTGGTCCGGGTCAGCAATGAGGGGATTGAAGCGTGAATATATTAGAACAGCTTTCTGATTATGCCCGTTTCCGGGTGCAGCAGGCAAAGGCCGCGCTTCCGGAAAGCGAGCTTCGGCGAATGGCCGAGGCCATGCCCGTGGGGGATTTTCCTTTTACCGGCGCCCTTTCCCGTGAAGGACTGTCCTTTATCTGCGAGTGCAAAAAGGCATCCCCGTCCAAAGGGCTCATTGCCCCGGACTTTCCCTACCGTTCCATTGCAGAAGAATATGCTGCTGCAGGCGCAGACGCCATCTCGGTTCTCACCGAACCGAAATGGTTTCTCGGATCGGATGCCTATCTGCAGGAAATCGCACAGGCCGTTCCGGTTCCCTGCCTGCGCAAGGACTTCACCGTGGATCCCTACATGATCTACGAAGCCAAGGTGCTCGGCGCATCCGCCGTGCTCTTAATCTGCGCCATCACCGATCCCAAACAGCTGGCGGAATACCAGGCCCTCTGCCGGGAACTGGGACTTTCGGCCCTGACCGAAGCCCACAATGAATATGAAGTGGAAGCAGGCCTGGCCTCCGGTGCCGGCATCATCGGCATCAACAATCGCAACCTCACCGACTTTTCCGTGGATACCGCCAACAGCCACCGGCTGCGGGCACGGATTCCGGCGGATGTGCTGTTTGTATCGGAAAGCGGCATGCGCACCCCCGAAGATGCCGCCGCGGCCGCCTCCTTCGGCGCCGACGCCGTGCTCATCGGCGAAGCCCTGATGCGGGCGGATGACAAAGCCGTGCTGCTGTCATCCATGCGGCAGGCCGCCGACAAGGCCCGCTATGCAGTGTGAATGATAACGCTGCACTGCTGCCGGCGTCCTGTTTAAAGGAGGAAATGAGTATGACCGTCATCAAATTCTGCGGACTTCGCACCCCGGATGACATCTGCGCCGTCAACGAGATCCGTCCGGACTACGCCGGGTTCATTTTAACCCCGGGATTTCGCCGTTCTCTTTCCATGCTGGAGGCTGTGGACCTTCGCAGCCGGCTGGATTCCGGTATTCTGGCCGTGGGGGTGTTCGTCAACGAATCCCCGGAAATCGTCGTCTCCATTGCGGAGGCCCTTTCCCTGGACGCGGTACAGCTGCACGGACAGGAAACCAACCAACAGATCCTCGACATCAAAGAGCTGCTGGACATCCCGGTGTTTCAGGCATTCACCATCCAGAGCGAAGCCGACATCCGGGCAGCGCAGCAAAGCGCAGCTGACGTCCTGCTGCTGGATTCCGGCGCCGGCACCGGGCATGCGTTTAACTGGAATGTCATTCCGGATATAAGCCGCCCCTGGGTTCTGGCCGGTGGACTGAATCCGGAGAATGCAGCGGAAGCCGTCCGCAGGCTTCGCCCCTGGGGCGTGGATACCAGCAGCGGCATCGAAACCGAAGGCAAAAAAGATCCGGACAAAATGCGTGCCTTTGCGGCTGCCGTCCGGGAATATTGATTACAAGGAGAAACTTATGACAAATCCCAACGGACGCTTCGGCATTCACGGCGGGCAGTATATTCCTGAAACTCTGATGAACGCCGTGATTGAATTAGAAGAAGCTTATAATTATTATAAAAACGATCCCGCTTTCCGGAAGGAACTTTCCGACCTGTTCAATAACTACGCCGGCCGGCCTTCCCTTCTGTACTATGCCGAGAAGATGACCCGCAATCTGGGCGGTGCGAAAATCTATCTCAAGCGGGAGGATTTAAACCACACCGGCGCCCACAAGATCAACAACGTGCTGGGTCAGGCCCTGCTGGCCAAAAAAATGGGCAAGACCCGTCTCATCGCTGAAACCGGCGCCGGTCAGCACGGCGTAGCCACTGCCACGGCGGCTGCCCTGTTCGGCATGGAGTGCGTGGTTTTCATGGGGGAGGAAGACACCATCCGCCAGGCCTTAAATGTCTATCGCATGCGCCTTCTGGGTGCCGAAGTCATCCCGGTGAAAAGCGGCACAGCCACCTTAAAAGATGCGGTTTCCGAAGCCATGCGGGAGTGGACCTCCCGGATTGACGACACCCACTACTGCCTGGGCTCCGTCATGGGACCCCATCCCTTCCCCACCATCGTCCGGGATTTCCAGGCCGTGATCTCCGAGGAAACCCGCCGTCAGATTTTAGAGGCGGAAGGCCGTCTGCCGGACGCTGTCTTAGCCTGCGTGGGCGGCGGTTCCAACGCCATCGGAAGCTTCTATCACTTCATCCCGGATGAGGGCGTGCGCCTGATCGGCTGCGAGGCCGCCGGCCGGGGCGTAGACACCTTCGAAACCGCCGCCACCATTGCCACCGGAAAACTGGGCATTTTCCACGGCATGAAGTCCTATTTCTGCCAGGATGAATACGGCCAGATCGCGCCGGTGTATTCCATCTCTGCCGGTCTGGACTACCCGGGCATCGGTCCGGAGCACGCCTGGCTCCACGACACCGGCCGAGCGGAGTATGTGGCCGTCACGGATGAAGAAGCCGTGCAGGCCTTCGAATATCTGGCCAAAACGGAAGGCATCATCCCGGCCATCGAATCTGCCCATGCCGTGGCCCACGCCATGAAAATCGCCCCCGCCATGAATCCGGATCAGATTCTGGTCATTACCGTCTCCGGGCGGGGCGATAAGGATGTGGCCGCCATCGCCCGATACCGCGGCGAAGATCTGCATGATGACTGATGACAGAAATAACACTATAGCAGAACCGCTCCGGCGAATGACCGTTTTTTCGCTGTGACAAAACTGCCCCTGCGAAAAACTGTCGATGGCCAATGAACTGACGAGGAGAAAACCATGAACCGTATTGCATCCGCCTTTGCCCATGGCAAGGCTTTTATCCCCTTTATCACCTGCGGCGATCCTGATGCCGCCACCACCGTCGCCGCCGTCCTGGAAATGGTCAAAGCCGGCGCAGACCTGATCGAGATCGGTATTCCCTTCTCCGATCCCACTGCGGAAGGCCCGGTGATCCAGGGTGCCAACCTGCGGGCCCTTTCCAACGGCATGACCACAGACGGCGTCTTTGCCGTGGTGGAAAAAATCCGAAGGGAAACCGACATTCCCCTGGTGTTTATGACCTACGCCAACGTGGTCTTTTCCTACGGGACAGAGCGCTTTCTTTCGCGCTGCCGTGAAACCGGCGTGGACGGCCTGATCCTTCCGGACGTACCCTTTGAGGAAAAGGAAGACTTTGCCCCCGCCTGCCGTGAAGCCGGCGTGGCTTTGATTTCTCTGATTGCCCCCACCTCGGCCCAGCGAATTGAAATGATCGCAAAAGAAGCAGAAGGATTTATCTACCTGGTTTCCAGTCTCGGTGTCACGGGCACCCGTTCCGAAATCACCACAGATCTTGGCGCCATCGTATCCGCGGTGCGCAACGTCACCGACGTGCCCTGTGCCGTGGGCTTTGGCATCTCCACTCCTGCGCAGGCTGCGGCCATGGCAGCTGTTTCTGACGGCGCCATCGTGGGAAGCGCCATCATCCGCCTGCTGGAAGAATACGGTACAGCGGCGCCGGAAAAGATCGGGGCTTTTGTCCGCACCATGAAGGATGCATTGGCGTAACGAGTTGCCGAAGGCGGAATAGCTTTTAGGGGTGAATTTCCATTTCCAAAGCGTGCACGCGTGCCCGATTTTGGATTGGAAATCACCCCTGTTTTGCCTTTCACACCTGTGATATACTGATGATAACCATTCGTTGTTTGTCTGGTTTTACATTTAAAGGGGGAAATTATGTTTAAGGGGTTATCGAAAGAGGAGAAATCCTGGGTTCTGTATGATGTGGGCAATTCTGCATTCACCATGCTGGCCTGCTCTTTGATTCCGATCTGGTTTAAGAGCCTGGCCATCGGCACCGGCCCGGGGCAGATTTCCGGCGACCACGCCACGGCCTACTATTCCATCGCCATCGCCGTCGTCACCGTCATCGTGGCACTGTTAGGCCCGATGCTGGGTGCTATTGCAGACCATAAGGACACGAAAAAGATTTTCTTCACCACCGCCGTTTCCTTAGGCGTCATCGGCTGCATTCTTAACGGCTTTGCCACCAGCTGGGTTGCCTTCATTATCATCTTTGTGCTGACCCGAATCGCCTATCAGGCATCCCTGACCTTCTACGACTCCATGCTAAACGACGTCACCACGGAAGAGCGGATGGACGAAGTATCCTCCTACGGCTATGCCTGGGGCTACATCGGCTCCTGCATTCCCTTCCTGGTGGCCTTAGTCGCCTACATTTTAGGGCCCGACATGCTGGGCAAAATCCCCGGCCGTCTGTCCATGATCATCGGCTTCGCCGTCACCGGCATCTGGTGGTTTATCGTCACCATGCCCCTGATCAAAAACTATAAGCAGATCAATTACGTCGAAAGCACCCGGGGTGCCATCGGCGCAGCCTTCAAACAGATTTTCAGCACCTTAAAGAAGATCGCCACCGGCAATAAGAAAGTGCTGTTTTTCCTGATCGCCTTCTTCCTGTACATCGACGGCGTGGGCACCATCATCGACAACTGCATCAACATCGGTACAGACTTAGGCTTAAATACGGTGGGACAGGTGGTTTTCCTGCTGGCCACACAGGTTGTGGCCTGGATCGGCTCTCTGGTCTTTGCCCGTCTGTCCCGCAAATACGACACGGTTCCGCTGATCTTAGTCTGTATCGTCGGCTATTTCGCTGTCTGCCTGTATGCGCTGACCCTTTCCACCATCTGGCACTTCGGCATCTTAGCCTTCGGCGTAGGCTGCTTCCAGGGTTCGATTCAGTCCCTGTCCCGCAGCTACTTCTCTAAGATCATCCCGCCGGAAAACAGCGGCGAGTACTTCGGCATCTATGATATCTTCGCCAAGGGTGCTTCCTTCTTAGGATCCGCACTGATCGCAGCGGTGAAGCTGGCTGGTGGTACCATCAACATCGCCGTGGCATCCCTTGCTATCTTCTTCGCACTGGGATTCGTTTTCCTGATTCTGTCCGGAAAGCAGCCGATTACCGGGCGGGAAGCCTAAAGTTATACGCGGCAGGAAATAAAGTCTAACCGCGCACATCAGCAAACAAATATCATCGAAGCAAAAGGGCCAGTGGGAATTGATATGCTACCTCCAAGTAGGACACTGAAATACAAAACCTACTTGGGGGTATTTCTATGTCCAGGAAAAGCAAGATTGATCCGGTTTTGAAAGTGGAACTGGTGGAAATGTATCTCAGGGATGAGATTGGTATCCGGG
>JAZPYY010000120.1:0-3951 GCA_045544375.1 Shuttleworthella sp.
GCGGCATCCGGTCAGTGTGTGTAGAGTGCCGGCCCCATCCGGATTTCTGCGGACCGAAGTGGTGGGAAGACATGGACGTGATCTTAGACGAGGCCCGCACCCGGGGCATGCACGTGTGGATCTTAGACGACGATCATTTTCCCACCGGCCACTGCAACGGTGCCATCGCCACGGCGGATCTTGCGCTTCGCCCGTGGTATGTCGACATGGTTTACGCGGATGCCTTCGGCCCCATGCCGGCCAACCGGTTTGATATCAATGGAGCTATGGCCCGGGCGGTGATGCCCAATCCCGGCGCCCCCGGGGCGTTACCGGGACTTACGGCCATTGAAAAACAGCACTTCGACAATGACGAAAAACTGCTTTCCGTGGCGGCCTGGCGGATTGACGACGAGGGCCGGCTGACGAATCCGGTGGATGTGACGGATTGCGTGAAAGACGGGGTGCTGACCTGGGACGTGCCCGCCGGTGCCTGGCGGATCTGTGCCCTGTTTACGACACACAACGGCGACGGCCGCCCGGACTACATGAATATTCTGGACGACCAAAGCGTACGGGTGCTGATCGATCAGGTCTATGAGCCCCACTATGCCCGATACGCGGCGGATTTCGGAAAAACCATCCTGGGCTTCTTTTCCGACGAACCCATGGTGGGCAACGTGGCCGGCATGTATCAGCCCGGCAAGCTGGGCACGGAAAAGCATCTGACGAATCCCTGGGAAAAGTGCCTGCCCGATATGCTGGAAAGCCGGCTGGGCAGCGGCTGGAAAAATCAGCTGGCTCTGCTGTGGCAGGAGGGAACGGAGGAAGAAACGGTCCGCGTGCGGCAGGCCTATATGGATGCCTGCACCCGGCGGATTGAAAGCAGTTTTGCCGGACAGCTGGGAGCCTGGTGCGCGGATCACGGTGTGGAGTACATCGGCCACATCTGGGAGGACGCGGATCTGTCTTACGGCTTTGGCGGCGGCCTGGGCCACTACTTCAGGGCCATGCACGGCAACCATATGGGCGGCGTGGATATCGTCTTCTCCGGTGCCATGCACCCCTACAGCTGGCGGAATCCCAAGGGCGGCCGCAGCGGTGATTTCTATTACTATACGCTGCCGAAGCTGGCATCTTCCTTTGCCCATGTGGACCCCAAAAAGAAGGGCCGGGCGCTGTGCGAAATTTTCGGCGCCACCGGCTGGGCCTTTGGCGTGGATCAGATGAAGTATACGGTGGACAATTTCCTGGTCAGCGGGGTGAACCGTTACGTGCCCCATGCCTTTTCTCCGGCGCCCTTCCCGGATCCGGACTGCCCGCCCCATTTCTATGCCCACGGGGAAAACGCCCAGTTTGAAGGCTTTGGAAGGCTGATCGCTTACATGCAGCGCATGTGCCATCTGCTGGATGGAGGAAAAGCCCTTCCGGAAGTCGCGGTTCTGTATCATGCGGAGAACGAGTGGCCGGGTGGCCTTTCGGATGTGACCCATCACATGCTCTGCGATACGCCGGCGCGGATTTTAGGACAGAATCAGATCGACTACGATATCCTTCCGGTGGACATTCTGGAAGAGGGGACATTCAAAGAGGGAGCGCTGCAGGTCGGCGACATGGTTTATAAAGTCCTGGTGGTTCCGGCGGCAGACGAGACGTCGGAGGCGCTGGTACGGTTTGCCGCATCGGCGGAACAGGCCGGTTTTCCGGTGATTTATCTGGATCATCGGCCCCATGCCTGGACGGCGCAGGGAGAATGCCTGGAAGCGGTCGGAACCGTGACTTCACAGCAGGATCTGACAGAGGAGCTTCGCGCCCGCGGCATCGGTGAGCTGGCCCTGACACCGGCTGCGCCTGCCATCAAAATGATGCATTACCGTCATGGGGACGGGGATGTCTACATGCTGGTGAACAATGATCTGGCCAATCCCTATCAGGGGATCATCACTCTTCCCCAGACCGAACCGGCCTGGATTTACGACGCCTATCACAACCGGGTTTCGGCGGCTGCACAGGAGATTAGCGGATCCCAGAGCCGGATTACGGTCACTATTGAGGGATACCGGCCGCTGGTCCTGTTCTTCGGGGCCTGCGAAGGGGATGTCTGCGCGCCGTGGCCGATGGATGCGGAAGCGATGAACCCGAAAACGAATGCGCCGGATGCCTGCAAAACCCGCTGCCTGACCGGATTTTCAGTTTCTTCCTGTGAGGCACCCAACTATCCGGCCTTAGGTGAGCCGGTGCAGATGGAGCGCTGCGAAGATCTGACCGTGGCACAGCCCCAGATGCTGGATTACTTCCGCTACGAAACGACCGTTGACCTGGAGGACGCCTCTTTGGTGCTGTTGGAACTGCCCTATGTATCCGGCTGCGTCAAGGTCTGGTGCAACGACGTTTTCTGCGGCGAGGAAATCTGCCCGCCCTGGCGTTTCGATCTGTCGAAAGCCGCACATGCCGGCGAAAACCACCTGCGTATCGAGGTGGCCTCGACCCCGGCGCAGAAGGTAAAGCAGCGGTTCGCCCAGCCGGACATCGCGGACTTCATGGGCATGCCCCAGACGGTGCGCCCGGAAGGCATTGTGGGAGACGTAAAACTGTATATTCGTTAGCAGATAAATTGAATGGTGCAGGATGCCGCGACAACGAGCGAACGGAATGTTCGCGAGTTTGTCGAGCATGGCTCAAGGGAAACCGAATCGGATGGGCGGCACAGCACGCCCATCCGATCGCATAATACCGACAGCATATACATAATCCCTGCAAAAGGCCTCTGCAGACTGTGCTAGGATTGAAAACAGAGACGAGGGACTGCCCAAGACCGGCAGAGGATCTGCGTCGCAGCGGATACGGATAACGAAGAGAGGAGACGGTTATTATGAGCGAAGAAAAAGAAATGAAGATCGGACTGTCCGCCGAGGATATTGAACACCGTGATGAGGGATTTGGCATTGCCGGCCTGCTGGCGGAAATGGGAGATGAGGCGGCGGATGCCGCGGCCATCGCAGCCAGCGAAGACGGACAGATCATTATGCAGCGCATGGGCGTTATGGCCATGCCGGAAGATTCCGAGGCAAGCCGCGATTTCTGGGCTCACTACGAGAAGGGTCTGCGCAAGGAAGTGCACGGCGAAGGACTGGATAAGTGGTCTTCCTTTATCCCGCTGGCAGCGGAATCCGATCCGGAACGCCGTTTCCCGCTGATCTTCTGCCTCCACGGTGCCCACAACCCGATCCAGCTGGCGGAAAGCTACGGTGTGATGCAGGTGGCGGCGAGAGAAGAGTGCGTGGTCATTGCTCCGGAAAACGAAAACTGGGACAGCGTATACGCTCTGTATGAATATGCCAAAGAGCATTTCCCGGTGGACCTTAGCCGCGTTTACAGTATCGGTTATAGTTTCGGCGGATTCATGTCCAGCCGCAATTCTCTGGCGCACCCGGAGATCTTCGCCGGTGTGGGTATGGGAGGCATGCTGTTTGCTGGTTATTCCCGGGCCCACGATCTGGACGGCCAGTGGTATGAGGAATACAACCTGACGGAAGAGATGCTTCAGAAAGCCGAAAAACTGCACATGCCGGCGCTGCTCTTCATGGGCGAAAATGAAATGCTGCGCCTTCTGCCCCTGTGGAAAGATCCGGTGGGCGCGGATGTCCGCGACGGCGTAATCCCGCTGTTTTCCGAAGACAAACAGCAGGCCTTCAACCACTGGCGCCGGGTCAACGGCTGCGCGCCGGCGGCCTTCACCAAAGAAGGCGAAGCCAGTGACGATCCGGTGGAAAACGCCATCGGCGCCCGCTTCGAGCGCACGGAAGTCCGCACATGGCGCGGCCGTAAATACTTCGTTGGCGACTCCGTCACCCCGGAAGGCGAATGCTTCTTCCGCACCGTGGCCTGCGAAAAGATGGTGCACTGGCCCACGGATTACTACGCCGAATTGGTGTGGGAGCAGATCAGCAGGTACGCCAGAAACGTGGAAAC
>JAZPYY010000121.1:0-5911 GCA_045544375.1 Shuttleworthella sp.
ACTTCTGAAGGGTACCACGGCCATCGATGCCTACGATCATGAACTGTGCATGAGTTCCGTGGTGGGCATCAAAAAAATCGACGCCCCCAAGGGAGGGCGGACGGACGAAGCGCCGCACAAACGTGTGGAGCTTCATTGTCATACCAAAATGAGCGACATGGACGGCGTCTCGGATGTAACAGACATCATCAAGACCGCTAAGTCCTGGGGCCACAAAGCCATCGCCATCACGGATCACGGCGTGGTGCAGGCCTTCCCGGACGCCTTTCACGCTGTGGCCAAGGATCCGGATTTCAAGGTGATTTACGGCTGTGAAATCTATCTGGTGGACGACACCCAGAAGATTACGGAAAACGAAGCCGGACAGACCACGGATGTTCCCTTTGTGGTGTTTGATATCGAGACCACCGGCTTTTCCTCCGTGCACGACGCCATCATTGAAATCGGTGCGGTCCGGGTGGAAAAAGGCGCCATTACGGATCGGTTTTCCACCTTTATCAATCCCCGCCGGCCGATCCCCTATAAGATTACGAAACTGACCTCCATTACGGATGGGGACGTGGCGGATGCCGAGGGCATCGAAGCGGTGCTGCCCCGGTTCCTGGATTTCTGCAAAGATACGGTGCTTGTGGCCCACAACGCCCGGTTCGACACCGGTTTTATTGCGGAAAACGCCAGAAGATTGGGCCTTACGGCACCCGAAACCTTTATGGATACGGTGGCCATGGCCCGGCACTTAGAGCCGACCCTGCACAATTACAAACTGGAGACCGTGGCCAAAGCCGCCGGGGTCTCCTTAGAGCATCATCATCGGGCTGTGGACGACGCGGAATGCACTGCGGGCATTTTTCTGCACTTCATGGAGCGCTACGTCCAGATGGGCTGCGATACCTTAGCGAAGATCAATGAAGTGGGCACGCCCTCGGCGGAATCCGTGGCGAAGATGCATCCCTACCACTGCATCCTTTTAGCGGCTAACGACATCGGGCGTATCAACCTGTACCGGCTGGTGTCCCTTTCCCACGTGAAATATTTCTCCCGGTTCCCGAAGGTGCCGAAAAGCGAACTGCGAAAGCACCGGGAAGGTCTGATCGTGGGCAGCGCCTGTGAGGCAGGTGAACTGTTCCGGGCCATCTTAGAAGACCGGGGTCCCCAGGAACTGCACCGGATCGTGGAAGACTACGATTACCTGGAAATCCAGCCCACGGGCAACAACGCCTTCCTGCTGCGGGAAGAAGACAACGACATCCACACGGTGGAAGACCTGCAGAACCTAAACCGCCGCATTGTGGAGCTGGCGGACGAGGTGCACAAGCCCTGTGTGGCCACCTGCGACGTGCATTTTCTGCATCCCAAGGACGAGATCTACCGGCGCATTCTCATGGCCGGAAAGGGCTTTAAGGATGCGGACGAGCAGCCGCCTCTGTACCTGCACACCACCGACGAGATGCTGGACGAGTTTTCCTATCTGGGTGCCGGCAAGGCCCGGGAAGTGGTGGTGGACAACCCCAATAAGATCGCGGATATGTGCGAGCGCATCGCTCCGGTGCGTCCGGACAAGTGCCCGCCGGTGATCCCCGACAGCGACAAGATGCTGCGGAAGATCTGCTACACAAAGGCCCACGAATGGTACGGCGAAGATCTGCCGCCCATCGTTTCCGAGCGCCTGGAGCGGGAACTGAACTCCATCATCGGCAACGGCTACGCCGTGATGTACATCATCGCCCAGAAACTGGTGTGGAAATCCAACGAAGACGGCTACCTGGTGGGCAGCCGCGGATCCGTAGGTTCCTCCTTTGTGGCCACAATGGCCGGTATCACGGAGGTCAATCCCCTGCGGCCCCATTACCGCTGTCCCAACTGCAAGTATTCCGATTTCGATTCACCGGAAGTACTGGCATTTGCCGGCCGCAGCGGCTGCGACATGCCGGATAAAACCTGTCCGGTGTGCGGGAAACCGCTGTATAAGGATGGCTTCGATATCCCCTTCGAAACCTTCCTGGGATTTAAGGGCAACAAGGAGCCGGATATCGACCTGAACTTCTCCGGTGATTACCAGGGCAAGGCCCACCGGTACACCGAAGTTATTTTCGGCGAAGGCCAGACCTTCCGGGCCGGCACCATCGGCACCTTAGCCGATAAAACGGCCTACGGTTTTATCAAGAAATATTTCGAAGAGCGGGGTCAGAACAAGCGCAGCTGCGAGATCAACCGCATTGTGGAAGGCTGTGTGGGCGTACGGCGCACCACAGGCCAGCACCCCGGCGGTATCATCGTTCTGCCCATGGGCGAAGAGATGGACACCTTTACGCCGGTGCAGCATCCCGCCAACGACATGACCACGGACGTGGTGACCACCCACTTTGATTATCACTCCATCGACAGCAACCTGCTGAAGCTGGATATCTTAGGACACGATGATCCCACCATGATCCGGATGCTGGAGGAACTCACCGGCCTGCAGGCCTCCACCTTCCCCTTGGACGACAAGAAGGTCATGTCCCTGTTTATGAACACGGAGGCCTTGGGCGTCACCCCGGACGACCTGTGGGAAAAATGTCCCCTGGGCACCTTAGGCGTGCCGGAATTCGGCACCGACTTCGCCATGGGCATGTTGATCGACGCCGCCCCCAAGGAGTTTTCGGATCTGGTGCGAATCGCCGGTCTGGCTCACGGCACGGACGTGTGGCTGGGAAATGCCCAGGAGCTGATCGCCCAGGGCAAGGCCACCATCGCCACGGCCATCTGTACCCGTGACGACATCATGATTTACCTGATCAGCAAGGGCCTGGATCCCGAGCAGTCCTTTACCATCATGGAATCTGTGCGAAAGGGCAAGGGCTTAAAGCCGGAGTGGGAAGAAGAAATGATCGCCCACGACGTGCCCGACTGGTACATCTGGTCCTGCAAGAAGATCAAGTACATGTTCCCCAAGGCCCACGCCGCGGCCTACGTGATGATGGCCTGGCGAATCGCCTGGTGCAAGGTGTACCGGCCGCTGGAATATTACGCATCCTTCTTTACCATCCGCGCCACGGCCTTCTCCTACGAGCTCATGTGCCTGGGCAAGGATGTGCTGGAACGCTATCTGGCCGACTATCTGTCCCGCAAGGATACGTTGAGCAAAAAAGAGCAGGATACCTACCGGGACATGCGTATTGTTCAGGAATTCTACGCCCGGGGATTTGAATTCGAGCCTATGGATCTGTACCGGTCCGGTGCCCAGCGGTTTTCCATCGCCGACGGAAAGCTGCTGCCGCCCTTCTCATCCATTGAAGGCATGGGACAGAAGGCAGCAGAGGCACTGTATCAGGCCGCCCATGAAGCACCGTTTATCTCGAAACTCGACCTTCGGGAACGGGGAAAAGTATCAAAAACCATCGTGGACAAAATGAGCGAGATGGGGATTTTGAAGGGGCTGCCTGAGAATAATCAGCTGTCGCTGTTCGATGCGATGTAAGCTATAACTCGGAAAGGAATTCTATGAAATGACAGACTTAAAAACATCTCGAATGCAAATTGACGCCATCGACGCGCAGATCCGCAAGCTGTTCTTAGAGCGGCTTCTGGTGTCGGATGACGTGGCGGCGTATAAGAGGGAGCGCGATCTTCCGGTTTTGGATCGCATCCGGGAGAAGGAGAAACTTTCGGCTTTGACGGCGGATCTTTCGGATCAGCCTTTTGAGGCCCAGGGCGTGACGGAGCTGTTTGAGCAGATCATGTCCACCAGCCGTAAGCGCCAGTACGCGCAGATGGCTCGGGAGGGGTTTGTTTCCCAGCTGGGTTTTGCGCCGGTGTCCGGAGAGAAGAAGAACGGGCTGCGGGTGGTGTACCAGGGCGTGCCCGGGGCTTATTCCCATGCGGCAGCCGAAGGGTATTTTAAGGACTGCGGCTGTACCTTTACCGCTGTGTCTGCCTGGCGGGATGCACTAGAGGCTCTCCAGCAGAAAACAGCGGACCGGGCGGTGCTTCCACTTGAAAACTCCACCGCAGGTGTGGTATATGAAAACTATGACCTATTGATCGCGAATGATGTGGCAATCACCGGGGAGATCCGTCTGCCCATCGCCCACGCGCTGCTGGGACTGGGACAGACGGCGAAGGAAGAGATTGAGGTGATTTATTCCCATCCTCAGGCGCTGCTGCAGTGTGAAGAATATCTGCGGCGGGAACTTCCCAAAGCCCGGATCGAGGCGGTTTCCAACACGGCGGTGGCTGCTGCCCGGGTGCAGAAAGAGGGCAATCCTCATGCCGCGGCCATTGCCGGCGAAATCAACGCGGGCCTTTATGGCCTTGCGGTGCTGGAAAGGGAAATCCAGGACGCCAAGGGCAACGAAACCCGGTTCATCGTGGTTTCCTCTGAAAAGGTGTTTTCGGAACAGGCGACGCAGATCAGCATCTGCTTCTCCCTGCCCAATGAATCCGGCTCGCTGTACCGCATTCTGTCTCACTTTATCTTTAACGGGCTGAACATGACACGCATTGAGTCCCGGCCTCTGCCGGGCCGGCCCTGGGAGTACATGTTTTTCGTGGACTTTGAGGGCAACCTAAAGGACGAATCGGTGCTAAACGCCATCCTCGGTATCCGGGAAGAGGCAACCATGCTTCGGGTTCTCGGCAATTACTGATCCGGTCGCCTAAAGATGACTGTTTTTACAGAACACGATTGAACCGCCAACCGGGAATTCGTGTGAATTCGTGTCCCTTCGCACTGTAGTATGGACTTCAGGCGTAAGACAGGATGTATGGAAGGAAAAGAAATGCTCAATAAACTGATTTTTTACCGGCAGACGGAAGATTCTCTGCTTGTTCGGATGTCCGAGGTGATGCGCTATGGCGACGAAGAACGAAGCGACGCCTTTTTTACCTGCCTGTCGGAACTGGCCTCCTTTGGCGCCCGCACCGGTCTGTCCGGAAATCTGTGGCATGCCTACGTGACCTATGTGATGGTTTACGAAGAAAACGCCTACAGCATCGCCTGTGAGATGAATGGAACCGCCGGCGGAATGATGGATGAAATTGCCCGGGGCGATTTCGAGATTCTTAAGGACGTGTTTGATCTGGATCTGGCGGAGGCCTGCCGGCGTTTCGGCGTGGACGCCGCATCCTGGATGGAATTTGAAAAAGGCGCGGTACACGGATCCCTGTTCGGCCGCACCACCCGCTTGCGGATCATGGAACTGGTGCACAGCCTGGAAGAAGCGGAAGATGCCCCGTCATTTGCAGCGGCGGTGACCGGCTTCTATAAAAAGTACGGCGTGGGCCGCTTCGGCCTGCACAAGGCCTTCCGTTTAGACGAGGAAGGGCAGATCGTTCCGATCTCCGCCATTCTTCCCGTTACCTTAGACGACATCGTGGGCTGTGATCTGCAGAAGCAGCAGCTGTGTGACAACACGGATGCCTTCGTTCGCGGATTTCCCGCCAACAACTGCCTGCTGTTCGGCGACGCGGGCACCGGCAAGTCCACCAGCATCAAGGCCATCGCCAACCAGTACTATGAAAAGGGCCTGCGGATCATCGAGATTTACAAGCACGAATTCAAATTCCTAAACCAGGTGATCGCCGCAGTGAAAAACCGCAACTACCGGTTTATTATCTATATGGACGATCTGTCCTTTGAAGAATTCGAAATCGAATATAAATACCTGAAGGCGGTGATCGAAGGCGGCCTGGAAAAGAAGCCGGAGAACGTGCTGATTTATGCCACTTCAAACCGCCGGCATCTGATCCACGAAAACCAGAACGACAACCGGGAGATTTACGATTTGCATCAGGGCGATACCAAGCAGGAGAAACTGTCCCTGTACATGCGCTTTGGAGTGACCATTTATTTCGGTTCTCCGGATCCCAAGGAATTCAACCGCATCGTGTCGGAACTGGCCGCCCGGGAAGCCGTGACCTTAGACGAAGA
>JAZPYY010000122.1:0-27502 GCA_045544375.1 Shuttleworthella sp.
ACAAGGAAATCCTAGACGCCATCGAAGGCATCACCACCTTAGAAGAAGCCGTGGAGATCCTGAAAAGAGACACCCGCCACTTCGCCAAGCGCCAGCTCACCTGGTTCGGCCGGGAACGGGATATTCTGTGGTTGTCCAAAGACGAGCCCGGCGGGGAAGAACACCTGCTGTCCGTCATTTTGGACGAATTAAATACCCGGGGAATTCACGCCCCTGAAAACAAATAAGAGGATCAATATGAACAGAAGAGAACTGGTTGAACAGATGTATGCATCCATGGGCATTTCCGCCCCCGTCATCCGCTACGCCCGCCGTGTAGAGGATTCCTTACAGGAGCGTTTTGCCGCCATCAATGCCTTAGCGGAATACAATCAGCTGAAGGTGCTTTCGGCCATGCAGAAAAACAAGGTCAGCGCCGAATGCTTTTCCGGTTCCACCGGCTACGGATACAACGACTACGGCCGGGAAGTGCTGGAGGCCGTATATGCGGACATTTTCCACGGGGAAGACGCCCTGGTGCGTCCCCAGATCACCTGCGGAACCCACGCCCTTGCCCTGGCTTTGATGTCCAACCTGCGTCCCGGGGACGAACTGCTTTCCCCGGTGGGCAAGCCCTACGACACCCTAGAAGAGGTCATCGGTATCCGTCCCTCCGACGGTTCCTTAGCGGAATATGGCATCACCTACCGCCAGGTGGATCTGCTTTCCGACGGCACCTTTGATTACGAAGGCATTCGCCAGGCCTTAAACGACCGCACCCGGCTGGTCACTATCCAGCGTTCCAAGGGTTATCAGACCCGTCCCTCCTTCTCTGTGGATCAGATCGGAGAGCTGGTGGCTTTCATCAAAAACATCAAACCCGATGTGAACATCATGGTAGACAACTGCTACGGTGAATTCACGGAAGAGAAGGAGCCCTTAGAAGTGGGGGCCGACCTGATTGTGGGCTCTCTGATCAAAAACCCCGGCGGCGGACTGGCTCCCCTGGGCGGCTATCTGGTGGGCAAAAAGGAAATGGTGGAAAAGGCCGCCCATCGGCTGACCTCCCCGGGCTTAGGCAAGGAAGTGGGCGCCTCCTTAGGGGTGCTGCCGTCCTTCTTCCAGGGACTGTTTCTGGCGCCGGTGGTAACTGCGGCCGCCTTAAAAGGCGCCATTTTTGCCGCCAACCTGTATGAACCCCTGGGATTTTTGGTGCTGCCCAACAAGGACGAAGAGCGCCACGACATCATACAGGCCATTACCTTAGGTTCCGAAGAAGCCATGTTAGCCTTCTGCGCCGGCATTCAGGCCGCCGCGCCCGTGGACAGCTATGTCACCCCGGTGCCCTGGGCCATGCCCGGCTACGACAGCGACGTGGTAATGGCTGCCGGTGCCTTTATTTCCGGTTCCTCCATCGAACTGTCCGCCGACGGACCGGTAAAACCGCCCTATAACGTGTATTTCCAGGGCGGCCTGACCTGGCCCCATGTGCATTACGGCATGATCCTTTCCCTGGAAAAACTCCACGCGGCGAACCTTGTACCGGATGAAGCCTTGTGTTAAGATGAAGGGTACCGTAAGAAGAGAGGGAAAGGAAAAATTATGCCCAATCCCTCAAAAATGCAGCAGCGCTATCAGAACCAGGCGCCCTATGAGCGCTTTGATCTGGTAGGAGAGCAGCACCTGTCTGACGCGGAACTTCTGGCCATCATTTTGCGTTCCGGTTCCGGAAACGCCGATGCCCTGGAAACCGCCCAGACCCTCCTGGCCATGAATGGCAATTCTCTGGCCTCCTTAGCCCGCATGCCGGTTCACGAACTGATCCGCGTTCCCGGCATCGGCCGCGTGAAAGCCCGCCAGCTGCGGGCCCTCTTTGAACTGTCCAACCGGACATCGGCCATGCGCCGGCGAAACAATATCCGCCTGGAATCATCCCGATCCATCGCGGATTACTTTATGGAAATGATGCGTCACGAAAGCAAAGAATCCCTGCGGGCTCTGTTTTTTGACATCCAGCACAACCTTCTGCGGGAGGAAGTTCTTTCTGTGGGCACCATTAATTCCACCATGTTTTCACCCCGGGAGATCATCTGTGCCGCTGCGGCCTGCAATGCTTCCAGCTATGTACTGCTGCACAATCATCCCAGCGGAGATCCCACTCCCAGCCGGGAGGACATCGACGCCACCTGCCGTCTTGTAAAGTCCGGTCAGGTGACAGGCATTCCCATCCGGGACCACATTATCATCGGCGACGGAATCTATTACAGTTTTTCGGAATCCGGCCAGCTGACGGAAGGGGAAGATAAGTAATCTTTCCTCTTTATAGCAACGGTCACCGTTTCTGTTCGCTATGATATGCTGCACGGATTTGAAATGAGGCGCCATGAGCAACGCATTCGGTATTGATTTAGGATCCTGCAATCTGAAAATCTACAGCCGGCAGGATAAAAAAGTAAAAACCATCAAAAATACGATTGCCGTCGTATCCCGGGATCAGATGTATGCTTACGGAGACGAGGCCTACGACATGTTCGAAAAATCTCCGGAAGCCATCGACGTGTCCTTTCCCGTTTCCGGGGGCGTGATTTCCTCCTTCGACAACATGCAGACCATGCTGTACGAAATTCTGGAAAACGACTACGGCGCCTCTATTCGGCGCAGCGAGATCATGCTCGCCATTCCCCACGACATTACCGAAGTGGAAAAGAAAGCCTTTCCGGATCTGTTTACCCACGCCAAAAACCGGCCCCGCCGGATCCGGATCTGTGACAAGCCCTTAGCCGCCGCCTTAGGCGCGGGGGCGGATATCACTTCCTCCACCGGTGCCTTCGTCATTGATATCGGCGCCGATACCACGGAAATGTCCGTGATTTCTTCCGGCGGCATTGTACTTTCGGAAATGCTGCCCTTCGGCGGACGCCGCCTGGACGAGGCCATCATTTCAGAACTTCGCCGCACCAGTCAGCTGCTCATCGGCCAGAAAACCGCCGTGCAGCTGAAGGAAACCCTGGGCAAGGCAGGAGAGGAAGAGGATGCGCCCATTAAGACCCAGAAGATCGTGGGCCGCAACGTGGTCAGCGGACTGCCTGTGACCTTTGAAGCCGATTCCGTCCTAATCCGGGAAGCGCTGAAAAACGATCTTTCCGAATTTGCTTCCGCTGTGAAACGGATGCTGGAGAAGATTCCCCCGGAGGTGGCCAAGGACGTGGTTTCCGACGGTATTTACCTCACCGGCGGCGGTTCGAAACTTCAGGGCCTCGCTGCTTTCCTGGAAGAGGCGGGGGGCATTTCCGTCAATGTCAACGAAAATGCCGAAACCGCCGTGGCCGTGGGTCTTGGCCGCATGCTGACCGAAAAACGTTTTGCTGAAATTGGTGATGAAATTCGCTTAAGGATGTTTCGATAGATGCAGAAGAATAAGACACCCATTCCCAGCCGCTTTGTGCTGACCATATTAATCATTCTATGCGTAATCCTTCTGTTTGCCGGCTATTCCGCCGGTTTTTCAGGAGGACCTGTTGGCGCGGTGATCAATACCCTGTTCGTGCCCATGCAAAAGGGCATGACCTGGACCGCCAACAAAGTAAGCGTCACCCGTCAGGACGCCCAGACCCATGAGGCGCTGGTGGACGAAAACCAGCGTCTGACGGAAGAAGTGGAAACCCTTCGCATGCAGCTGTCCGAGGCGCTGCAGGAACAGTCTGAGCTGACCCGTCTTCGGGATCTGTACGCCCTGGATCAGACCTATTCCGACTATGAAACCACCGGTGCCCACGTGATTGCCGGCAGCACCAACGGCTGGTTTTCCACCTTTGTCATCGACAAGGGCACGGCGGATGGCCTGGCAGAAGATATGAACGTCATCGCGGGAGGCGGACTGTGCGGCATCATTACGGAAGCCGGACGGCATTTTTCCACAGTGCGGGCGGTGATTGACGACGACGCCCGGATTTCCTCCATGATCCAGAACACCGGCGACCACTGCATCGTGGCCGGCAGTTTAAAGGATATGATGAACGAGCAGCTGATCCGGTTTTCCTCCCTAGAGGACAGCGCGGACGCGGTGCACGCCGGCGATGCGGTCATCACCTCCAACATCAGCGACAAATATCTTCCCGGACTTCTGGTGGGCTATATCGTCACCATCGAAACCGACGCCAACCAGCTGACGAAATCCGGAACCATCGCACCGGTGGTGGATTTCCGGCACTTAAGAGAAGTACTCGTCATCCTTCAGGTGAAAGAAACCGAGGACCCTGAATGAGCAGTTTTCCCAACCTGTTAAAAAACATAGCCGCGGCGGCCCTGTCCATCGCCTGCGCCTATCTGCTGCAGATGACCGTGGGCCCCTGGATCCGCTTAGGATACGCCGTTCCCAATCTGATGATCGCTGCGGTGGCCACCTACGGGCTGATTTTAGGAAACGTCCCCGGCATGCTGGTGGGCTTTGCCGGCGGTTTCCTGTTAGACTGTGCGGATCCCTCCCTGTTCGGCATACAGACCCTTCTGTACATGCTCTTAGGCTACGCCAGCGGCGCCTTCCGGCGGTTTTTCTACGGCGAAGGCATCCGCCTTCCCCTGGCTTTGATCTGTTCCAGCGATTTTCTGTATAACACCGTCCTGTATCTGGGCCGGCTGCTTCTGCACATGGACACCAGTTACGTTTTTTATCTGTTTCACCTGATCCTGCCGGAGGTGATTTACACCGCCATTGCAGGCATCATTTTCTACCGAGGCGTTTACGCTTTGATCCGCTGGGCGAATCAGTCTCCACGCCGTTCGTAAATAATAAGGAACACTATGCGCAAGGTTTTTGACTTCCTGAAAGAACATTATTTTTCTTCGCGAATCCTCGTGCTCATGACGCTGATTGTGATCTTTTTTGGCATCCTGGCGGCACGTTTATTTGTGCTGCAGATCGTTCGGGGTCAGGACTACCAGGACAACTACGATCTGCTCATCGAAAAACAGGTGTCCATTCCCGCCACCCGGGGTCTGATCTTTGACCGCAGCGGCGAACCTTTGGCATCCAACGAACTGGCCTACGACATCACCATCGAAGACAGCGGCACCTACAATTCCACCCGGGAAAAGAACGACACCTTAAACGCCGCCTTAGCCCGCCTGATTTTTGCCTTAGAGCGCAACGGCGACCGGGGATGTCTCATCAACAATTTCGGTATCCGCATCAATGAAAGCGGAAATTACGAATTTTCCGTCACCGGCTCGGCCTTAAACCGCTTCCGGGCCGACATTTTCGGCCGGCGCACCTCCTCGGAACTGGTGTACAACCAGCGTTACGACATCGACGAGCGGGTGGCTTCGGCGGATGAGATCATGGCCTATCTGACCGGCCCCAACCGCTACAACATCAAAGAATCCTATGAATCCTTAGGCAGCACCTTGCTCATTGACCGGTATACGGCCTATGAAATCGCCATTATCCGCTATACCATGAGCTTAAATGCCTACCAGAAGTACATCGCGGCCACCATCGCCTCGGGCATCAGCGAAAAATCCGTGGCCTACATTTACGAAAATCACAACCTGCTGCCGGGCATTTCCGTCCAGGAATCCTACGTGCGCAGATACACGGACCCTTACGTGTTTTCCTCCCTGGTGGGCTACACCGGCACCATCTCTACGGAAGAATACAATGAGCGGATTGCCACCGACGATACCGTATCTCTGACCGACCAGGTGGGTAAAACCGGTCTGGAGCGGGCGTTGGACGCCATGCTCATCGGCCGGAAAGGGCGGGAGACTGTCTACGCCGACCACGTGGGCAACCCTCTGCTGGTGGTGGATCACATCGACCCGGTTTCCGGAAACAACATCTATACCTCCATCGACGCCCCCCTGTCCAGAACCGTCTACTCCCTGCTGGAACGGGAAGTGGCAGGCGTGCTGCTGGCCCGGCTTCGAAACATCAAGGAGTACAATAACGACGCCAATTCCGACGAGCTGTCCTCCCGGGAAGTCATTTCCATCTATGACCTGTATGTGGCCTTAATCAACAACCACATGCTCAAAACCAACCAGATGGGCTCGGAGTCCGCCACGGATGTGGAGCGGGCCATTCTCGAGGCCTTCAACCTGCACAAATATGTGGCTCTGCTGGAGCTTTCCGCCCAGCTTTCCGATGGTGCCGGTATTCCCTACAATCAGCAGCCGGATGAATATCAGCGGTATGACACCTATGTGGTCACTTCCTTAAAATCCGCCGGCATCTTTGACAGCGGCAAGATCGACGCCTCCGATGAGATGCAGATCCGCTGGACCAACGAGGAGCTGTCCGTCAACGAATACCTGCGTTATGTCATCCACAAGGGCTGGATCGACGTCTCCGCCATCACGGAAGACACCGCTTTTGCCGATGAAAACGAAAGCTATCAGGCGCTGATCGATTACGTGCTGGCCTATCTGGCCGACGACACGGGGTTTGATGCGCTGATTTACGAATATGCCATCCGAAACGACGAAATCACCGGTGCCCAGCTGTGTGCCGCACTGATCGACCAGAAGGTCACGGAAGATCAGGGCAATGAGCGAAACGCCCTGTTAAGCGGCGCCATTACCGCCTATTCCTTCTTAAGCGGACGCATCCGCTCCCTGGATATCACCCCCGCCGAGCTGGGTCTGGATCTGTGTTCGGCCTCCACGGTGGTGCTGGATTCCAATACCGGTCAGACCTTAGCCTGCGTTTCCTATCCGGGCTACGACACCAACCGGCTGGTGACGGCCAAGGACAGTTCCTACTACGTGTATCTGGCCACCAACAGCTCCAATCCTTTCTATAACTACGCCACCCAGCAGCGCACGGCGCCGGGATCCACCTTAAAGCTGATGGTATCCGCCGCTGCCTTAGCCGAAGGGGTGGTGACACCCGCGGAAACCATCCTGGACGAAGGGGAATTCGAAAAGATTTCCAATAAGCCGAAATGCTGGTTCTACCCCCACAATCACGGGGAAGAAAACATGGCGGAAGCCCTGTGTGACTCCTGCAACTACTACTTCTATGAAGTGGGCTACCGCATGTCGGCGGACGCCAACGGCGAATACTCGGATAAAACCGGCATCGAAACCCTGGAAAAATACGCGAATCTCTTTGGTCTGACGGAAGAAACCGGCGTGGAAATCGAAGAGAACACCTCCCGTTTTGCCACCCAGTACCCGGTTATGGCTTCCATCGGCCAGTCCGACAACAACATCACCACCATCGCCTTAGCCCGATATGCCGCTGCCGTTGCCAACAGCGGAACGGTGTTCCGATTAACCCTGTTGGACCACATGACCGACGCCTCCGGAAACGTGATTGAATCTTGGGCTCCCACGGTGCGAAACAACATCGACATCCTGAATCAGGAAGGGTGGGATACCATCCACACCGGCATGCGCATGATGGTGGAAGACATGGACGAATTTGAAGACTGTCCCGTGGCCATCGCCGGCAAAACCGGAACGGCCCAGTCCTCCCAGACCCGGGCCTCCCACGCGCTGTTTGTGGGCTACGCGCCCTACGACAGTCCCCAGATCGCCGTTGCCACCCGCATCGCATACGGGTATAATTCACATTATGCCGCTGAAGTCAGCCGTGACATCATCGAAGCCTACTTCAGCGAAGGCACCCCTGCCGAAGAAGAGAACCTCGACGCCATCCATGTCACCCAGACCCTGTCCGGGGACTGAAAGGAATCTACATGAAGCAATCTGTCACAATCAAAAGCGGCGGTCAGGATCTGCGCCTGAAGCTGGATCCTTCTGTCCCCTTCGAGGTGCTGATCAAGGACATCTGCTCCCGCTTTTTTGAAGGAAAGAAATTCTTCGGGCGGCGCAGCATGATGCTTTCCCTGGAAGGCCGGCCGTTAACCGATGAGGAAATCCGTGTGATCACGGAAGCCATCGAACTGAATTCCGATCTTTCCATCAGCATCGTGTTTCACGAAAACGAAGTGTTTGACGCCGCGCTGGAAAAGAAAAAAGAAGATTACCGCAAGTCCCGGATTTACATGGACGCTCAGATCATCAACAAGAGCGTAAAAGAGCGCCGGGACGTGTCGGTGGAAGGAAGCCTGGTCATCATGGGCGACGTGCGCCGGGGCGCCAGAGTCCGGGCCACGGGAAATGTCATCGTCTTAGGCACCCTGTCCGGCAGCGTGGATGCCGGATGGCCGGAAAACCGGTTCTGCTATATTGCGGCCAACGCCATCGATCACCCGAAACACGTTTCCGTAGGCGGCGTCACCGGACGCATCGATGTGGAAGAGAAATGGTTTAAGCGCCTGCGCCGGGACCGCACCGTCCCCACGGTTCTCGCTGTCTTTGACCACCGGCTCATTGCCGAACCCTTAACCTCCGGAATTCTTTCCCAGATTACCGGAAAATGGGAGTAATCTATGTTTCAGAATGCCCTGCGCAATTACAAACTGAAAAATTTTGACGTGCTTCTGGTATTTGCCGTCATGGCGGTCACCTTTATCGGCATTTTAGTCATCGGCAGCGCCAACGAAGACAACCAGCAGAAGCAGATACTGGGCATGGTGCTGGGACTGGTGGCCATGCTGGTGGTCTCCCTGTTTGACTACACCTTTCTGGAGAAGCTGTTTCCGCTGTATTATGTCATCGCCATCGGCATCCTGGTGCTGGTGCTGATTCCCGGTGTGGGCTATACGGTTTCCGGCGCCACACGCTGGATCCGCATTACCGACAGTTTCCGGGTACAGCCCTCCGAGATGGCCAAAATCCTACTGGTGCTGTTTTTTGCCAGGTTTCTGACGATGATATCCGAAAACCTGAACCGCCTGGTGTCCCTGGCCGCAACGGCCCTGCTGGCCGCGGTTCCTTTGTTTTTGATCTATAAGGAGCCCGACCTTTCCACCACCATCGTCACCTTCCTGATGATCGCAGCCATGCTGTTTGTAGCCGGCCTGGATTACCGCATTGTGGGCGTGGTGCTGGCCATTTTCATTCCCCTGGTGCTGGTGGTGCTGTTTCTGATTCTCCGGGGATATCCCATTCTCTCGGATTACCAGAATCTGCGTATCCTGTCCTGGCTTCGCCCTTCGGATTATCCGGGCACGGCCTACCAGCAGCAGAATTCCATCATGGCCATCGGCTCGGGCATGCTTATGGGCAAGGGCTTAAACAACAACGCCGTAGACTCCGTCAAAAACGGAAACTACATTTCCGAGCCCCACACGGACTTTATTTTCGCCGTGGCAGGAGAGGAGTTGGGCTTTGTGGGCTCCGCCCTCATCGTCTTTCTGCTCATGTTTATTTCCCTGCGGTGCTTTTGGATTGCCCGCCAGGCCCGGGATATGACCGGACGTCTGATCTGTTCCGGAATCGGAGCCTTGATTGGTTTCCAAAGTTTTGTTAATATTTGTGTAGTATCCGGACTGATGCCCAACACCGGACTGACCCTGCCTTTTGTCAGTTACGGCCTGACATCCCTGATCACCATATACGCCGGCATCGGATTTGTGCTGAATGTCGGTCTGCAAAGTAATAAACGATAACTGGGCGTGTTTTAATGGGGGAAAACATGAACATCGGATTTGTCGCACATGATGCCAAGAAAAAACTGATGCAGAATTTCTGCATTGCCTATCGCGGAATTCTGTCCCGCCACGAGCTTTATGCCACCGGAACCACCGGGCGTCTCATCGAAGAAGCCTCCGGCCTTCCGGTGCACAAATATCTGGCCGGCCATCTGGGCGGAACCCAGCAGCTGGGTGCGCAGATCGAACAGAACGAAATGGATCTCGTCATTTTCCTTCGGGATCCTTTAACCGCGCGTTCCAACGAGCCCGATGTCCATCCCATTGTCCGCATCTGCGATGTCAACAATATCCCCCTGGCCACAAATCTGGCCACGGCGGAACTTCTTGTAAAATCTCTGGATCGCGGCGATCTGGAGTGGAGAGAGATGTATAAGTGAAGAGCAAACACCTTCTGACATGTATAACGGTGCTGCTTGTGTCAGCACTTCTTTACGGCTGCGGCGAGGCAGAAGAGGAGTACGCCACCTATGATCTGTATTCCACCTCCTACGAATACGGAATCACCCGTTCTCCCTATGTGATGCAGCCGTCTCTTTATGCGGAGGATCTGTGTCTTACGTCCATGTCTGATCTTCATACCGAAGAAACTGAAAACGCCTCCTGTGCCTACGCCTCCGGTCTGTTTAATCTGGACACGAAGGAGACCATCTATGCCCAGAACATGAACGAGCGGATTTATCCGGCCAGTACCACCAAAATTCTCACATCCCTGGTAGCATTAAAATATGCGGATCCCGAAACCGTGATCACCGTCAGCGAACATGCTGTGGATCAGGTGCCGGATGCTTCTTTGGCCTACTTAAAAGCCGGAGACCGGCTGACTCTTCGCCAGCTGCTGTACGGCCTGCTGCTGCCCAGCGGCAACGACGCGGCGGTGGCCATCGCCGAAGGCGTCGCAGGAGATGAGGCTTCCTTTGCCGAACTCATGAACAAAGAAGCCCAGGCTCTGGGTGCCACCCATTCCCATTTTGTCACGGTAAACGGCCTCCATGACGACGATCACTACACCACGGTCTACGACATGTATCTGATCTTTTCCGAGGCCATGAAATATCCGGATTTCGTCACGGCTTTCTGCACGGATCAGTATGATGCTTCCTATACCGCCGCCGACGGAAGTGCAGTGAACAAAACCTGGAAAGCCACCACCTGGTACTTAAACGGCAAAGCCGACGATCCTGCCGGCATCCATGTGCTGGGGGGCAAAACCGGTACCACCGGGGAAGCCCGCAGCTGCCTGGTTCTGTTATCCGAAAACGAGCGGAAGGAAAAAATCTGCTCCATCATCTTTAAGGCGGATTACCGGGAACAGCTTTACGTGTATATGACGGAAATGCTGGAGAAATTCGGTAATGTCCAGTAATTTCGGGAAGCCTTAGCAGTCTGAACCGAAATAGAAATTCCGGGTATTTGAGCAAGCTGTGCCTTGCGGGCTATGACCAAGTTTGCTATACTAATTTCAGGTGCAGATTTACGCACAGAAACTGTTACAACTTAAACTGACCCTCAGGGGAAACGGAGGTAAATACCATGG
The DNA here is from genome assembly GCA_045544375.1 of Shuttleworthella sp. Classification (GTDB taxonomy): domain Bacteria; phylum Bacillota; class Clostridia; order Lachnospirales; family Lachnospiraceae; genus Shuttleworthia. Next base: position 11,077 of record JAZPYY010000122.1, read on the forward strand.
TACAGATCATCGCCGGTGTTCGGGGTTCCGGTAAAACAAAGAAAATGGTAGATCGCGCCAATGCCGATATCCGTACGGCAGACGGCAGCATCGTATATGTTGATAAATCCAGCCAGCATATGCTTGAGCTCAACAGCCGCATTCGTCTTGTAGACATGAAAGAATTCGCCGTGATCGGTACCACCGATGCCTATCTTGGCTTCTTAAGCGGCATGATTTCCCAGAACAGCGATATCCAGAAAATTTATCTTGACAGTTTCCTGACCGTTGCACATATCGAAACCGACGAAGAACTGGTGCGCGCCATCAGCCTTCTTGACACGGTTTCCGAAAAGTTCTTCACCGATTTCATCTTAAGCATCTCCAAAGATCCCCAGACCTTTGCTGCAGAACTTCAGGATAAAATCGTCACAGAGTAACACTTTTCCGCGCTTTTGAAAGTGCGGTGTAAAAGAGGGCGGAGTGTTTCCGTCCCTCTTTTCTTTTATCAGCAGTCTTTCTTTTATTCGAAGGCCCATATGAGTGAGAACAATGTCCTCCGTTTCCGGAGGAATTACCAACTGAATATTGTTCTGGTGGTGGCCGCCATCATGCTGATCTACATCGGCTTTCACGTCTTTACGTCCCTGACGAAGGACACCGTCGCCGTCTACGAAGTCACCGCCGGAACCCTTCGCTCCAATCATCATTTCCGGGCTCTGGCCCTTCGGGAAGAGAAGATCTTTTACGCCGAAAAAGAGGGCGACATCTATTATTACGAAAGTAACGGCAGCAAGGTCAGTGTCAAATCCCTGGTCTATTCCCTGGATGAAACCGGCGAAGTCAATACCCTTTTAAAATCCCGTCCGTCATCGGTGGCCGAGCTTTCTCCTGACGAAATCAGCCGCATCGAAAGCTCCATCGGCTCCTTTGTGTACGACTATAACGAAAACGACTTTTCCCGGGTTCATACCTTTAAAAACAATCTGGCCGGATCACTGACCGCAGCCTACAACGCCCGGGCCATCAGCGAGTATTCCGACGCCATCTACGCGGCGACCCAGGCCAATACCTTCCGGCTGTACTACGCCTCCGAACCGGGGCTGGTCAGCTATCATGCGGACGGACTGGAAACCGTAAACGCCGACAACTTTACGGTGGAAAACTTCGACGCCTCCGCCTGGCCCGATACGGACTTAAAGGCCCGCAGCGAAGTGCACATCGGGGATCCGGCATATAAGCTGATCACCTCCACCGACTGGCAGCTTCTGATGGAAATCGACCGGAAACTGGCGGAAGAGCTGGCGGAAACCACCTACATCGAAGTTCGCTTCGACGAAGACGGCAACACTGCCTGGGGCGCTGTGGAACTGTTAAACCGTCACAATCGCAATTACCTGCTGCTGACCTTTGACGATTCCATGGAGCGCTACGCCGATCTGCGGTACATTCCCATCGAGCTGATGCTGGATGAACAGAACGGTCTGAAAATTCCCAATTCCGCCATTACGGAAAAAACCTTTTACACGGTACCCAAGAGCCTGTTTCTGGCGGGAGACAATTCTTCCGAACAGGGGCTGCTGGTGCGCCGGGGCGGAGAGGATTCCTTTGTGGTGCCCACCGTGTATTACGAAACGGAAGACAGCTGCTACGTAGACAACGAAGTGTTAATGGACGACGATCTGATCGTCTGGCCCAATTCCCGGGAGACCTACCGCTTAAACAGCGCCACCGACCAGCTGCAGGGCGTGTACAATCTGAACAAGGGCTACGCCGTATTTAAGCAGATCGACATTCTCTACAGCAACAACGATTACTCCATTGTAGACACCAAAACGGTGTACGGCGTTTCCCTGTACGACCGCATCGCCTTAGAGGGCGATCGGGTCAATGAAAACCAGGTGATCCGCTGATATTACATCCGCTTTGTCCGAAAGGAGAGCACATGATTCAGGAAAACTTAACTGCCGTACGTGAAAACATCCGGGAAGCCGCCTTGCGCGTGGGCCGCAACCCCGACGACATCACCCTGATTGCCGTCAGCAAAACCATGCCCGTGGAAAAACTGATGGAAGCCTATGAAGCCGGCGTCCGGGATTTCGGCGAAAACAAGGTACAGGAACTGTGCCAGAAAATCGATGAACTTCCCAAAGACATCCGCTGGCATATGATCGGCCACCTGCAGCGCAACAAGGTGAAATATCTGGCAGAGCGTCCCATCGAGTGCATTCATTCCGTGGACAGCTACCGGCTGGCAGAAGCCATCAACATTCAGGCCAAGAAACAGCGCCGTCGGATTCCCATCCTGGTGGAAGTCAATATCGCCCACGAAGATTCCAAATTCGGCATTCATGAGGATACCGCAATCCAGCTGGTCAAAGATATTGCCGCACTGGACGGTCTGCAGATCAGGGGCCTGATGACCATCGCTCCCTTGGTACAGAATCCCGAAGAAAACCGCCTGTATTTCCGGAAAATTAAGCGTCTTTCCGTTGACATAGCCTCTCAAAACATTGATAATGTATCTATGGATTTTCTGTCCATGGGTATGACCGGAGACTATATCGTGGCCGTAGAAGAGGGCGCAACACACGTCCGTGTGGGCACAGGTATTTTCGGTGAACGCAGATATGGACTGACCGCTGAAAACGGAGGAATTTAAGTATGGGTATTTTTGATAAGATGATGGATGCAATGAATATCGACAACGACGATGACGAATTCATTGATGACGATATGTATGGATTTGAAGAAGAAGACGAGGCTCCCCGCAGCGGACTGTTTGCCCGCCGCCGTCAGGCCGAGGAAGAACCGGAAGAAGAGCCGGTTCCGCAGCGTCCCGCAGCCCGTCCCGCCAAGGTTACGCCCATGCGCAGCCGCCGCCAGGCACCGGCCCGCAGTGCTTCCAACATGGAAGTCTGCGTGATCAAGCCCACCCAGTTCGATGATTCCCGGGAGGTGATCGAAACGCTTCTCACCGGCCGGCCGGTCATTCTGAACATGGAAGGCCTGGATTTAAGCTTAGCCCAGCGCATCATTGACGTCACCAGCGGCGCCTGCCTGGCCATCAACGGAGCCCTGCAGAAGATCAGCAATTATATCTTCATTCTGACGCCGGCATCCGTGGATATCTCCGGCGATCTGCAGGGGATCATCGATGCATTCGATCTTTCCGGACTTCAGGCCGGATTCTAAAGACAGTTTTGACATCCAACAGACACGAACCGGTACGAGAAGCGAATGAACCCATCCGCTTTCGCATCGGTTCTTCTTTTTACAGATTCGGAGGATGAATGTTTCAGTTGATTTCTGATTTTGTCGTAAAGAAAAACGGCGAACCCTGTTACCCGATCCACATCCGCAAGGACTTTTCCGATCTGGTTTCGGCCATCGAATCCGTGTATCCCGAAAAGCGGCCTCTGCGGGCCTGCATCGTTACCGACAGCAATGTGTCACCCCTGTATCTGCAGCCGGTGAAAGACCTGCTTGCCGAAGCCTTTGACACAGTGGTTTCCTTTGTCTTTCCGGCGGGAGAAGAGCAGAAGAATCTTCATACGGTACAGGATCTGTATGAAGTGCTTATTGCAAACCGCTTTGACCGGAGCGATATTCTCGTTGCCTTAGGCGGCGGTGTGACCGGCGATCTGTGCGGATTTGCCGCATCCACCTACATGCGGGGCATCGATTTCATTCAGATTCCCACCACGCTGCTTTCCCAGGTGGACAGCAGCATCGGCGGCAAAACCGGTGTGGACTTTCGGGGATTCAAAAACATGGTGGGTGCATTCTACATGCCCCGCCTGGTTTATATCAACGTTTCCGTTCTTTCCACGCTGCCGGAAGAACAGCTGCTTTCCGGCATGGGTGAGGTGTTAAAGCACGGCCTGATCCGCGATCGCGCCTATTTCGACATGCTATCTGACAACTCCAGCCGGATTCTGGCCAAAGATCCCCAGGCGCTCATGGAAGCGGTGAGCGGAAGCTGCCGCATCAAGCAGGCGGTGACGGAAGAAGATCCCTACGAACGCGGCATCCGGGCCATCTTAAACTTCGGTCACACCATCGGACACGCTGTGGAAGGCTTAGCCGACTTTACCCTGCCCCACGGACAGTGCGTCGTTTTGGGCATGGTGTGCGCCCTGGATCTTTCCGTAAAATACGGCGGACTGTCCCCGGCAGATGCCGACGATGCCATCCAGGTGCTGGCATCCTACGGACTTCCGATACAGCTGCCGGATGAGCTGCCAAAGCGTCTTAGCGCAAAACAGATCGCAAAGGCCACCCTGGCCGACAAAAAGCGGGCCGGAAAAGGCCTGAAGTTCGTGATTCTTGAGGACATCGGAAACGCCTCTGTAACCACGCGGGTCACGGATGAGGATCTTCGCAAGGCTGCCGCAAGAATCTTTCCGGAAGGAGAAGCGTAATGCGTCAATGGCTGAAAAAAAGGCTGCTGCCTTTGCTGATCATCATATTTCTCATCGGCCTGGACCAGTGCTCCAAAGGATGGGCGGTTTACGTGCTGCGGGGAAAAGCGGACCTTGATCTGATTCCCGGCGTCCTGTCCTTCCACTATCTGGAAAACACCGGTGCGGCCTTCTCGGCGCTGTCCGGAGCCACCTGGGTATTTCTGATCATTACCCCCATCCTGATCGTGGGGATCCTCTGGGTGCTGTTTCATCTGCCCTCAGAACGCCGCTTTCTGCCGCTGCGGATCTGCGGCTGGGTGCTCTTAGCCGGCGCTGTGGGAAATCTCATCGACCGCATCGGACAGGGATACGTGGTGGACTTCATCTATTTTTCCCTGATTGATTTCCCGGTATTTAATGTGGCCGATATCTATGTTACGGTCAGCGTATTTATCATCATCCTGCTGATGCTGGTGTATTACAAAGAAGAGGATATTAACCGGGTTTTCCCCCAGCAATCATGATTTGCCAGGAGGGAAGAGTATCGATCCTACCGTTCCAGCAGGAGAGAAACGTAACATCGTCGTTTTCCCAACGGTTAAAGCCGGAGAGAAGCATGAATATGGAAACACCTGAAACTTTGCTCAGCGATCAGGATACCCTGTATGTCTGTGAAGTTACCGAAGAAGAAGCCGGCCAGCGACTGGACCGGATTCTGGCGGTGCGAATGGAAGGCTATTCCCGCAATTCCGTTCAGCAGCTGATTGCCTCGGATCGCGTCTGCGCTGGAGGTAAACCGGTAAATAAAAGCTACCGGCCGGCCTGCGGAACCCAGATTGAAGTGGCCATTCCGCCCACCATTCCTTTGGAAATCCTTCCGGAAGACATTCCTCTGGATATCCTCTATGAAGATAAGGATCTGCTGGTCGTCAACAAACCCAAGGGCATGGTGGTGCATCCGGCCCCGGGTCATCTGCACGGCACCTTAGTCAACGCCCTGCTATACCACTGTAAGGACAGCCTTTCCGGCATCAACGGCGTGGCCCGCCCGGGCATCGTTCACCGCATCGACCGGGACACCACCGGATCCCTGGTAGTCTGTAAAACGGATGAAGCCCATCGGTCCTTAGCGGCACAGATCGCCGCGCACAGTGTGGATCGCATCTATCAGGGCATCGTCTGCGGACGGCTGAAAGAAGATTCCGGCATCATCCATACCACCATCGGCCGGGATCCCAAAGACCGCAAGCGCATGGCAGCCAATGTCAAAGGCGGAAAGGACGCCATCACCCATTATGAGCGGATTGAGGATCTTTCCGGCAATCTGACCTACGCCCGCTTTATTCTGGAAACAGGGCGCACCCATCAGATCCGCGTGCATATGACCAGCATCGGGCATCCGCTGCTGGGGGATGCGGTTTACGGGCCAAAGAAATGTCCCTTTTCCCTGGAAGGGCAGACTCTGCACGCAGGACATCTGGGATTTATCCATCCCACCACAGGAGAGCATATGTCCTTTGACGCACCCCTTCCGGCTTATTTTTCGGAGCTGCTGGATAAACTGCGGATCTCCTGAAAATGAGTTTTACGAAACAGTTTTTTAGATCGAGGTTTTACACATGCTGCGCTTTATCTACGTCATTCTGGCGAACATTTTCCGGGCGCCCTATATGATTCCCATGATGCGGCGGATGATCGCCCATCCGGAATGGTACAGTGAGGAAAAGAAATATTCCTACGCCCAGAAAATGATCCGTTACATGATGAAATCCGGAAACATCACCACCGAAGTCAGTGGGGAAGAGAACCTGCCCAAAGAGGGCGGTTATGTCATGTTTCCCAATCACCAGGGCAAATATGACGCCTTAGGCATCATCATTTCCCACAAGACACCCTGTACCTTTGTTATGGATCGGGCAAAGTCTTACGGTTTCCTGGTGCGGGAAATTGTGGATCTGCTGGGTGCCAAACGTCTGGTGCTCAATAATGTGAAGCAGGGACTTCGCATCATCAACGAAATGGCAACGGAAGTATCCGAAGGACGCAAATACATCATCTTTTCCGAAGGCGGTTATTTAAACAACCATAACCACGTACAGGAATTCAAGCCCGGCAGTTTCAAATGCGCCGTCAAGGCCAAGGCCCCCATTGTTCCCGTGGCCTTAATTGATTCTTATAAAGTATTTAACAGTCTTTCCATTCGGCCGGTAAAAACAAAGGTAGTTTTTTTACAGCCATTATATTATGATGAATATGCACAAATGAAAACGCCCGAAATCGCTTCCATCGTCCGGGAGCGCATTATCGCATGTATTCAGGAACAGCAAAAAGGAGGAGAACGATGAAAACCTGTCCTTACTGCAACGCACAGATCGAAGACAACGACGCTGTCTGCCCTTACTGCGGACAGTTCCAATATGACCAGACGCAGCAGGCGCCCACCGGCAATTCTTCCGCCTATACCTCCGGCGGAACCCAGGCAGCCTATGCGGCAGAAGAGCAGTCTGCGCAGCAGCAATATGACCAGCAGCAGGCCTATCAGCAGCAGTACAATTCTGCGGAGTATCAGCAGGATTACTCCAAGCGCGGCTATCAGCAGAACGCCAACACCTATAATTATCAGAACGGCGATTACACCAACGGATATCAGACCAAATCCGGATACTCCGATGGCATTTCCGGTTCTTCCAAAGCTGCAGGCATTCTTTCGTACTGCACATGGATCGGCCTGCTCATTGCCTTCTTTATCGGAGACAGAAAGGACGAATTTACCAGATTCCATCTGAACCAGGGACTGGTGTTAAATATTGCGGCAGCCATTGCCAGTCTGATTTCCGGATGGATTGGCATATTCACCATCGTGGAAGTACTTCTGATTGCATGCAGAATCGTCGCCATTATCAAAGCCGCCCAGGGACAGACCTTTAAGATTCCTTACTTAAGCGACATCCATCTGTTTTAATCAGCGGCATGTACAAGCCACAGAAAACCTCAATGTTGGTTTTCTGTGGCTTTTTCTTTGGCAGATTTTCCCACAGATCTTGACAGAGAAGAGCATAACCTCTAAAATGTATCTATCGGTTAAATATCTGTTTATCCGTTAGATAGTATGCAAAAACCGCGAAAAGAGGCCTTCTATGGGTAAAGACTCCGAATTCTATAAAGACAAGAAAAAACAGCAAACCTTAAAACTGCGTGAACTGGTAAGCCAGCTTCCCCGCTGCGCCGTGGATTACATCTACAGCAAAGAACTCACCACCCAGACCAGCACGCTCATTTCATACAGCTATGATTTGCTCACGTTTTTCCGTTTCTTAAAGGAACGAAATCCCGTGCTGAAAAACACTGACATTAAGGATTTCCCTTTGGATATCCTTGCACAGCTGGATGCTCCGGACATCGTTGAATACCAGCGTTTTCTGGAACTGAACGTGGACGGTGAATCTCACGAAAACGGCAAAAAAGCCATTGCGCGTAAAATGTCACCCCTGCGGGGCTTTTACCAGTACCATTTTGAGCACAAAAACATTCCCAATAATCCCATGATCCTGGTGCCTTTGCCCCGCTTAAAAAAGGACAAAAACATCGTTCGTATGAACAATTACGAGGTCCGGGACATCTTGGCAGCCATTGAAAACGGCAATCCTCAGATGTCCGACCGCCAGCGCAAATACTGCGAACGCACCCAGAAACGGGATCTGGCCATTCTCGTGCTCATGTTAAACACCGGCATCCGCGTATCCGAGTGCAACGGGCTGGATCTGACGGACGTGGATCTGGTTGTTAATTCTTTGACAATTGTCCGCAAGGGCGGTGGTCAGGACATCATTTACTTTGGAAATGATGTCCACGAGGCACTCTCCGACTATATGGAAACCGAACGTGCCCTGACCACACCCCGGGAAGGCCATGAAAAGGCCCTGTTTTTATCCCTTCAGGGAAAACGCATGAGTGTCGATGCCATTGAAAATCTGGTGCGCAAATACGCCCGCATTGCCGTGCCCACCAAGAAAATTACGCCCCACAAGCTGCGAAGCACCTATGGCACTGCCCTCTACCGGGAAACCGGGGATATCCGGCTGGTGGCGGACGTATTGGGACACGAAAACATCAATACCACCATCGATTACTACGCGGCCATTGAGGATGAACACAAACGCCAGGCCGCCAATGCGGTGGATTTTAGTCGAAAAGATTAAGTTTTCTCCATTTACGAAGCAGACAGATCATCCCCAGCAAAGCTGCCGCCAGAAGGCCTGCCCACAGCCATCCCTTTGAGGGATCTCCTGTTTTCGGCACGGTTTTCACCGGCGGCTTTCTGTTGGGATACCATATGGTCTGATCCTCATCCTCCAGATCTGCATGGCCCGCCACATACACGCCGTTATGCATCAGATCCTCAAAGACCACACAGGAACGTCCGGCGAGGATCGTTGCGTCCAGACTGAAAACCACGGTCACTTCCATCTCCGTATCCGTAGCTGTAATGTCCTTCTTTTCCGCCCGGATCTCGCGGCCCTTTCCGTCAAGGACCGGCTGTCCCGTGGCCTTATCCATCAGCACACCAGAAACGTCGCACGTCTGACCCACAATCAGGTTGGATAGCTTTACCACGTCTTCAATGCGGGTGGGTCCCGTGTAACCCTGCCGCTCTCCTGTGGTCAGATCCTTCGCTTTCGTCTGAATCTTCGGGTAGTGGACGCTCTGTCCTTCGTCTTCCGGTTCTGCATGCGCTGCGATCAGATTTTCGTCCAGATACAGGTATTCAAATGCCACCGCGGTTTCACCTGCCAAACCGGAGGCGTCAAACTCAAAGGCCAGCGTAAAGGATCCATTGCTTTCCTTCGGTATGAAAATGTAGCCTTCTTCAGCCAGCACCTCATCTTCTCTGCCCCGGATCACCAGCTTGCCCTTGATCTGATACTGTAAGCCGGGCACCAGGTTTTCGTAGCGCACTTCATCCTGGACGATGGCCTTTTCGGTGACCGCACCTGTATGATCCCTCGTGAGGGCATCCGTTGCTGTGGTGTGAATCGCCGGCCAGCTGACGGTCTGTTCCCGGCTGTCCAGGTCGTGGTGAACCGCCACAGGAACACCCTGGTGATACAGATCTTCAAACACCACGCCGGATACACCCTGAAAAGCGGTGGAATCCACCTCAAAGACAATATCCAGGGTTTCCGTGGTGCTTTCCGCCACCAATGTCACCTTCGGGTGGGTGGCGATCACGTCCCCGGCCTTGTGGGCCGTCCCTTGCGCGTCAATGCAGTCTTCCTTATAAACCAGCGTGCCCTTCACCTCATAGGTCTGTCCCACCATCAGATTTTCCAGCACCACCCGGTCAATGACCTTTTCCTTGGTTCCCATGGTACCGATATGGGCATTCGTCTTGGAATCCTTCGCTGTGGTGGTTACTTTGGGAATGTAAATCCGCTGGTTTTCATCTGTCAGATCCTCATGAGTTAAGATCGGCTTTCCGGAATCGTAATCATAAAGGGTTTCCGTCACCACCAGTGATCTGCCCTGCAGCACGGTGGTGTCCAGTTCAAAGTACGGCATGGGAAGCACGCCGTCCCTGGGGCACACATAAATGTCCAGCGCCCCTTCCGTCACCTCCGAAGCACTGTAGGACACCCGAAGAACCCGATCCACCCTGCATTCCGCGCCAGAGGCGTCTTTTACGATTTCTCCGGAATCGGCGAAACGCAGAATACCCTGGGCATGATAAAGCCTGCCGTCTGCCAGTCCCTCATAAAGAATCTGATCCGAAATCTTCGCTGTATTTCCTGCAGATCCCACGTGATCACCGGTGGATACATCTGCGGCCCGGGTACGCATGTAAGGCACGTACACCGTCTGGGATTCTTCCGCGAAATCCGTATTGTGGGTAGCAATCAGGATCTCTTCCCCGCGCCAGTTCATGTAAAGACGGTCCACCGCATGAATCTTTCCCCCTTCCATATCGGAGGTATCCACCGTTACCGTATGTTCCAGGGTTTTCTTCGCAGATGTGGCTGTAAAAATGGTATGCACAAGGCCAACGGAAGTCTTTGTGCCCATGCGGTCCTCATAAAAGAATTCCGTTTCGGCCCGATAGGTTTCTTCTGATTTCAGGTGATGGAACGTCACCTCATCCATAAGTTCCGCCGCCGGATCTATAACCACGGACTTGCTTTGGGAAGCATTGTCTGTCAGATTCGATACCGTTTCGATATCCAGATCCACAAACACATTTCCTGCCAGATACAGTTTTCCGTCCGTAAAGGGATCGGTGTGAATGGTCTGTTTCAGCATGGCCTGTCCCTGGTTTGCGGCACACTGCAGTTCTTCCAGCAGATAATCTCCGGGAATCAGAGAACCCTTGCCGGCCGCCGGCGCTCCTGCCCCAAACCACACGTTTACAGCAGCGTCCAGGGCCCCGCTATCCGTAAAGTGTCCATCCGACAGAAAGGCATCCAGGGTGTTTGCTGTTTCATCCTTTGCACGGGCTGCCGTGGAAGCAAACCCCTTGTCATCCGTGACCATCACATGGGTTTCCACCACATTACCATCTTTATCCAGAAGAGATATGGCGAACGGAATGTTTGCCATGGGCTCGCCCTTTTCATCCACCTTCAGGAACGCCAGATCCGCCCGCATCAGTTCTTCCGGAAGGGGATCCGAAGCACCGGTTTCGATGATCTCTCCCTCTTTCGTTATATGGAAGGTCACCTTCCAATCGGTGTTTCGTTTATATCCGGGGGACGCCTTGGTCTCCCGCGCCGTATAGGTCCCGTAAGGCAGCACACGAGCTTCCGTAGACGCGGTTCCGTCTTCCGCGGTTTCCACCGTTAAAACGTCCTCTCCGGGGGCGTAGCGGGTACCATTTACCATGACGTCTGCGGCACTGTCATTTCGGATGGTGATTTCCGCGCCCTTCAGGGATGCCCCGCTCTGGGGAAACAGCGCAAGGGTTTCCCCGTCCATTTTTAAGAAAGACGCACCGCCCCGGACCACCTGATCCGTAAATTCTGCCGTCGCCATCTGACCCATGGTTTCGATCTTAATATGCCGGCTGTTGTTCTGCCACAGGTATCCGCTGTGATTGGCATAGATATCGTCAGCACTGCCCAGTTTTTCGGAACCGTCGTAGAGATCTCCGGCAGCGATGGTGGCGCTGGCTTTTAACTCATAGATATCATATTCGCCAAAGGCAAGACTGCTGTCTGAAAGAGCCGCGTTTCCGGCGGCGTCCGTGGTGATCAACGCCATCACCTCACCGCTGGCATATTCGGTATCGCCAAGCTTCACCGGATTTGCAGAGCGGTTAACGATGGCAAACCGGATGCCCAAAAACCTAGCGTCGCCCTGGGATGCGGCGGTCTGGCTGTCCTTTTTCTTTACCGCGGCAGAACCCTTTATCTCCTCGTTGGTAAAGGATACGCTCTCCCGGGCGTTGTCGCCATGGACTTCCACCGTGGCCTCGTTATCTTCATACACATAGGAATCGTTGGCATAGGGGGACGTGCCCGCCTTAGGATTTCCCTCGTATATTTCACCGATGATGCTGACGTCTGCGTCCTTATGCAGCTCGCATACCCGGTAGGTGCCATAGGACAGGGATCCCTCATCCGTCCGGGCACAGCCATCGGCTCCGGTGGTGATGACGTCCATCACCCGGCCCGGCTCGAACATCGTATCCTTATACTTCACTGCCTTTTCGGAAGCATTGATCACCGCAAAACGAATGCCCGATAGACTAGCGTTTCCCTCAGGATCTGGGGTATCATTGGGTGCCTTATGGATTTCCAGGGAACCCCGCACCGGCTCGTTTTCGAAAACCAGATCTTCCCCTGCTGCGGAAATGTCTACAATCCGACCGTCTGTACGGATCTGGAAGGCGATTTCCCGCCCGTCGGTGAGTCGGTAACTGCCGTTGGATGAAACCTCGCGCACAGTATAATCCCCGTAGGGAAGGGCGTCTGCCGCCGTCTGGGCGCTACCTGCGGCGTCAGATACCAGCGAAAGGCCGGTAAGATCTGAATTGTGGGCATATTCTGTACCGTTTACAACCACGGTATTTCCGGACGTGTTCTTTACCATAAAGGTGATACCGGAAAGATCCGCGTCCCCGGTAGGTTCTGCTCCCTGGCGGTCCTGATCCCACTTGACCACCTTTACTCCGCCGCGAATGGCGGATTCATAAAACAGAAATCCGGAGTCCTCCAGCTGATTTCCCAGGGGTAATGCCACACTTTGAATCTGTGTGCCGTCTGCCTTTCGGTAAACCACCCGGTCGGTGTCAATTGTAATCAGAAACCGGTCGGTGTTCAGCTTATAACCTGCAGGCGCAACGGTCTCCGAGACCACCAGCGTACCGGCGGGAAGGGCATTGATTCCATCGGCGTCTGTAAACAGATCATCCCCGGACACTTTATAGCTGGGGTGATAGAGAATCCGGCCGGTTTCGTCTGTCTGAAACACCCAGGAACGAACCGCCTCACCCTCCTCTACCTCTTCCAAAGTGGTATGAGTAGTATCGGCGTAATAGGAAATGGAAATCCGGGCATTTTCCAGGGAACTTCCGCCCTGGGTGGACGGCGTGCCGTTGGCATCGACCTTATGAAGCAGAATATCCACCGGATCCATTTTCACCTGTTCCTCCACCGTTACTGTTTTCGGCAGAGTCGGCGTATTCGTGGATTCCACCTCAAAGGGACCATGCATGGTGGAATCATACAGATACCCCGTATCAGTAACGGAATCTTCGATTTCCTTTACATAGTACCGCCCCAGAGGCAGCTCCACCACCGACGACGTACCCGTGGACGTGGCACTATCATAACTGGTAATCTCCAGCACCTTTCCCTCAAGGAGCCGCTGATCTTCGTCATACACCTGATACTGAATACCAGTCATGTCATAGGCTGCATTATTATCCGTTACCGATGGGAATTCGGAAGTCTTGGTAAGCCGGATATGACCCGGAACGATCACCGCATCATTGGTAGCCACAATTTCTACCCCCACGGTTCCTGTGGAGTGATCCACCATACCGCGATCATCACTTTGCATGAATACCCGGTTTGTCATTTCCGTTCCGGCTCCCAGCCTGAATTTGGACGGATTCTTAATCAGAGTTGGGGGACAGTATTCCTCGTAGACGTATACGGAACCATACGGAATCATTTCCCTGTGAACCGTACCGCCGGTGTTGTTCGACGGCCAGTCAAATGTATCACTGGTGTAGGTAACGCCGCCGGCCGTTCCATTGAACAGATAGTCTTCATTGATCTGCGCGTCACCGTTGCTGTCGGTCTGGAAATACCAGGTTCTGGAGGGCTTGTTCCTTCCTAAATCGTCAATCCATTCCGGTGTTCCGTTTCCATCCTTATCTTCCTCGAACCAGGAAATATCTGTGTAAGCAGCGCCGATCCATGTGACGCGGAAAATCACGCCGGAAAGATCCTCCACTGCGCCATCCGGATTGGACCTCTTTTTGATGGACAGGGTGTTCATCTTCGGCTCATTGCCAAAATCATCCATGGTAACGCCAAACAGCGTGGCCGGATTGGAGGGATCTAAGATTTCCACTTCATGCCACTGTACGGCCGGCTCCGTCTGCGTATGCCGGTAATAGCAGTCGTTGGACGCGATTTCAGCAACATACACATGGGTGCCCACGGGAAACGCCCCGTCGAACATCACGCTTTCATCTCCGGTAGCTATGGTTTTCGTTTCCAGGGCATTGGCAAAATTCTTTGCCTCGTCTTCGGCCGCCACGTACATGTCCGTGTATAGAACAAAGGTGGTACCTCCAAAGTCATACAGATCGTTGGAGACGGTGGCTCCGGGAATCGTGGAGCTTTTCGTGACCATCAGCCGACCCATGGGTTTGCCGATGTCATAGTGATAAGAACCTACAATCCGCATGTTCTGACGGCCGGCAGGCGTGTAACAGGTCACGTTCCAGTCAAAGGATTTGTCGCTTCCGCTCTCGGTTACCGTCACCTGTGCCTCATAACTGACGGCGTGCATACCGGGCAGCGGCGCATTCACACCGGGGTTAATGCATCGAAACCAGGCCTGAACACCATCTAAAAGGCCGCCGTGAAGTTCCACCAGGAAACGATCACACATATAGTCGTTCACATGGCTGCTGGCGGTATGATAGGACCGCAGAATGGTAAAGGTACCGCTTGTGGTGGTTCCGTTGGCGACATCGGGTTTTGGCGCGTCCTGGGCTTCAAAGCGCGCGCCGTCAGCCTGATACGTGACCGAAATGGCGGTATCTTCGGTCATGGCAAAGGTACAGGTATCTTTAAACAACGGCTGATCGTTTACAAACATGGCGGAAAAACGCACGTCTTCTTCCGGTACGGCTTTCACCGTCAACTGTTCCTGATCCTTTACCTCAAAAACGAAGTTCTGATAGACACTTCCCTCTGCTGCCGGTTCCGTGGTATAAGGCAGATTTCCTTTTGCAGAAAGATGGTCTTCCCCGTCCATGTACAGCTCCATCTGCTCCTTGCCAATGGTTAAGCGCACATGACCCGTGGAAGGGGACAGAATGGAGAGTTTATGGGTTTTTTCCGGTGCAGCCGGCGTGGGCTTTACATAATTGACGGGAAACACCTGCTGTTCATCCGGATCCACAGTGCCCAACACGGAAAGCAGACCGGTGTAAATCGCCGCCGCTTCGGATGTGGTCTGGGCGACGACGTTGGCATTCACCACCGAACCATAGTTGCTTTGAGACAGTCTCTGTCCATCCCCATCACAGGCACCGATGGTAATCACTCCGGGAATATTTGCAGGCGTAAAATACCCGGCATTTCTTCCCTTATTACCGGCTGCCGCCACAACCCGGATGCCCGCACGTATGGCCTGGGCGATCACATTGGTGAGGGCGGCGTTCTCCGCCGTCACCGGCGCACACAGGGACAGGTTGATGATGTCAACCTGCTTCGTCTTCGCGTACTCAATGGCCGCGTAAACGGCAGACAAATCCCCGGAACCATCCGCCCCCAGCGCCTTAATGGAAAGGATCTGGGCGTGGGGATTTTGCCGTCGGATCAGCTCGGCCATGTGTGTACCATGTCCGTTGGCATCGGAGGTATCGTCCCCCAGCATGGAGACGGATTCAATGATGTTTTCCGTACCGTTTACACCTGTATCGATCAGAGCGATGACGGTTCCGGCAAGACCGGCGGGACTCTGGGAAACGGCCTGAGCCAGTTCGTCCATGGGCGTATCTCCAGCAGCCATTTCACTGCTGCTGACAGCGCCGTCCTCGCCGCCGGCCACATGGATGACACAGTCGATATCTGCAAATTCCGCTTTACCGTAATAATAGGAATAAGCATTCCGGGCAGTGATCTCGTTGGGATACTGCAGCAGATAGACCCCGTTATATTCAGACAGAATATGTTCAGGGTCAGGAATCAGATTCCTGGGACCAGCCACCAGCAGACGCCTGGAGGAAAAATCATAGCTGTTTAATTCCGCTTCCGAAAGCAGGGAATCTTCCGCGATGGATGAGAAAACCGGAAGTGTCGCTTCTTCCTGCTGTTCCACCGCTTCCTCCTGGGGAACTTCCAGTTCTTCTGTCGTCTCTTCCACAGGATTCTCCGGAGAGATTTCGGTTTCTTCCGTCTTCACCTCCACCGGATTCTCCTGCGTTTCATCCGTATTTTCTGTCGTTGCTTCTACTGGATCCTCCGGGGAGACTTCGGTTTCTTCCTCCGTTTTCTCTGATTGGCGATCAGCTGGCATAACCGCTTCCTGAGTCGCCTCCTCATCTACCGCGCAGGCATGAAAGGCAGGTATACTCTGGAATGACATGAAACAGGCCAGCAGAACAGCAAGCAGTCGGGTAATGTTCTTTTTCATGATGATCCTTTCTTTTCCAGTCATGTGTTCTGTTTCGTTTTTCTTCGGTGGATCACGCAGAGCCATGGTTTTCCTCCTTTTTTCGTGATCAAATCGGGGGGCTCGCTCCCCCATCCCATACGTTTTAACTAGAGCCATGCTTGACAGACTCGCGAACGCGCGCGTTCGCT